>CAZNGL010000167.1:0-5788 GCA_964572405.1 uncultured Bacteriovoracaceae bacterium
TGTCCATGAAGCTGGAGAACACCCCCTTGAGGTAGGTGGCCGAGCTCTGACGGGCCATGTTCTTCATCTCGTCCATGTTGGCATGGAGGTGCCGCATGTCCAGCACCCACAGTGCGTGGCGCTTCTTGTACAGCACGCCTGTCCTGTCCAGGTACTCGCAGGGGAAGACCTGCACCGTGACGGCCGGGCCGTATTCCAGGCCGCATCCGCAGACCGCCGAGCGGAGCACATACCAGGGAACGGTGCTGTGTCTTGGCACGATGACCTTGACGGCATTGATCATCTCGGCCAGGGTGATGCCCCTGTCGCTCCTGTCCGCCACGAGGTATGCCTGCGCCGCGCCCTCGTGGACAAGTGCGTAGACGGTGCATGTCCGCGTGAGGCCGTATTCCCGGTAGACCTCCTCTATGGTCGGGCCCGGTGCCACGGAGGTGTCCAGGCACAGGGCGTCCGCCATGATGCCGCCGGAGATGCTCCGGTAGGCGTCGTGGAGTCCCTGGATGTCCGCAGGGGTGCATTCCCTCAGCGCCCAGCCCTTGGGCAGGGAGGGGGACGAGGACCCGGTCTCGATGGTCAGCTGCGCGAACAGGTCCATGGACAGGTGCCGGGGGTCGTTCAGGGCGCGGTGCACGGAGCTGAAGAAGTCGCTGGGGAAGCGGTTTTCGGGGGGGAAGGACATGATCACGTAGTCCATGCCCACCGACGGCATGCGCGTGATGCTGTCGAAGTAGTTCAGGATCTGGTTCAGGACGTGGTGTCCGGTCATCTTCAGGCCCATGTCCTTGGCCGCGAGGTGGTTGACCAGCCAGGACCTCTGGTACGCCTTGATGAGCGAGACATGCCCGTAGATGACTCCGTTGCGCTGGTACGTCAGGCTCGAGAAGATGTCCGGGCAGTTGTGGTAGAGCCTGGTGTATGTCTCCTTGATGGCGTCCTTGTACTGGGCGATGCAGGTGTACTTCTCCGGGTAGATGAACCCGGACTCGAAGAAGAAGCTCCACAGGGACGCCATGTCCACGTCGTATGACACCCGGGCGCAGGGGTCGTCGGCCCGGGATATGACACCGAAGAGCCGATTGTAGGACTGGATGTCGATGTCGGTGATGAGCAGGCCGTACCGGGTGGCGTGCTTCCTGATCTTCTCCCCGTACACCACCTTGACCGGGCATCTCAGGCTCATGCCGCCGGCAAAGGAAATCTCCGCCTCATCGATGATCATGCCCGGCATGAGCAGCGACGCGTCGGTCTCCACCATCACGGAGAACCCGGATGCGTTGATGTCCACGATGTCATATGCCACGGCCGTCTGGGTGAGCGGGTGGGTGAACTTCACCTCCGGACTCGGCACCAGGTGCAGGCGCGGATTGCGGTTCTTCCGCTCGCCGTACTGCTTTGAGGGGACGTTCACGGGGGCGAGCACGATGGTTCTTCCCCGGTTCTCGGTGCGGATGAGCCGGGCGCCGCCCGAGAAGACCCGCCTGTCTTCTCTGGCAAGCTCCACGCTGATGTGGCCCGCGGCCTCTTCAGGCACCTCGTCCGGCCAGCAGGTGCCGGCAAGCTCGATGCGGAGCCCCGAGGGATTGAACTCGTAGAGCATCCCCGCGTACTCGAGCCCGCCGCGCCCCAGGCGGGCATGTACATGCCTGCACAGGTAGCGCCTCGAGCGGCGCGACTGGTAGATGACCCCCCTCCTGCGCAGGCTCACGGTCATGGTGTCGGGCATGGTGAAAACCGGGTCGGCCTGCATCATGATCACGGACTTGCCGTTGTCGATGACCATGCCCTTGAACATGAAGTCCTCGAAGCTCTGGGCCGAGCCGTCCGGCAGCGTGAAGGTGACCTCGGACTCGACGCATGGTCCGGGAATCACCTTGAGGAGGTACTCCTGGGCGGAGTGCGGGCAGGCCATGTGCGCATACATCCCGCCGTCGACGAAGTTTCTCAGGTTGATGGCGTTCATGAACTGCTTCTGGTCGATGATGGACGAGAAGAACGGGAGACGTTTCAGGTCGGATCGCCTGAAGGGGATGAGGAAAGGATTTTCCAGCAAAGACTGTTCCCGGGTGTGCCCGGGACCGTGAACGGATGTGTCCATGGCATGCCCCCCCTGGATCATGAAATTGTATGGGTTATACAGTCCCCCCCGTGATGGATTCGTTCCTGCATGCATCATGATCATACAGGTATTTTCCGTCAAGACAAGCACTTTCCACAGTGATCGGCCGGGCGGGCAGGGATGGGGGGGGGGACGCACCGAGATGCCCGGAAGAAACAACAGGTGAATTTTTCCTGCAGACATATTAAGATAGGGGGCGTCCCACGCTACGAGGGAAGCCATTTATTTCAGGAAGGAGCTGGCATGAAGAAGGTCAATGAAGGCTTGAAGTGTTCCTATGCGGTGAACGAAGGGGGCGTGGCGCTCATGGAGATCAACAACCCGCCCATGAACGCCCTGAGCAGGCCCGTGCTGAGGGATATCAGGGATACCCTGACCAAGGCCCTGGCGGACCGCGACGTGCGGGTCATCGTGTTCACCGGCGCGGGCAAGGCATTCATCGCGGGCGCTGACATCAGCGAGCTGAACGACTTTGAGACCGCCCAGGAGGGCGCGGACTTCCTCATCCCGGGCCAGGAGATCACGAACCTGCTCATGCACGCGGACAAGCCCGTCATCGCGGCCATCAACGGGTTCTGCCTTGGCGGGGGCATGGAGATGGCCCTGGGCTGCCACATCCGCCTCGCCGACGAATCGGCCACGCTGGGCCTGCCCGAGATCAAGCTGGGCATCATCCCGGGATACGGCGGAACCCAGCGCACCCCGCGGCTCATCGGCGCGGGCAGGGCCCTGGAACTCATCCTGAGCGGGAATTTCCTGAGCGGCAGGCAGGCCGAGGAATACGGGCTCGTGAACAGGGCCGTGGCCAAGGGGACCGTGGTGGCCGAGGCCATGAAGCTCGCCGCCGCCATTGCAGCAAAGAGCCGCATCGCCGTCCAGGCGGCGCTGAGGGCGGTGCACGAGGGCATGGCCATGGACCTCGCCACGGCCATGAAGTACGAGCGCGAGCAGTTCGGCATCTGCTATGCGAGCGAGGACAAGAAGGAGGGGGTCGCCGCCTTTACGGGAAAGCGGGAGCCCAGATTCTCGGATAAATGAGGGCGGATATGAGCCGGGCTTACAGGTTCGTCTTGAGCACCAGGTCCGTGATGGGACCGCGCGACTTGCTGCCTTTCAGGACCATGTGCCCGTAGTTGCGGTGCCCCTTGAACTTGGTGACGATCCAGTTCAGACCGTTGTTGTACGCGTTGAGATAGGGGTGGTCCACCTGGTTGGTATCCCCGAGCACGAAGCACTTCACGTGCTCGCCCATGCGGGTAAGGAGCGCCCGGGTCTCGTACCGGGTGATGTTCTGCGCCTCGTCGATGATCACCACGGCGTCCTCGATGTTCATGCCGCGGATGAAGTTCAGGCTGATGATCTCGATCTTCTTCGGGTTCAGCTCCGGGTGGGCCGCCTTGGGGTCAACAAACAGGGCATTGGCCGGGCGCTGGGCATGCAGCTTCATGATGAGGTCGGTGATACCCCGCATGTAGGGCGCCAGCTTCTCCTTCTCGTCTCCGGGCAGGAAGCCCAGGCGCTCCCCGATCTCCACCACGGGCTTGAAGATGATGATCCGGCCGTAGTCCTTGGGTTTCTGGAGCACCAGCTCGAAGGCGCAGGCGAGCGCGACGTGGGTCTTGCCGAAACCGGCCTCTGACTGGAGCGTCACCACGTCGATGCGCCTGTCCAGCATGAGCTCCATGGCGCAGTTCTGGTATACGTTGCGCGGCCTCACCGCCCACGGGGTGTGCTCGTAGTCCACCGGCGAGCCTGTCCCCTCGAACCAGAGCCTGTGCTGCTGGTCCCACCAGAAACAGTTGGCGATCTTCTCGTCGTCGCATCCCGCAAAGCCCGTATAGAGCTGCGACAGCGACTGGAAGGGCTTTGAATCCTTGTATTCCTGGCTCTTGATACCGTCGCATCCCAGCCTCACCCGGAACATCCTGTCGTTGGAGACCACCACGGGCTCCATATTGCCGAAGTACCGCGATGCGTTGGCAAAGGCGTACCGGATGTCCTCCAGGATGTCGTCGTCGTTGGTCCTGCTCACCGAGTATGTCTTGGTGGGGATGTGGATGACGTCGAAGCCCTGGTCGTGTTCGAGCCTGTCCGCCACCACCGCGATGATATGGGTCAGGTCGGGCCTGGTCTTGAGGCGGTCGAGCTCCATGATGACCGAGTAGGGGACGAGGACCCTGTTTTCATGGCCGTTCCTGAATGCATCGAGACAATCCGGGTTTTCTATCAGGGTGTTCGTATCGAGAATGTATACCTTCTGCATGCGTCTCCCGGGTGCGTCGGTACATGGTGTTCCCATGTCATGAGGTGATCATACTATCACCGGCAGAGAAAAGGCAAAGGCAAAATGGGCAGGTCACGGGTGCGGACAGGGGGGCGCGGGGCTGTACAGTGCAGCCCCGCGAGCCATCATTTCAGGGTCTGGAGATACGAGATGAGGTTCACCTTTCTCCCCTTCAAGCCGGTCTTCTTCCGGATGCAGAAACGGTGGGTCATCACGGTGTTGAGGGAGACATTGAGAAGCTCGGCGATCTGCTTCGAGGATTTCCCCTCCTTGATGAGGAAGGCCACCTGGATCTCGCTGGGGCTCAGCCCGATGTGCCCTGAGGACAGGTTCTTGATGTAGGACGAGGCGATCTCTCTCAGGTGCAGCTCGATCTCGGACAGGTATGCCCTCTGGCTTTCGCGCAGCGCCGATGCCTTCAGCTTCTCGATGTACGGAAACACGCAGGTCTTGATGTTCGTGATGATGTTGTCCTCCAGGTGGGTCCTGTCCTCCTCGCGCTTGTCGAGGAGCACCTTCAGGGCGGAGTTCATCTCCTCCAGGTCCACCTGCTGCAGTTCCAGATCCCTCTCCCTGGCCCGCAGCGCTTCCTCGGTGACCTTCCTCGCCTCGTTCTCCTGCCTCAGCTGCTCGTAGGTCCTGGTCAGGTCCTCGGTGCGCTCCCTGACCATCTCCTCCAGAGAGTCCCGGTGCCTGGTCAGCTCTTCCTGCGCGCGTTTCAGCTCGGTGATGTCGATGAACGCCCCGACGATGCCCGCGACCTCGCCGTTCTCGTCCCGGAAGACGTTCTTGCCGAAGATGACATCACGCATCTGCCTGTCCTTGTCCCTCACCTTCCATTCATAGGTCTGGATCTTGGGGTTCTGCAGGAGTTCGAGGTCTTTGCCGTGGTGTACCTGCGCCAGTTTCTCAGGCAGTATCTCGTACGCGGTCTTCCCGCGGATCTCCCCCGTGGTGATGCCGAACAGGTCGCTGAAGGCCTGGTTGCAGCCGAGGTACCTGCCCGCCGTGTCTTTGAAGAACACCGGAGTGGGAATGGCCGAGAGCATTGCCTCGAGGAAGAGCATGTTCCGCCGGAGGTGCCGGTGCGATTCATTCAGGGCCTCCTGGGCCTGCTTCCGGTCGGTGATGTTGCGGGACACCCCGTGGATGCCGATGGGGTTGCCTGCTGCATCGCGGATGGGGCTCGCCACGCATTCCATCCATACGGTGGACCCGTCCCTGTGGTAATACTCGAGCTCGACAATGACGCTCCTGTCGGGGTCCGCCCCCTCTTCGTGGTCCCGCCTGAGTTCCCGGTGCAGGGCATCCAGGGCCCGTGCATACGACTCCGGGGTCATCATGTCCGCGGCATTCTGCCGCATGCGCTCCTGGGGCGTATAGCCCAG
>CAZNGL010000168.1:0-5720 GCA_964572405.1 uncultured Bacteriovoracaceae bacterium
TGGTGAACAGCAATTTCGTGAAGCTGTCCGGCTACTCGAAGCAGGAGATCGAGGGCAAGATGAGCTGGACCCGGTTCATCCACCGGGACGACCTCCATCGGTTGAAGAAATTCCATGTCATGCGCAGGGAAAATCCCGGCAGCGCCCCCAGTTCCTACGAGTTCAAGGCGGTCACGCGCACGGGTGAACCCATGGACATCTTCATGAACATCGCGCTCATCCCCGGCACATCGGTGAGCATCGCATCCATGGTGGACATCACCGAGCGTAAACGCATGGAGAGGGCGCTCCAGCAGAGCGAGGCCAAGTACCGGTTCCTCACGGAGCACATGAACGACGTGATCTGGACCACCGACCTCGACCTCAACCTCACCTATGTCAGCCCCTCCGTGGAACGGATGACGGGGTACACCCAGGAAGAGCGCATGCGCCAGAAGATCGAGGAAACAATGACGCCCGAGTCGCTCGCCAGGGGTCTCGCCATACTGGCCCGGGAGCTGGAGCGCGAGGGACAGCCCGGTGTCGACCCGGCGAGGACGGCCGCCTTCGAGGCGGAGTACTACCACAAGAACGGATCGATGGTGTGGATCGAGAACACGATGAACGCCATCCGCGACGAACAGGGAACCATGGTGGGCATCTACGGAGTATCCCGGGACATCACGGAGCGCAAGCGCTCCGAGGAGGCCCTCAGGAAGAGCGAGGAGCGCTACCGGACCATCTTCGAACATACGGCCACCGCAAACATCATAGCCGCCAGGGACACCACCATCATCCTGGCCAACTCCAACTTTGCCAAAATCACCGGGTACTCCAGAGAGGAAATGGAGGGACGGATGAGCTGGACAGGGTTCGTGCACGCCGAAGACCTGGAGACGATGAAACGATACCGGAAGATGCGGGAGGAGAGACCCGGCTCTGCCCCCTCGTCGTACGAGATCCGCATGGTTCACCGGACAGGCGAGATCCGAAACCTCCTCCTCAGTGCCGCCATCCTGCCCGGCACACACGACACCATCGCCTCCATGATCGACATCACCGAATGGAAGCTCTCGGAAAAGGCCCGGTCCGAGAGTGAGGAACGCTTCGGCGAGCTGGCCGAGCTCCTTCCGGAAACCGTGTACGAGGCGGACAAGAACGGCATCTTCACCTTTGTGAACAAGACGGGCTTCGAGAAATTCGGGTATACCCAGGAGGACTTTGCCAGGGGAAAGAGTGTATTCGACATGATCGTGCCCGAAGACCATGCCCGGATGCTCGCGACCTATCAGCGGCTCGTCAGGGGCGAACGGGTCGGCCTGGGCGAATACACCGCCAGGAAGAAGAACGGCGACACCTTCCCCGCCCTGGTCTATGCCACCGCAATATTCCGGGAAGGCGCGCCCGTGGGGCACCGCGGCTTCGTCATCGACACCACCGAGAAGAAGGCCCTCGAGGACCAGATCCTGCGGGCGCAGAAGATGGAGTCCATCGGTACGCTGGCGGGCGGCATCGCCCATGACTTCAACAACCTGCTCATGGGAATCCTCGGGAACATCTCGCTGATCCTCCTGCACGTCGACCAGTCGAGCCCCGTCTACGACCGGCTCAAGAGCATGGAGGACTACGTCCAGCGGGGCTCGGACCTGACCAAGCAGCTCCTGGGATTTGCCCGGGGAGGCAAGTACGAGGTGAAGCCCACCAACATCGGCGAGTTCGTCACCCAGAGCTCGGAGCTGTTCGGCCGGACCAAGAGGGAGATCCGCATCCACCGGAACTTCCCTGAGGAACTCTGGACCGTGGAGGTGGACCAGGGACAGCTGGAGCAGGTGCTCATCAACCTCTTCGTGAATGCCTGGCAGGCCATGCCCGGCGGCGGAGACCTGTACCTCTCCGCCCAGAACGTGGAACTGGACGAGGTGAGCGTGAGCCCGTACGACATTGCACCCGGGAGGTTCGTCAGGATCACCGTCACCGACACCGGCATAGGGATGGACGAGCCCACCAGGGCGCGCATCTTCGAGCCGTTCTTCACCACCAAGGAACGGGGCCGGGGCACGGGCCTGGGCCTGGCCTCCGCGTACGGCATCATCAAGAACCATGGCGGGTTCATCCTGGTGGAGAGCGTCAAGGGCATCGGCTCCTCCTTCGTCATCCACCTGCCGGCCTCCGACAGGGAAGTGGAACGCGTGCAGCAGCCCAAGGACGAGCTCATGAAGGGCCGGGGGACGATCCTGCTCATCGACGACGAGGACATGATCCTCGAGGTCGGCGCGCGGATGCTCGAGAACCTGGGTTACCGCGTCATTCCCGCCGCAGGAGGCAGGAAAGGTCTGCAGGCGTTCGAGCAGGAACGTGAAGCCATCGACCTCGTGGTGCTCGACATGATCATGCCGGGCTTCGGCGGCAACGAAACCTTCGACGCCCTGAAGAGGATCCGTCCGGACGTGAAGATTCTTCTTTCCAGCGGGTACAGCCTCGACGGCCAGGCAAAGGCCATCATGGAGAAGGGATGCAGGGGGTTCATCCAGAAGCCCTTCACCATGGCGGACCTGTCCAGGAAGATCCGGGGCATCCTGGATGAGGGTTAGGAAGTTCCGCCGGAGGCACCGTTCAGCTCGTCGAGCCCCTCGCGGATGTTGTCCCGGATGAAGTTCAGGACCTCCATGGTGTTGAGCGGCACCTCCCCGAGCCCCTCGCGGATTTCCCTCGTGTCCAGGACATACTCGTTCCCGTTCCTGCGGTGGGTATAGACCAGGTCGATGTCCGGGTTCCCCAGGATGAGCATGGTGACGACCCCGGCGATGTCACCCAGGGGCTGGCGGTCGATGTGGGAGTGTCTGAACCACGCACGCACCATTGTCCCCCTGCCCGGCTCCGACTCCAGGGAGAAACCGCCGTCGGCGGCCTGCGTCGCCTGCTTGAGCATGGGCAGGCCGAGCCCGATGCGCCTGACCTTCTTGGTGGTGTAGAAGGGGTCCTGGGCCTTTTCGAGGGCCATCTCGTCCATGCCGTGCCCGTTGTCCCTGATCTGGAGGCAAAAGAGGTCCCTGGCAAGGTCCTCCTCGATGGTGATCTCGATGAGGCTGGCTCCTGCGCGCGACGAGTTCTCGGCGATGTCCAGCACGTGCAGGGCGAGCTCCAGCACGGTCTACTCCAGCACGTACCTGCCCTGGTGGCGCATGAGGGCGAGCCTGATCTCAAAGAACGACGGGGTCTCCAGGTACATGCGGGTGCATGCCCTGCCGATGTCGTGGAGGAAGTGGGCGTCAGAGGCGGTGACGAACTGGTAGGACTTGAGCTCCGGGTAGCGCTGCCTGGCCTGCGCGATCCCGAGCCCTGCGGAGACCTCCAGCGCGTCGAAGGGCACGTCCGGCGGTACGAACCCGAGCTGGCCGAGCAGCCCGAAGCCCGGCCGGTCGATGTGCGACGGTATGGCGAGCCCCCCCAGGGCGTGGATCTGGTCCACCGCCGCATTGAGCGAGATGTCGGCGGCGCCGATGAGGAGGTGCTCGTTGAAACCCTCCACCTCGCCCTTCTCGTTCACGATGGCCTGGACGCCGAAGGCCTCCTCGCTGTTCGTGCCCGGGAGGTTTGCGTACACGGACTCCTGGAAGGTGGTCAGCGCCGATAAGGCATCGAAAAGCGCCACCAGGTGGACCTCCTCCTTCGTGCACACCTCCATGCCCGGGATGACCACGAGCCCGGTGCCTTCGGCCGCGGTCTGCACGTACCGGACGTTCTCCGAGGCGTTGTGGTCACAGACCGCTATGACGTCCTGCCCCTGCCTGATGCACTCCGGCACGATGGCCGCGGGGTGCATGTCCAGGTCACCGCAGGGCGACAGACAGGTGTGCAGGTGGAGGTTGCAGCGGAATACCCTTCCCATGGGAGGCTGTGGAGGCTCTCCCGAGGGCATCAGGCCTTCTCCGGGTACAGGAGCCGGTGGAGCCTGCCCACGAGCTCGAACTCCGCCAGGTCGCTCACCAGGATGGGGATGCCCTCCCTGGTGGCCTTATCCAGGGTCTCCTTCTCAGGCGTGGCCCCCTGGACGATGATGACGGCGGCGTGCTCCTTCAGGGCGGCAACGGCCACGATGTTCTGGTGCACCTGGCGGGTCACCCAGATGTTGCCCGCGGCGCTGTTGGCCATGACATCGCTGAGGAGGTCTCCTGCATACCCGCCGCTCACCTCTTTCCCCAGGTGCTCCCAGCAGCATTTGCACTTCAACGAGAGTCGTTCGGCAATGGTTTCGAGCGTCATAGGTTCACTGTCCTTGCAGATTTTGTGCATTGAGCATGATGGTGCACTTCACCCTGGTTCCCCTGCCCGGCTCCGAGGTGATCTCGAAAATATCGGAGGATTTCCTGATGTTCGCCAGCCCCATGCCCGCACCGAACCCCATCTCGCGGATGGAGTCGTCCGCCGTTGAATAGCCTTCCTGCAGTGCGAGCTCGATGTCCTCGATGCCCTGCCCCTCGTCGACGGCCTCGAAGATGATGGCATCCGGCAGTATATAGTAGCTGATGGTCCCCACGGTGGCGTACGAGATGATGTTCACCTCGGCCTCGAAGGCGATGATGGCGATCCTGCGGATGACGTCCTCTCCGATGCCCTTGGCCTTCAGGTCCTTCTTGATCTGGCTCGACACGAGGCCCGCGTCCACGAAGTCGCGGCCGTGGACATCGAAGCTGCCCTGGAGAAACCGTCCGTATTCACTGTCTGGCACTGGTCATCTCTCCGATGCGGATCTCCCTGACGCATCCCGTGATGCCCTTTTCGAACAGCCTGCCGCAGACCTCGAACATGATGAACCGGGTCCAAAGCACGGGGATGCCGAGTTCCCGGGCGGTCTCCACGAACCTGTCGTTCACTGCCTTGCCGCGGCAGATGACGATGGCCGCGATGTCCAGGGCGTAGGCCGTTCTCACCGCCTGGAGGTTGGACAGGCCGGTGATGAGGATGCAGCCGGACCGCGCATAGGCCAGCACGTCGCTCATGAGGTCAGCGCCGAAGGCGGTGTTCACCTGTGCATCCAGCCTGTCCTGCCCCACTACCACTTGCGCTTCAAGGAGGTCCCTCACCTCGGCAAGCGTCACGCCTCCCCCCTCTGTTCCGGGAAATATCAATGCAAACGGACACTTTGTCCGCAGATATTATACACCGAGGTTCGCATCCAGTTCCAGACCGGCAAGCTGGGGCAGAGCCTTCATCTTTGCCGCATCACTGACGCCGTTGACGCTGAGGAGGACCACCCGGCCGAACCCCTTTTCAAAAGTGTTCACGAAGTCGTAGTACGCGCCCACCACGGTGAGCCTGCCTTCGTCCACCAGGGTCTTGTAGCGCTTCACCGCCTCCGTCACCTGGTTCAGCACGTTCTGTTTCACGTTCTTCACCAGGGCCTCCTCGAAGCTGCCCATGCCGGGTTCGGTGATGGTGGCCTTGAGGTTGTCCAACTCCGACTTGATGGCGTCGTTTTCCTTCTCATAGCCCTTCATGAAGGCCTTCACCGCCCCGCAGTCGCTGTGCCCCAGGATGAGGAGCACCGGGGTGTGGAGGTGCAGGACCCCGTAGTCCACGGAACCCTGGGCCGAGGCCACCTGGTTGCCGATGGTCTCGATGGTGAAGACCCTGTCGATGGGGTCGGGGTCGATGACCATGGGCTGGACCCGGGAGTCGCAGCAGGCCACCAGGGTGATCCTGGGGTGCTGGGCCGCCATGTGGGGCTTGAAGTAGGCCTC
>CAZNGL010000169.1:0-5706 GCA_964572405.1 uncultured Bacteriovoracaceae bacterium
CTGTGCCCCCGCCAGGGGATGATGAAAAAATGCCTGCCCGACTTGGTCTGGAGGACCATGGCGTGGTCCTTGTAGAGGGGCCGGGTGATGATGTGGATGCCCTTGGACCGGATGAGACCATGGTGCTTCGTGCCCCTGATCCTGCCGAGGATCATGTCGGCCCAGGGACCGGTGGCGTTCACCGTGACCGAGGCATTTATCTCGTACTCCCTGCCCTCGTCCAGGAGGTCCCGCACGCGGGCGCCTTTGACCGTGTCGCCCTCCCTGATGAGGTCCTCGGCCATGATGTAGTTGGCGGCATGGGCGCCGAACTCCGCTGCAGCCAGGATGGGCTCCAGGGTGAGCCGCTCCGGGTTGTACATCTGGCAGTCGTAGTAGATGACCCCGCCCTTGAGGTCGTTCGCGTCGAGGATAGGTTCCATGGCCAGGATCTGCTCTGCGGTGAACTTCTCATGGCCCGGTATCTTCTTGTCGTCGTCGTTGATCCATTTCCGGTCATAGGAGAGGGTGTCATAGAACACCATGGCCGAGACCGCCGCGGGCATGCCCCGCATGCCCCATCCATAGGCAGGGAAGACGAAGGGCAGGGGATACACGAGGTGCGGCGCGATGATCTCCATGATCCTGCGTTCCTGGAGCGATTCCCTGACCAGCCCCACCTCCAGCGTCTTCAGGTAGCGCAGCCCGCCGTGGATGAGCTTGGAGGTGGCCGCCGAGGTGGCCGCTCCGAAGTCCCCCTTGTCGATGATGGCTACCTTGAGCCCCCTGAGCGCACTGTCCCATGCCACGAAGGCCCCGGTGATGCCGCCGCCGATCACCAGCACGTCGTAGCGTGTCGACGCCATCTTTTTGATATCCCTGACCATGGTTCTTCTCCATACCGGCCGGTCCCGGTTCCTCTCTGTTCTCCGGTCACGCATCCATACTATCCACACGCCTCGTGGAGCTACTTCCCTGCCGGCCCCTTCAGGCCTCATGCCATGAGGTAGCCCCCGATGATGAGCTTCTGGATCTCGCTCGTTCCGGCGCCGATGGCATATGCCCTGCCGTCCCTCAGGTAGCGCTCCAGCGGGAACTCCTTCATGTAGCCGTACCCGCCGTGGATCTGCAGCGCCTCGGTGGTGACGCGGTTGACCATCTCGCACGCGTAGAGCTTGACCTGCGCCGCCAGCATCCTGGTGCGCCGCCTGTCCCCCCGGTCCAGGCAGACGAGCCCCTGGTACGCCATCAGGCGGGCCGCCTCGATCTCCACGAGCATGCTGGCGAGCTTGTCCTGGATCATCTGGAAGGATATGAGCGCCTGGGAAAACTGCCTGCGCTCCCTGGCGTAGCGCAGCGAGGCATCAAAGGCGGCCCCCGCGATGCCCAGGGCCTGGCAGCTCCACAGGATGCGCTCCACGTCCAGCCCGGAGAACATGATGGACAGCCCCTTGCCCTCCACCCCCCCCAGGAGGTTCTCCTCGGGCACCACGCAGTCCTCCAGGACTATCTCTCCGGTGGGTGACGAGCGGAGTCCGAGCTTGGACAGGCCCCTGCCCCGGTGGTAGCCGGGAAAATCCTTTTCAACGATGAAGGCGCTCAGCCCGGCGTGCCCCAGGGAGGGGTCCGTTGTGGCGTAGATGAGGGCGGTGTCCGCAATGGGGGCGTTCGAGATGAACATCTTGGTGCCGCTGAGGACATAGACGCTGCCGTCCTTACGCGCCCTGGTGCGGATCGACAGGGCGTCCGAGCCCGCCTCGGGCTCGGTGATGCCCATGCAGCCGCGCCGCTCACCCGAGGCAAGCCGGGGGAGGTACCTGCCCTTCTGTCCGGCCGTGCCGTTGCGCTCGATGTTGTTGCCGCACAGCACCGAGTGCGCGCCGAAGACCACCGCCACGCCGGCATCGACCCGGCTCACCTCCTCTGCCATGATCCCCAGGGAGACGTAGTCGCTGAAACTCCCCCCGTAGGCGGTTCCGATGCCCATGCCCACGAACCCGAGCTCCCTGCCCTTGTCCCAGAGGTACTCGTCGAACGCCTCGTCGCGGTCCATGGCCGCAACCCTGGGCTCGATCTCCTGCTGGGCGAACCGCCTCACCGTCTCCTTCAGGATCTGGTGCTCCTCGGAAAGATCAACGTGCATGCCACCCTCCCCGGTACGCACAAGGCCAGGATCCTCGCGGCCTTCCATATCATCGGTACGGACATAGTATATACCAAGCCGCACACGGAGGTCCATCACAGGATTCTCCCTTTTTTGCGGGACGCTCTTGGCTTGACACGGTACGGGTTAAGAATGTATTTTGCTCGTATGCATTCCAAGAAAGAAAAGCGCATCCATGAGCGAATCCCCCTGCCCGAGGTGAGGGGGTCCATCGAGGTCAGCGAGTCCGTCAAACCCGTCACCCTGGTGAACGCGAGCAGCGAGGGGATGTGTGTGTCCGGGGTCAGCGTACCGGTGGGTTCGGTGGTGAAGCTCGCCATCGAAGATCACCAGGGCATCGGAGAGATCTCGCTCTACTGCAAGGTGGCGTGGGCATCGGAGAAGAAGCGGGACAAGCTCTCTGGGCTCTCCCTCCTGAACACGAACAGGGTGCTCTTCCAGAAGGACCTCGTCTCCTTCGGCAGGCTCATCGAGCTCGCGCAGGAACAGCTGAAGCAGTAGCCCCTATCCGCCGATATCGGACATCCTGGTCCGGATGGTGCCATGAACAAGGTCGGCTCCCCGGCACACCCCGTGCCCCGGAGGCTTTGCCCTGACCCCCTGCTCTATGAGCCCTTCCAGTACCTCGTCCGTGATCCCCTCCCTCAGGGGCCCCCGCAGGTCTATCTGCCTCTCGGAGAACAGGCAGGGCCTGAGCTGGCCCGTCGCGGTGATGCGGATACGGTTGCACGAGCCGCAGAAATCGCGCTCGCTCAGGGCGCCGATGAGCCCGATGCTCCCCCGGGCGCCGGGAATCCTGAAGCTCCAGGCCGGACCGAGCCCCCGCTCCAGGCCCTCCATGGGGCCGAACCTCGCCTCGATCATGTCCTTGATCTCCTCGGCGCTGATGTTCTCGCGCTCAGGGTATTTCGAGATGCACCCGATGGGCATGAGCTCGATGAAGCGCACCTGCACGGGCAGGTCCATGGTGAGCTTGGCGAAATCGGTTATCTCGGCGTCGTTGAACCCCCGTATGGCCACCACGTTGACCTTGACCGGTCTCAGGCCGTGCTCGTGCGCCACGCATATGCCCCTCACCACCCTGTCGAAGGCATCGACCTGGGTGATGTATGCGAACTTCTCCCTGTCCAGGGTGTCGAGGCTCACGTTCACCCTGCTCAGCCCGGCCTCCTTCAGCTCCTTGGCCATGGACTCCAGGAGGACACCGTTGGTGGTGAGCGAGAGGTCCTTCAGTGAGCCGATGGCCTTCACCTGCGCGATGAAGCCGCTCAGCCCCTTGCGCAGCAGGGGCTCGCCCCCAGTGATCCTGACCTTTTCCACCCCCCGCGGGATGCAGATCCTGAGGATGCGCAGCATCTCCTCGTAGGTCAGCACGAGATCGTGGGGGACCCACTGGACACCCCCCAGGGGCATGCAGTAGCGGCACCGCAGGTTGCACCGGTCCGTGATGGAGATCCTCACATACCTGATGCGCCTGCCATGAAGATCCACGAGCGGTTTCATCGATGCCTTCTCCCTGTCGAGCGTCCCTTCTCATATCATATATCCGCACGTGCCGGATCCCACGGGAAGGGGCCCTGGTCTTTTCGATGTGTTTTTTCAAACACAAAATCTCCCTATGCCACCACCTCGGGTCTTGTCAAATAGATTCGCCCGGCTCATGGGGGCCTGCAGAGGAAGGCAACGACAGTGCCGCTGTACGCTAGCGGCGTCTCTCCATCCTGAGAAGGGATTGCTTGATCCGTATGTCCGGGGTGTATCCGCCGATGGAATGGGCCCCCACCACCCGGTGGCAGGGGATCAGGACAGGGAGTGGGTTGGCCCTGCACACGGCGCCCACGGCCCGGGCGGCCCCGGGCCTTCCCGCGCTCGCGGCCACCTGTCCGTAGGTCATGGTGTCCCCGTAGGCAATCCGGGAGATGGCCGCGAGGAACTGCTGGGAACCTTCCAGGGGACGGAGGGGATGCGGGATGCGCGTCCACAGGACCCCGGGCCCCATGAACAGGAGTCCTCCGGGAAACTGCCTCAGCCTGGCTTGAAAGAATTCATCCAGCGCCCGCAACACCCAGTCCAGTTCTCCCTGGTGAGGATCTCCCCGTATGGGGCTCCACGAAACCGCATCCGCCGCCTCGGCGCCTCCCGATACCCACAGGGGGCCGCACGGGGTGTCCATGCGGGCGATCACGCGGAATAGCCCTTGCGCGCCCTCACCTCGGGGGAAGCCTGCTCCAGGGCAGTGAGCACCCGCTCCAGGAGGATGCGGGTCTTGCGCTGTTCGTCCAGGATATCCTGGAAGGTCTTCTCCATGGACCTTGCCGGTGCCTCTCCGTTGAAAGAGACTGCTCGCATGACCCTGGGACGCCCTCCCTTCATGATCATGGAGACCAGCCGGGACCAGAGTTTCTGCGCATCGGCGCCCACACTCTTCTGCCCGAGCAGGGTGAGCGCCACCACCCGGTAGCACCGGGCGATGTCAGAGGTGGGATACCGCACCACGGCGGGCACCTGGTCGGTTACCGCACGGGGCAGCTTTTCATCCGCATAGACGCTGCCGAGAAACTCCACCTGGATGTCGAGGAACCTCTGGGTGGCGGACGATATCTTCTTGTACAGGGTATGGCCCGACGTGCTGTTCTTCACCTGGCTCGCGAACATGGAGATCCGGCCCTCGTACCCGTTGCGCTTGAGCACCTTGATGAGGGCATAGGCGTCCGTGAGGCTGGTGGGTTCATCGCTTACCCCCACCACCACCTCGGGGACAGCCATGAGGAAGGAGACCACGCCCGTGGAGATGCCCGACGAGGTGTCGATGAGAAGAAAGTCCGTCTGCTCGGTGGCATCCTTCACCGCTGCGACGAGGTTCCCGATCTGCTCCCTGCCGAGATCCGCCATGTCCTGGGTTCCCGATGAGCCCGGGATGAGCCCTACGCGGTATTCGGTCCTGATGATGATGTCGTTGAGGCTGGCCCGGCCAAGAACCACATCCTCGAGGGTCCGGTGAGGCCGCACCCCCAGGAGAACGTCCAGATTCGCCAGCCCGAGGTCTGCATCCAGGATCAGCACCTTCGAGTCCATGGCCGCAAGACTCACTGCAACGTTCAGCACGAAGTTGCTCTTGCCGATGCCCCCTTTACCGGATGTCACTGCAATAAAGCGCGTCATGGCTCCAAACTCCCTGATTTTCACCTGCAATTTGCATGCACGGCTCAACACCGCCTATTAGGCTGTTTTTTCTGAAAATGGAAGGGGAAAATGGTAATAGTTTTCCCTTCCCGAAGAATTGTTTTACCCCTGGAGATCCTCCAGAACCATGGAGACCACCTTGCTGACGCCTGGCACATCGAAGGTGACGCCGTAGAGCAGATCGGCCATCTCCATGGTATGCCTGTTGTGGGTGACCACGAGAAACTGGGATTCCTTGGAAAAGGACCTGATGAGCCGGTTCAGGCGGATGATGTTGGCATCGTCCAGGGGCGCGTCCACCTCGTCCAGAATGCAGAAGGGCGAGGGGTTCACCTTGAACAGGGCGAAGATGAAGCTGATGGCGCACAGGGTCTTTTCAC
>CAZNGL010000170.1:0-5699 GCA_964572405.1 uncultured Bacteriovoracaceae bacterium
CATGAGCAAGGACACCCTGCGGCCCATGGACCAGATCCCCGTGGACCTTCCCTTCGATCCCGCGCCGGTGGCGGCACTGTACGAACAGAAGAAGAAGTCCTCGGGCGCCTTCGATTTCGCCGACCTCATCTGTGTGCCCGGCGGCATGCTTGCCGCTGCGCCCGACCTGAGGGAGCGCTACCACCATCGGTTCACCCACATCCTGGTGGACGAGTACCAGGACACGAACATGGCCCAGTACCGGCTCCTCATGCAGCTGGTGGGGCCGGGCAGGAACATCTGCGTGGTGGGGGACGACGACCAGTCCATCTATGGCTGGAGGGGCGCGGACGTGGGCAACATCCTGCGGTTCAGGGACGACTTCCCCGATGCCTCGGTGGTGGTCCTGGAACAGAACTACCGTTCCACCGAGGATATCCTGAAGGCGGCCTCTTCCCTCATCGCCAACAACCGCCACCGCGCACCCAAGACCTTGCGCTCCGCGTGCGGACCGGGCAGCGATGTGTGCGTCATGGAGTTCAGGGACGACGTGGAGGAGGCCCGGCAGATCGCCTTTGCCGTGTCCCGGCTCATCGAAGCAGGGGCCGGCCCCGCCCAGATCGCTGTCTTCTACAGGGTCAACGCGCTGTCCCGGGTGCTCGAGGAGGCCTTTGTCCGCCAGTCCATCCCCTATGCCGTGTACGGCGGCATGCGGTTCTACGAGCGCAGGGAGGTGAAGGACCTCCTTGCGTACCTGCGGCTCATCGTCAACCCCGCAGACGAGGAGGCGCTGGCGAGGATCATCAACGTCCCCGCCCGCGGTATCGGCGAGAAGAGCCTTGAGGCGCTTTTCACCTTTGCCCGGAGGAAGGGCGTGCCCACCGTGAGCGCCCTGGAGCAGGCCCTCGACCACAAGGCGGTGAAGGGTGCCGCGGCCAGGGGGGTCAGGGCCTTCACGGCCCTCATGGACGACCTCATGAAGGCCGCAGCCCGGGGCGATGCGGCGGATGTCCTGGCCCTGGTCGTGGAGCGCTCGGGCTACCGGGAATACCTCCTCCAGGAGCCTGACGGCGAGGACCGGCTCCTGAACGTGCGCGAGCTCATCGCCAGCGCCGAAGGTGCCACGGACCTTGCCGAATATCTCCAGGAAAAGGCCCTCATGACCGCTGTGGACGCCATGGGGGGCGAGACGGTGAGCGTCATGACCCTGCACATGTCCAAGGGCCTGGAGTTCGACCATGTCTTCATCGCCGGGTGCGAGGAGGGGCTGCTCCCCCATTCCCGGTCCTTCGACGAGGCCAAGGACATCGAGGAGGAACGCAGGCTCCTCTACGTGGGCATCACCAGGGCCCGCAGGCAGGTGGTCCTGAGCTGGTCCCGGGTGAGGGCGCTGTACGGCCGCGAGATGTACCAGGTTCCGTCCGGGTTCCTCCGGGAGATCGTGCAGCAGGACTAGAAAATCACCCGGGGATCCTCGCTCCGGGGCTCTTTCCCGCCGTGCTCTGGACAAAAAAATAGCCAGAAGAAGTTTGGGTTGTTAGGACAAAGCACGAGAGGACTTGTCCCCTCTTCTGGCGTAAAGGAGGTCAGAACAACACTTGTTGTGATTGTCTTAATGACATACTAATCAACAAAAGGGAAGCACAAAATTTCTGATATTGTTATGACAGATTTTCTCGTTTCAGCGTAGGAGTATGCCTACACGCCTCCCTGGGGGGAGACGAGGCCTCGGGGGAGGGACGCGTCACTCGTCCAGGGTGTTCGCCGGGGGTGGGGCGGAAGGGATCTGCCGGCTGTCTATGAGGTTGTTCTGCACCGCATACAGGACCAGTGCCGCATTGGTCTTGATCTCCAGCTTCTCGAAGATGCGGGTGCGGTAGGTGCTCACGGTCTTGATGCTGAGGCACAGGTCGGCGGCGATCTCCTTGATGGACTTCCCCGCCGCGATCATACGCATGACCTGGTATTCGCGGTCGGACAGCGTCTCGTGGGGGGCCTTGTTCGAGTCCCTGTCGAGCTCGTAGGTGAGCCGCTCCGCCGCCACCGGGCTGATGTATTTCCCGCCGGCGACCACCTTGCGGATGGCCGTGATCAGGTCGTCGGGCGCGCCCGCCTTGGCCACGTACCCCGCAGCTCCCCCGCGCAAGACCCGTACGGCGTAGTGCTCCTCCGGGTAGATGCTCAGAATGAGGACCGGCGTCTTGGGGCGGATGGCCTTGAGCTCCCGCAGGGTCTCCAGGCCGTCGCGGCCGGGCATGGAGATATCCAGGAGCACCACGTCGTACTCGTTCTTCCAGACGGCCTCGATGGCTTCCTGGCCCGTGGACGCCTCCTGGGCCACCACGATGTCGCTCGTCTCGGAGAGGATCTGCTTAACCCCCTCGCGCACGATGGGATGGTCATCCGCCACCAGTACCCGTATCATGGATCTTCCCCACGTCAGGGCGCGGTATGGTCACGATGACCGTGGTACCGCCCCCGGCTTCGGTGAATATCTCGAAGGACCCGTTGCAGGACAGGGCCCGTTCCCTCATACCCAATAGCCCAAAGGATCTGGGATTATCAATCTGATTTTTCGTGATGCCAACACCGTTGTCATGGATGCGCAGCGTCAGCAGTCCCTCCTCGTCGGTGAGCGAGATGTCCACGGCGGTTGCCTGTGCGTGGCGGGCGATGTTGGTGAGCGCCTCCTGGAAGATACGGAACACGGTGGTGGAGACCTCGCGCTCCAGCACGATCTCCTGGGGGGTGAAGCTCAGGATGCCCCTGATGCCCGTGCGCTTCTGGAACTCGCCTGTCTGCCACTCGATGGCCGGCACGAGCCCCAGGTGGTCCAGGAGCCCGGGTCTCAGGTCCATGATGATCCTGCGCACCGCCTCGATGCTGGTATCTATGGACCTGATCATGGAGGACGCCTTTGCCTGGAGCTTGGTCTGGTCTTCGGGGAGCCTGCGCACCAGGTAGGAGAGGTCCATCTTGAGGGCCGTGAGCACCTGCCCCAGTTCATCGTGGATCTCCCGGGCCACGCGTGCCCGCTCCTGTTCGCGCAGGTCCTGGGTGTGGATGTGGAGCTGCCGGAGCTGCTCACGGGACAGGCGAAGGCGTTCCTCCGAGAGCTTCTGCTCCGTGATGTCCACCATGGACACCACGCTCATGGTGGTTCCCGGGATGATGGTGGCGGTGGCGGACACGTCCTTGATGCGGCCCCAGCGGGTGATGAAGCGGAACTCGAAGTTCCGCGGCGCGGCCGCGGGGTCGATGCCGCGGGAGTGGTGGTATCCGAGCAGCCGGACCTTGTCCTCGCCGGCGATGAACTCGGTCCACGACCTCTTCCCCTCCACGTCCTGCTTGGGGTGGCCCGAGAGCTTCTCGAATTCGCTGTTGGCCAGCGATATGACGGTGTCCTCCCTCAGGATGACCGTGGCGTTCCCCGTGGTCTCGAAGATGGCGCGGTAGCGCTCCTCGCTGAGGCGCAGCGATTCCTGGGCCCGCTTCCTCTCCGTGATGTCGCGGGTGATGCCCAGGTATCCCACGTGGGCGCCCTTGTCGTCGCGGAGGAGGCTGGCGATCACCTCGGACCAGCGCACGGTCCCGTCCTTGCAGTACTGCTCCAGCTCCAGGGTGAGGGAGGCGCGAGGTTCGAAGCTCTGGCCCCGGGCCATGAGGGCCTTGATCTCGCTGATGACCTTGAGGAGCTTCCGGTGGGATTCAGGGGTGAACACCCTGTCCATGGGCAGGCTCATGGCCTCCTGGACCGTGAACCCCCTGAGCTGTTCCACCGATGGGCTGATGTAGACGTAGCGAAGGTCGTTGTCCAGGACCCACAGCACGTCCCGCATGTTCTCCGCGTACAGGCGATAACGCCGTTCGCTTGCCGCCAGGTCGTCCTCGGCCTTTCTCCGCTCGGTGACGTCGATGCCGGCGCCGATGAAGAAGTCGAGCTCCCCTCCCTTCTTGTAAAAGGCCCTGCCGTGCCATTGCACCAGCCGACGGGAACCGTCCCTGGCCACCACATGGTTCTCGGTCACCATGGGGCCTCCTCCTGCCATGATGGATCGGAACACGCGGGACACCCCCTCCCTCTCGTGCTCCGGCACGAAGGCCGTAAGGTAGTCCAGCCCCATGATCTCCTCCCTGTCATAGCCCAGGGCATCTGACATGGCATCGTTCATCATGAGGGTGCGGCCCTCTTTGTCGATGGCCACGAAGAAGGACGGCGAGGTCTTGAGGAAGGCCTGGGAATAGGCATCCTTCACCGTGATCTGCAGAGGGTTTTTCCTCAGGATGCGTCCGGCGAGGTAGAATGACGGGCCGGCAAGGGCGCACACGAACAGGCCGTGGATGGCGGCACGCACCACAGGCGAGCGGGCTATGCCTGCGGGGAGAAGGAATCCCATGACATCGAAGGTCTCCCACAGGAACAGGCCCGCCCACAGGATGAGGAGCCCTGTGGCAAGAGACGGGGCGGCCTCCCGCAGTCTGCGCATGCGTATGGTACGGGCGTTCTCTTCGCTCAACGGTCGTGCCTCTCACGCGGATATAGCGGTGGTAGAGGGTGCTCGTTCGATTATAAGCCCCCGCGCCCGGGCATACAAGCTTTTCCACTGCCCGGCGGGCGCACCCTCAGACCCTCACCCTGCGCAGTCTCATGGCGTTGGCGATGACGGACACGGAGCTGAAGCTCATGGCCGCCGCAGCGATCATGGGGGACAGGACGATCCCGAAGACCGGGTAGAGGACGCCGGCCGCAACGGGGATGCACAGTATGTTGTAGAAGAAGGCGAAGAACAGGTTCTGCCGGATGTTGCGCATGGTTGCCCTGCTCAGGAGCCGGGCCCTGGCGATGGCCCGCAGGTCTCCCTTGATGAGGGTGACCTGGGCGCTCTGGATGGCGATGTCCGTGCCGGTGCCCATGGCGATGCCCACGTCGGCCTGGGCCAGCGCCGGGGCGTCGTTGATGCCGTCGCCGGCCATGGCGACCCTGCGTCCCTGTGCCTGGAGCTGTTTGACGGCCTGGGCCTTCTCCGCGGGCAGCATCTGGGCCATCACATCCCGGATGCCGAGGCTTTCCGCTATGACCTTTGCCGCGGCCTCCCGGTCGCCGGTGAGCATGACCAGGTGCAGGCCGTCCTTTCTGAGCAGGCGCACCGCCGGAGCGGAGGTCTCCTTGACGGCGTCGGCCACCGCGATCACGCCCCGGGCGGCCCCGTCCACGGCGATGTACATGACCGTGGCCCCCTGTCCCGCGAGCTGCTCCGCCTGGGGCTGGAGCCATCCCGGCTCGATGCCGAGGTCCTGCATGAGCCGGTCGTTTCCGAGCGCCACCCTCCTGCCCTCCACCATGCCGGTGATGCCCCTGCCCGTGTGCGAGGCGAACTCCGTGTGCGGGGAGGGTTCGAGCCCACGGTCCCGGGCGGCCTGGACGATGGATGCCGACAGCGGGTGCTCGCTTCCCTGCCCCAGGCTTGCCGCCAGGTGGAGGAGCCGGTCCCCGCTGATCTCTCCGGACGGGATGACGGCGCTGAGGGTGGGCCTGCCCATGGTCAGGGTCCCGGTCTTGTCCACCACCAGGGTATCCACCCGGCCCAGGGACTCGATGGCCTCGGCGTCCTTGAAGAGCACGCCCATGCGTGCACCCATGCCCGTTGCCACCAGGATGGACATAGGGGTGGCGAGCCCCAGGGCGCAGGGGCAGGCGATGATGAGCACGGCCACGGCGG
>CAZNGL010000171.1:0-5669 GCA_964572405.1 uncultured Bacteriovoracaceae bacterium
CCATGTCCCGGTGGTAGTCCAGGTGGTCCTGGCTGAGGTTCGTGAACAGGCCGTAACGGAAGGTGAGGCCCGCCACGCGGTCCTGGTCCAGGGCGTGGGAACTCACCTCCATGATGCAGGCCTGGGTGCCGTTTGCGCGCATGTCGTGAAGCA
The DNA here is from genome assembly GCA_964572405.1 of uncultured Bacteriovoracaceae bacterium. Classification (GTDB taxonomy): domain Bacteria; phylum Desulfobacterota; class Desulfomonilia; order UBA1062; family UBA1062; genus MWEI01. The sequence goes on from CAZNGL010000171.1 coordinate 154, forward strand.
GTTCGAAGAGGTCCACCGGTCCGGGGGTGGTGAGCGACGAGGCGGTCCGGATGCCTGCGTAGCGGGTGTCGATGGTGCCGATGACCCCGCAGGACCTGCCGGCCTTTGCCAGGATGGACTCGGCGAGGTAGGTGGTGGTGGTCTTCCCGTTGGTCCCGGTGATCCCCACCAAGTCCACTTCCCGGGCCCTGGGGAACAGGGCGTTCAGGATCACGGGCAGGGCGGCCCTGGTGTCAGGGACGGCAAGGACCGTTGCCTCTGCTGTTTTCACGGTGTGACCTGCATTGCAGATGACGATGGACGCCCCCCTTTGCAGGGCGTCCGGGATGTATGCATGGCCGTCCGTGACGCTGCCCTTCAGCGCTATGAAGGTATCGCCCCGCCGGATGCGCTGCGAGACCGCCGACAGGGAATGGACGGTCCTGTCCGGCCCGTTCAGGGCTGCGCCGGTGATGATGCGTGCCAGGGAGGATGCCGTCATCGGACGTCCTCCATCCTGGCGATCGTGATGTTCGGGCTCAGGTCCATGATGGTCGCGCACTGGGATACAATTTGTTTGAACAAAGGGCAAGCGACAATACTGGCATAGTAATAGGTGCGGGGTTCGTTGAGGCACACGAGCATGGTCATCCTGGTCCTGCCCGTGGCGTCGATGACCCCCCCGGCGAAGGAGGAGATATAGTCCCCGTCCGCGTACGTCCCGGTGAGGTGGTCGATCTTCTGGGCGGTGCCGGTCTTGCCGAAGATCTGGAAGGAGGGCAGGGAGGCCGCCTCGCCGGTCCCCCCCTTCACGGTGACCGTTTTCATGACCGCCACGATCTGGTCCGAGGTCTCCTTGGACAGGACCCTGCGCAGGATGGTGGGCTTGGTCTCGTCCACCTCCGCGTTCTTGGCGTCGGCGATGCGGCCCACGAGATAGGGCTTCATGACCATGCCGCCGTTGATCATGGCGTTGAACGCCGTGATGAACTGGATGCCGGTGACGGCAAGGCCCTGGCCGAAGGAGATGGCTGCCTTGTCCACGCTGGTCCATGAGCCCGGCGATCTGGTCATGCCAGCCGGCTCTCCGGGGAAGTCGATGCCCGTGGGCTCCAGGAGGTTGAAGGCGGCCAGGCAGGCGTGCATGTCGCCGGGCCTCACCGGTTCCATGAGCTTGGCCATGCCGATGTTGCTGCTGTACTTGATGATGTCGGTCACCGGGAGCCAGCCGTGCTTTTTGTCGTGGTCATGGATGGTCACCCGGTGGAAGGTGTAGGCGCCGTTCTCGCAGTAGATGCTCTTGGATATGGTGAACGCCTTCTTTTCCAGGCCCCAGGCAACCCACAGGGGCTTGATCACGGAACCCGGCTCGAAGGGCTGGGTGACGGCCATGTTGGCGTGTCCCGCCAGGTGCCGGTAGCTGCCCTTGTTGGGATCGAAGCTGGGGTACGACGCCATGGCGAGGATCTCGCCGGTGGAGGGGTTCGTGATGATGACGAAGCCGGACTCTGCCTTGTGGGTCGTCACGGCGTTCTTGAGCTCCTGGAACGCGATGTACTGGACACGCCTGTCGATGGTGAGCCAGAGCGTGTTGCCGTCGTTGACGGTGTCCGGCTGCAGCCCCCGTGCGTAGATCGTCCTGCCCATGCCGTCCCGGTGGACCCCGACCTTGCGCTCCTTGCCCTTGAGGAGCGGGTCGTACTGGAGCTCCAGGCCCTCGAGGCCCTTGCCGTCTACGCCCACGAAGCCGATGAGGTTGGCCAGCGACTCGCTCTCGGGGTAGAACCGCTTCGCCTCGTCGTAGAATCCGATGCCGGGTATCTTGAGCGCCTTCACCCGTGCCGCCTCGTCGGGTGTGACATGGCGCTTGATCCAGACGAAGTACCGCTTCTCCCCGAGTTTCTTCTCCAACGAGCGGCGGTCGAGGTCCAGGGCCATCGCGAGCTGCCGGGCGGCCTGATGACGGTTCTCGATGATCCTGGGATTGGCGGCGATGGACTTCACCTCGAGGCTGATGGCCAGCGGTTCTCCGCTCCTGTCGAAGATGGTCCCGCGGTGGGGGCTCAGCTCCACGGCATGATCGAACCGCTTGTGCGCCCTGTCGATGATCTCGCCGGGATTGACGATCTGGAACTCGAAAGCCCGCGCCGAGACGACGCCGAGCATGCCCAGCAGGATGTACTGGATGAGCCTTATTCGTCCAGCCATAGGTACACGACCTGTTCCGGTTTGGCCGCACGCAGCCCCAGCTGCTCCTGGGCGATGAGCTCGAGCCGTTTCGAGCTCTTCAGCGTGGAGATCTCGATGCGCAGGGCCTTGTTCTCGCTGGCGAGCTGTTCCTTGAGGGTCTGTTCATCGGAGAGCGCGTATCCCAGCTCCGTGACCATGTGCCGGGTCCAGACATGGAACATGGCCCAGACGGTCAGCACCATGAGCAGGATCATGCAGGCGGGGAAGACCTGTGCGGGGTCGAACCTCCTCATGCGAGCCTCCGGGCGGCTCGCAGGCGCGCGCTCCGGGCTCGCGGGTTCGACCTGATCTCCTCCTCGGACGCCACGAGGGGCTTCCTCGTGATGCGCTCGAGATGCTCCGCCGGGGCTTCCCGCTGCAAAGGAAGCCCGCGGCGGTATAGGAGGGCGGCCGAGGGGCCTGCGAAGAATCGTTTCACGATGCGGTCCTCCAGCGAGTGGAAGGAGATGACCGCGAGCACCCCGCCCTCGGTCAGGAGGGAGGCTGCCTTGGGCAGGAATGTCCGGAGGTTGTCGAGCTCCGCGTTGACCTCCATGCGGATGGCCTGGAAGGTGCGGGTGGCCGGGTGGATCCGCTCGGGCCAGAACCTCCTGGGGATGGCCCGCGCCACGATCTCGGCGAGCCCGGCGGTTCCTTCCACGGGGCGTGATTCCACGATGCGCCGGGCGATCCTGCGGGCGAAGCGTTCCTCGCCGTAGGTGCGGATGATCCCTGCAAGCTCTTCGAGGCCGTAGGTGTTCACCACGTCGTATGCGCGTAGGGCCTGGCCGCGGTCGTAGCGCATGTCCAGGGGGCCGTCGGCGAGGAAGGAGAATCCCCTGGCGGCATCGTCGAGTTCGATGGAGGACATGCCGAGGTCCACCAGCACGCCGTCGAGCCTTTCCCACCCGAGTCCGGAGCAGATGCGGTCGATGTCCGAGTAGTTGGCGGTGAAGAGGTGGGCGCGGCCGCCCATGGGCTCCATGGCGCGGGACACCCGCGCCACGGCATCGCGGTCGAGGTCGCAGCCTGCGAGCTCGCCCGAGGGAGCGCATGCCTCGAGGACGGCCGTGGCATGCCCCCCGTCGCCGAGGGTGCCATCGAAGTATCGTCCGCCGTCTTTCGGCTGCATCACCGACAGGACCTCCTTGAGAAGTACGGGGACATGCTCCATGGTCCTACACGCCGATCTTGGCAAGCCCCTCGCGCAACTTCTCGGAGTCTACGAGCGCCTCCTCCATGTTCTTGGTATACGTGTCATGGTCCCAGATCTCCATGCGATCGATGAGACCGACCAGCAGGCACTTCTTCCTCAGGCCCGCATATTCACGCAGGCTCGAGGGGATGAGGATCCTGCCCTGCGCATCGATGGGGCACTCCTCTGCCGAGCCCACGACATGGCGCTTGAACACGATGTCTTCCTTCTTCACCATGGAAAGGCCCCTGGCCAGGTTTTCCATCTTTTCCCAGTCGTCCGGGGCGAAGACCCACAGGCAGGGATCGATGCTCTTGGTCACGATGAGGACGGAGGCGCCCCATTCGCTCAGGACATCCCTGAACCTGGACGGGATGCTCAGCCTCCCCTTCTCGTTGATGGTGTTAACGTAATGGCCCTTCAGCACCGCTTCCCCCCACTGGGTTGACACAAAATGTCACTTTATGCCATATAGATGAATGCCAGGGTAAAGTCAACATGAAGTTATGCCTGCATAGTATTATTTTATCTCGAAATTTCATAAGATTAAACGAACATGAAAATATGGAAAAAAGTGTCACGTAATTATGAAAATCTGCTGGATGTTTTCCCATGCATTGGCTATATAACGGGTCCATGGATATGGAGGTCCTCAGGGAGATCCTCGCCATGCTGCCCACGGGCGTCATGCTGGCAGATGAAAGCGGCTCGGTGGTCTTTGCCAACAGGGCCGCTCTCGAGTACCTCGGGATGGACGAGCCGAACCTGAAGGAGATCAACGTGGACGGCCTCATGGACCGCGATTCGTCCAGGAAGGAGACCATGGTGCGTACCAGGGGCAGCGAGCGGCTGACCATACGCCTGAGCCGGCACCCCCTGGCAAACGGCCGCAGCGTGGTGTTCCTGTCCGACATCACCGAGATCCACCAGCTCCAGAACGAGATCCTCAAGATGGACAAGCTCGCCAGCGTGGGCGAGCTCACCTCGGGCATCGCCCATGAGATCCGCAACCCCCTCGCAGGCATCAAGACCACCGCCCAGGCCCTGAACGCGGAGCTGGAGCCGGGTGATCACCGCAGGGACTACGTGTCCCGCATCATCATCGAGATCGACCGGCTGAACAGGCTGCTCATGGGATTCTTCGACTTCGCCAGGCCCGGGGAGCTCTCCATCATACCCTGCGAGCTCTCCAAGATCGTGGAGAACGCGGTGTACATGGTCAGGGACACGGCCCGGGAGAACCATGTGCAGATCATCGAGTTCCATCCCCCGCGCAAGGTGGTGAGCAAGGCCGACCCGCACATGATCCAGCAGGTCCTCATGAATGTGCTCATCAACGCCATCCAGGCCATGGAGTTCGGCGGCAGGCTGGAGATCCACCTCACCGAGCGGGGCGAAAGCATGGAGATCCAGATCTCTGATACGGGCAAGGGCATCCCGGACCACGTGAAGGGCAGGATCTTCGATCCCTTCTTCACCACCAAGCCCAAGGGGATCGGTCTGGGGCTCTCCATCTCGTACCGGATCGTCAAGATGCACTCGGGGAACATCACCTTCGTGTCCAACCCCGGGGGAACGACCTTCGTCATCACCCTGCCCAAGGACCCGGGCAAGGCGAGGTAGGGTAGGGGTCCACCGAGAACGACAGACGAACGTATCGCTAGAAGGAGGTTCTGAATGCCGGGACTCACACAGGCCGCATATGCAGCAAGCGCCAACTTCAGGGGGAACATCGGGGCCATGATCGTGGACGCCGATCCCGTGGTCAAGCTGGTGATGCTCGTGCTGTTCATCTTCTCCATCTTCTCCTGGGGCATCATCATCCAGAAGTGGACCATGCTCTCCCGGGCCCGCTCCCGGGCGTGGGCGGTCCTGGAGGCTGCAGCCAGGGCGATGAGCATGTCCAAGCTCAAGGAGGCGGTGGAAAAGGCGGGCGAATGCCCGGTGGCCCACCTCTTCGAGGAGGGCATGGACGAGGCGGCCAGGCTCACCGGAAAGGGAGGTGCCATGAGCCAGGCCATGCTGGTGAACATAGACGCCAGGCTCGCCAATGCGCGTGCCAGGCAGACCATGCACCTCTCCCACGGGCTCGGGTTCCTCGCGAGCATCAGCA
>CAZNGL010000172.1:0-5646 GCA_964572405.1 uncultured Bacteriovoracaceae bacterium
CACAGCGGACGAAGCCCGGTCAAGAGCGGGCATGTCAAGACCATCATGACCGAGGTCGCCTGGGGTGCGGTCAGGAAGAAGGGTTCGTATTACCGGGAGAAGTACTACAGCCTCAGGGCGCGCAAGGGGGCGAAGAAGGCCATCGTTGCTGTTGCGCACCGCATCCTCAAGGCGGTGTTCCATGTCCTCAAGTTCGACAGGCCGTATCAAGAACTTGGTGAAGCCTACCTGATTCAGCTCAACAACAAGGCACGGGTGTACAGTCTTCATAAACAGGCGGCCAGGCTGGGGTACATGCTTGTCCCTGCACAGGCATAGGAGTACCATCAAGGTCGGGATATGAACTGATGTCATCGAACGCGGAAATAACATGACCAACGCCAGTATGCACAACAAACTGTCGGCTCCCCAGGGAGACCACGCATATGAAACTTCTCTTCATTACTGGCTTACTCTGAAAACACGAAAATCAAAACCGCCCGGTGAATAACGGCCTATTTACATATGAATATTGGACGGAGATAGCATGTGCGATTCTAAGATAAGCACTATGGCTGTGATCGATCCGAATTCCTGCCTCGCTGCAGGGGTGACTATTGGACATTTCTCGGTTATCGAACGGGATGTCACCATAGGCAAGAACACTTCTATTGCAGAGTCAGTTATACTACGGCAGGGCGCCCATATTGGCGAGAATGTCGTCATCCACCCCCATGTGGTCATTAACTCCGGCGTCACTCTTGGCGACCGTGTAGAAGTGTTTCCTGGCGTATATGTTGGCAAGGAACCCAAAGGCGCAGGTGCCCTGGCAAGACAACCAGTATTTGAAAAACGTGTAGCCATCGGCATGGACACATCCATCGGACCAAATGCAGTAATATTTTATGGTGTGGAGATCGGTGAGCATACCCTGCTTGGAGACGGCGCATCAATCCGGGAGCAATGCCGGGTAGGTTCATATTGTATTATAAGTCGTTATGTAACGATTAATTATGACACCACGATTGGGAATAGAACAAAAATTATGGACATGACCCATATCACAGGTAAATGTAGAATTGGAGATGATGTATTTATAAGCGTTCTCGTGGGAACAACAAATGATAATGCTCTTGGCTCAGGTGAATACAATGACAAGTTAATAAAGGGTCCGATTATAGATGATGGGGCAATGATAGGTGCTGGGGCAACTTTACTTCCCGGTACCACTATCGGGAAAGGGGCAATTGTCGGATCAGGATGCGTCGTGACGAAAGATGTGGCACCGGATACAATAGTGATGGGTATTCCTGCCAGAGAGACAGGAAAGGTCCGATAATGAATACAATCCATGATTGCAGAACTATTCCGCTTCCGAAAATCAAGGATGATCGTGGAAACCTGAGCTTCATAGAGCCGGGTCGCCCCATACCTTTCGTTATTCAGCGGACATACTGGATCTATGATGTCCCCGGTGGTGAGGTCCGTGGCGGTCACGCATTCCGGGAACTCCAGGAATTCATTGTCGCCTTATCAGGCAGTTTCGATGTGGTTCTCGACGATGGGAAAAATCGCAGGATCATCTCCCTCAACCGCTCTTATTTCGGCCTCTATGTTCCCAGCATGATATGGCGGCACCTTGAGAACTTCGCCACAAACTCAGTGTGCCTGATACTGGCTTCCCTCCCTTACTCAGCTGACGACTATATTCGAGATTATGATATATTCATCGATGCGGCCAGAAGGAACGATAAATGTCAACCATAGACGACTGCACGATCCTTCAGTTACCCACTGTCCATAACAGGCAGGGCAACTTAACCCCTATTCATTCGGGGGTAGATGTTCCCTTCAATATCAGACGTGTATACTACCTCTATGACGTCCCGGGTGGATCAAACAGGGGCGGCCATGCCCACAAGGAGCTCCAGCAGCTCATCGTAGCCGTCATGGGTGCCTTCGACGTGGTCCTCGACGACGGGCATCGAAGGAAGACCGTTCACCTGGATCGCGCGTACTACGGTCTCTACATCCCCACCATGATCTGGAGGGAGATCGAAAACTTCTCTTCGGGCGGCATCTGCCTCGTCCTCGCGTCACTGCCCTACGACGAATCGGACTATTTTCGCGATTACGAGGCATTCGTCCGTGCCGTGAAGGGTGGCGCATGACGGTCAGAGTCCCCTTCCTGGACCTTGGCGCCGCATACCACGAACTGAGGGACGAACTCGAATCGGCCTATCGACGAGTCATGTCCTCAGGGTATTTCATCCTCGGCCCCGAGCTGGAGACGTTCGAGAAGGAATTCGCCGCATACTGCGGCGTCAGGCACTGCATCGGGGTGGGAAACGGCCTGGACGCCCTCCACCTGATCCTGCGTGCCCTCGACATAGGCTTCGGGGACGAGGTCATCGTACCGGCCCACACCTTCATCGCCACATGGCTCGCCGTGACCTACGCCGGCGCCGTCCCTGTCCCGGTGGATATAGACGAAGAAACCCTGAACATCAGCCCAAAGCACATCGAGAAAGCAATAACGGACAGGACGAGGGCCATCATGCCTGTCCACCTCTACGGCCAGTGCGCAGACATGGACGCTATCCATGATGGTGCAAGGCAGCATGGGCTTCACGTCATCGAGGACGCCGCCCAGGCCCATGGGGCACGATACAAGGGAAGGCGCGCAGGGAGCCTCGGTGATGCAGCAGGGTTCAGCTTCTACCCTGCAAAGAACCTCGGGGCCTTCGGCGACGGGGGTGCCGTAACCACGGACAGCGATACATTGGCCCAGAGGGTGCGGTCACTGAGGAACTACGGGTCCCAGATGAAGTACCGCCATGAACACCAGGGATACAATACCCGTCTGGACGAACTGCAGGCCGCGTTCCTCCGCGTCAGGCTCCGCAAGCTCGATGAGTGGAACGATCGCCGGAACGCCATTGCGGGCCTCTACACCAGGTCCCTCGAAGGGACCGGCATCCGGACGCCCCCTGTCGCCCCCCGGTCTGAACCGGTGTGGCACCAGTATGTGGTCCGCTGTGCAAAACGCGACCTCCTGCAGCAGCATCTGGCCGCATCGGGCATCGAGACATTGATCCACTACCCCACCCCGCCTCACCTCCAAGGGGCCTATTCCAGCCTGAAGCTGCCTGAAGGGTCATTCCCGGTCTCTGAAAGGGCGTCAAGGGAGGCCCTGAGCCTTCCCATCGGCCCCCACCTCGAAATCGGCACGGCGAGTCATGTCGTGCATGCCGTCAGGGACTTCTGCAGTCCCCGGTAATCCATGGACCTCATCAAGACATCCATCCTCACCTCCCTGTCCACTGCTGTAAAAATCGCGTCGGCGTTCGTAATCAACAAGGTCATCGCACTGTACATAGGCCCCTCCGGCCTCGCCCTGACCGGCCAGTTCGTGAATTTCGTGTCCATCGTCCTGGGGTTCTCCAATGGCGGAACCAACAGCGGCATCGTCAAATATGTGGCCGAATACCGGGAGGACCCCGAGAAAAGGGCGAAGATCCTGAGCACCTCTCTCGCCATGAGTCTCCTGTGCTCGCTGGTCCTCACGATCTTCATCCTAGCTTTCCACAGAAGCCTGGCGCTGCACCTCCTGAAAGGCACTGAATACACCAGCATCTTTATCATTTTCGGCATCACGCTGGTGATCTTTTCCATAAACAGCTCGCTGGTCTCGATCCTCAACGGGTACAAGGAGATCAGGAAGTTTGTGGCCCTGAACATCACTGCGAGCATCATCGGGCTTATCATCACCTCGATCCTTGTCTGCCTATTCAAACTCTATGGGTCCCTCCTGGCCATCGTGGTATCACAGACCCTCATCTTCTTCGTGACGATCTTCTTCATCACCAGGAGCGAATGGTTTAAACTCTCCAACTTCACCAAGGGCTTTGATCGGGCAAGTCTTCTGAATCTGAGCAAATTCTCACTCATGGCCCTGGTTTCGACCGCCACGGTCCCCACAGCACAGATAATCATCAGAAATTACATTACAGAGCACATCTCCATAGATGCCGCGGGCTACTGGCAGGGCGTCTGGAAGATATCCGAGGTATATCTCCTCGTGGTGACCACTTCCCTGAGCGTGTACTACCTGCCGAGGCTGTCAGAACTCCTGGGGAAGGAAGAGTTGAGAAAAGAGATCTTCTCCGGCTACAAGATCCTGCTGCCGGTGGTCCTTGCCCTGGCTATCATGATCTACCTTTTCAGGGAATTAATCGTCATCATCCTGTTCACCAGGGAGTTCATGCCCATGGCGGACCTGTTCACCTTCCAGCTGACAGGCGATGTGCTCAAGATCGCGAGCTGGCTGCTCTCGTTCCTCATGGTGGCAAAGGCAATGACCAAGCTCTACGTGATCACGGAACTATGTTTTATTTCGAGTTTCGTGATCTTCTCCATACTGTTCCTGAACAGGTTCGGACTGGTGGGCGTCACCTATGCATATGCTCTGAACTATTTACTATATCTCATAACAATGATCTATTTTTTCAGGGATTATATATTTACTATGGATCGCAAATTCGGCATCGATAATTAATGAACCGATAGAAGCCTCATTAACCCAGCCTTAGTAGTGAATGTAATAACTTGTTAACATAAGAAGAAGTATCCTTGATTTTTCCTTGCTTGAGGTTGTCTAATATCATAAATACTGTACACTTTATTAATTTATATCGTGCCTCTTTAGGACTAATCTTTTTCCTCACCAACTGATTATTATCATGCGAGTTTAGAATAATATCACACATCTCACGGATGTTTGTTCTACGTCTTGTCGAGGTTATTCCATCGCTGCTGATCCTATAATACAATAATGGATGCTCGTAATATTTTACATTGAAATGTAAAGATACCATCAACTCCATATACATATCTGTTGATGACCCGACATAATCAGGTACCTTCCACTCTAAACAGGATAAAGCATTATAACTGAATACTACTGAAGGGCCACATATAAAGTTACCTTTTATGAATATCTGTTTTGCAACATCTCCTCCCTGATAATGTGCGTATAAATCTGAAAATCTCTTCCCTGTTAATTTGCCTTCATTGTCTATAATCATAGCTTCAGAAAAGACCATCCCTAATTCATTATCATTATCAAAGCATTGCATCTGTAGTTCGAGTTTTCTGGGGAACCAAATGTCATCATTTGAAGAAAATGCAAAATACTCTCCGCTATTTTCTCTGAATATTGCAAGTATTCTGTTCACTGAGTCACAAAGACCCATATTACGATCTTTGCAAAATACCGTAATCTTGTTTGGATATTTTACAGCATATGAATTGGCAACCTCATCAGCTCCATCTTCTGAATGGTCATCAATGATATATAAATGATAATGAGGATATGTTTGATTCAATATACTGTCTATTGAAAGGGGCAATAAATGCTTACGGTTATACGATGCAATGAAGACATTGACCTTTGGCATTCTTGTAGTCATGGTGGTGTAAATGATTTGCATAGTTTCCAATAACCGTCAATCATTATTGGATGCTGGTCTTACGAAACACCACAGGGGGAAGGCCTATGGTGCTATGTTTCTTTAATTATCTTGGTAATCATTCTGGCATATAACGAGAACTGTAAATGGGCATGATAAACCAGGCCAGAAATGGGAATTTAAAAGTAGTCCACTT
>CAZNGL010000173.1:0-5643 GCA_964572405.1 uncultured Bacteriovoracaceae bacterium
TCTGGGGGTACCTGATCCCCTCTGAAAAGCTGATCACGTACTTCTTCGTCTTCCTTGTCCTCATCTCAGGATGGATCGCCCATATCGGTACGGGATTCCTCACCTACACGGAAAACCAGCTCAACCGGCAGATCTTCATGATGGAACGCAAACTGGAAAAGACCGATGACATCCAGGTCATCTCCTCGTGGATCGACCATCATCCAGCGGACGCGGAGCCCATGAACGCCCTGGCCATCTCCCACATCAGCAGGGGGAATCACCTCGAGGCCATCCGGCTCCTCAACAAAGGCATCGACGTGGAACCGGACAACGCCCGCTACTACAACCACCTGGCCATAGCCCTGCTTGCATCCGGGAAGACCAGGGATGCGCTCAAGGCGTTCCAGACCGCCATCACCCTCGCGCCGGGCAACATGGTCTACCACTATAACGTGAGCAGGCTCTACCAGAGCACCTATAACTTCTACGAGGCGGAAAAGGCCATCGCGGCGGCGAGCGGGATCGACGCGGAGGGGGTGCGGCATCTCCTGGACATGGAAAACTCCCTGGGCAAGACGCGCTACATTTTCGAATCCATGCCGCTGGGCCGCCAGCTCTCCCGCCAGATGCGGCCGTCGGAAGATTTCCGGTCCACAGCCGATGCCCTGTGGTCCTTCGCCTTCGGGCTGGTGCCGAGGAAGATGTCCCTGTTCATGGGCATCGGATGCATCGTGGCGTTCATCCTGCTGAGCTACATCCCGGACGAGAAGTTCACCAAGAAGTGCAGCCGCTGCGGAAAGCTGTACTACTCGGGTGCCCATACCCAGACGGGGAATCCCATGTGCCTCCAGTGCTCATGGATCGATACCAAGGCCAAGAAGCAGGTCAACAGCATCATGCATCACAAGACCGAGGAGATCAAGAAGTACAAGACCTTCAGCTATAAGAAGCTGCTCCGCCTCGAGATGTCGCTGCCCGGACTCGGATCCTTCCTCACCAACAGGACCGGCATGGCACTGACCCGCATGACCGTGCTGAGCGCCTCGGTGGTGGCCATCGTCACGGGCGGCCACTTCATCACCTCGTTCATGCCGGTTCAGTCGATGAACATCACAGTCATAGTGCGGGCCGCAGGGATCATCAGCCTGGGCCTGCTCATCCTGAGGGCATACAAGATGCCCCCGGTCAGGTTCGGGTGATCCCATGGCGCTGCTCGGCACACTCAAGGGATTCGGGGTTACGGAGATCTTCCAGCTCATCTCCCAGCAGATGAAGACCGGTGCCCTTGTCCTGTCATCACCCACGACCAACATCACCATCACCTTTGAGAACGGCATCATCGTGGGCATCACCTCGGACAAGTGGGAGCGGGATCCAAGGGCCGACGTGCTCCTGAAGGCGGGCTGCATCAACGAGAGGGAACTCAAGGCGGCCTTCGAGAACGAGAAGAAGAACGGCCACAACTGGCACGAGATCCTGGTCTCCAAGGGCCAGCTGAAGAAGATCTTCCTGGACCGGGCAAGCAACGTCGTGATCAAGCAGACGCTGCTCGAGGTCTTCCAGTGGAAGGAGGGCGGGTACAAGTTCGAGGACTGGAACACCGAGGGCCAGAGCATGCTCAGCTGCCACATCCCCACCGAGGGCGCCATCCTCGACACGCTGCGCATCATCGACGAGTGGCCCGTCATCAAGCAGAAGATCCCCCCTGTGGATTACTGCCCGGTGACCATCATCCCCATCACCGAGGATATCGTCCGCCACCACGATCTCACGGACGTGGACCTGCACATCTACGACCTCATCGACGAGAAACGCACCGTGGAGCGGATCGTCCGGGAGTCCCTGGAGCCCCCCTTCGAGGCCCTGAGTTCCATCGTCAGGCTCATCGACGCCGGAATCGTGGAGGTATTCCCCGAAGGCGCAAAGGATATCAGGGATACCACCGTCGCACGCAAGCAGTTCCTCGCCAAGGTCAAGAAGGCATCGGTATACGTGATTCTTGCGGCATGCGTGCTGGCACTGGCGATCTTCGGCCAGCCCAGGGTGTTCAGGGACATCGTTCCCGGGCAGATAAAGTACCATCTGGAAAACCAGAAGGCGCTTGCCGAGCGGTTCAGCGGCACATAGCCATCGCCTTCACCGAAAGGTAGAGGTAGCTGTACCCGTTGATGCGCAGCCTGACGGGAGTGAAGGCCACGTCAAGATACTTTGACGCATTCCCCAGATGAACCGCCACCGGGCTCCTGAGCGTATGGAAGACCCTGTTGGAATGCTTGAGGATGAACTTGGCCTGCCCGTCATCGAAGTCCTTTCTGCTCACCACCTCCATGGCGGGGATGAGAAAGACCGGCTCAGGATTCCCCTCGCCGTAGGGGGCCAGGAGTTCCAGTTCCTGCAGAAAGGCCGGCGAAAGGTCGTACGGGGATATCCTGAGGTCCACCTCGAAGGTATGCTGGCGCGCATCCATCTGTGATGCGACGGCCTCGTTCAGGATGCCGGGCAGCAATGTGATCTGGTCCTCTGCAACGCTCAGACCCACCGCCATCTTGTGCCCGCCGAAGCCGGCCAGGACCGCTGAGGCACCGGAAAGGGCACGGTGGAGGTCGATCCCCGGAATGGACCTCCCCGAGCCGATCCCCACGCCATCCATGACCGAGATCACCAAGGCCGGCCGGTTCAGAAGGTTCGCCAGGCGGGATGCCACGATGCCCAGGACCCCGATGTGCCAGTCCCTGCCCCACACCACGGTCACGTTCTCCATGGGCGGAGCGTCCTTCAGCTGTTCCAGCGCCATCTCCAGGACCCTCTGCTCGTGCATCTGTCGCTTCCTGTTCAGCCCGTCGAGCTCGAGGGCAAGCCGTTGTGCCTGGCCCGGGTCTTCGGTGGTAAGGAGATCGAAGGCCTTCCTGGCATCGGAGATCCTGCCGGCGGCATTGATCCTCGGCCCCAGGATGTACCCCAGGTCGCGGGACATGAGCTCCTTCTTGATGCCCGCCACCCTGGAAAGGGCCGAAAGGCCCACCCGCATGGAGCTGTTCAGGACCGAGAGCCCCTCCTTCACGAGGATCCGGTTCAGGCCCGACAGGGCCACGGCGTCGGCCACCGTTGCCATGGCAACGATATCGAGCTCGCCCTTGAGGTTGGGCAGGTTGATCATCCCCCGTTCCCTGAGCAGTGAGCGCAGCGCGATGATCAGGTGGTACACCACGCCGGTGCCGCAGAGGTCCTCTCCGGAGAACAGGCAGTCGGACTGCTTGGGGTTGATGACGGAATACGCATCCGGGACCGGTCCATCCACCTCGTGGTGGTCGGTGACGATGACATCCATGCCCAGGGAGTTGGCGTAATCCACCTCCTGGTGGGCAGTGATTCCGCAGTCGGCGGTGATGAGGAGGTTCACGCCCCGGGCGTGGAGTTCGTCGATGCCGCGCGCGTTCAAGCCGTAGCCGTCGCTGGTTCGGTCCGGGATGAACACGGCCGGGGGATCACAGCCGACGCCCGTCAGGAACCGGTGGATCAGGGCGGCGGAACAGACCCCGTCCACATCGTAGTCGGTGAAGACGCCGATGCTCTCCTTCTGGTTGATGGCCTCCACGATGCGGGAGCATGCCCGCTCCATGCCCTTCATGCAGCGGGGATCCCTCAGCTGGCCGAGGTTCGGCGTCAGGAAGTCCATCACCTCGACCGGATCGTGCATGCCCCGGCACCGCATGAGGGACCTGAAGGCCGGCGTGAAGTTCAGGGTAGGAAGTGCATGGTCATCCACGTGCCCTCGTATCACCCATTGTGGAGCCATGCATACCATGCATCCCTCCTTAACCCCGGGCTTCCTGCAAGTCAAGGGAAGCCGCCGCTCCCGATTTCACGGCAGCCGGGCGGCGGCGCCGATGCAGCGCAGGAGGGCCTCCCTGGTCTGGGGCATATGGACGGGCTTCACCTCCATGGTGATGGTGGAATCATAGCCGGCCCTGACGAGCGAGGCGAGGATGGCGGGATAGTCCACGACCCCCTGCCCCAGGGGCAGGTGGAGGTCGTCCTTCACGCTCGTGCCGCCGTGGTTGTCGTGTACGTGCACGTGTGCGATCCTGTCCATGCAGTGCTCGATGAACCCGTGCGATGTGTTCACCCTGGCCAGGAGTTGGGCATGGCCGATGTCCAGGGTCATCTTCAGCCCGCTGATGGCATCGAAGGCCGTGCGGAAGCTCTCATAGCGCTCGCTCAGGTTCTCTACGCAGATGTTGATGCCGGCTGCGGCGGCATGGGTCACTATTTCTCCGAGGATCTCGACCTTCTTCCCGATGAGCCCCTCGGGAGCCCACCGCCTGTCCATCCAGAAGTGCATGGTGGCCTTCGGGATCCCCAGTCTCTGAGTCAGGTCGATGAGCGCCCTGATCCGGGGGAGGAACCGCTCCCTGAGCACGGCCGCATCGAAGGGGTTGTCCTCGTTGGGATAATGGGCCAGCAGGGTCATGCCGGTGGCGCGCTGCATGTCGAGCAGTTCCGGAAGCTGTGCGGCAACAGCTGTGGGGTCGTCCAGGGAGAGCTCCGCAAAGGGGTATCCGAGCCGTACGACCTCACGCACCTCCTCCATGCTGTGGGCCCTGCCGCCTATGGTGATCATCCCTCCCCCTTCTCACCCCGCATCCCGTCGCTGCCTTCGTCGGCCAGGATCGCCCTCACCTCCTTGTCCAGCGGCCCTCCCCGTCGCCATACCCGGCACGAGTCGATGAGCAGGTGGGAGTCCATGAACCGGGACGCCTCGGTCCTCGATACGGGCCTGCCCACCACGTGGGTCCAGAATCCCTGCAGCGCGGCCGGGGCCATGGCGATGAGCAGGGCGTTCAGGTGGGTGCAGCCCCGGGGTCCGCCGAAGGTCATCTTCACATAGGAGGTGAATCCCGGCGATATGCTCTGTCCGACGAGCGGCCTGAGGCTCTCCGCGGTCTCCCGGCAGAAGTCCCTGGGCAGATGCACCTGCTCCACCTCGAGGTCTTCGATGACCAGGCGCGGTCCTGCCACCAGGAGACGGAGCACCATCTCGTGCACGATGCCGGGGGGGATCTTCTCGCCCGTGGTGATGGAGAAGATCCCGGAACACCGCTCGTCCGTGAGTCTGCCTTCCACCATGACGGCGTCCCGGCCGGCTGGGTAGGTCGCCACCGTTATGTCCCGGGTGTGCACGGGCCTGGTTCTGTATGACGCAAGATCCATGTCGCTCGCCCCTCCTTGAAGATCAGGATATCCGGCAGTGGGCAGGCGGTCAAGCAGGACCTGCCTCCGTTGAGTTCTCCGGCTCCCTGTCCAGAAGGCCTTCTATCGTGCCCGCGCACAGTACGGCATCGTCCTCGTCGTAGAACACCGCGAGCTGGCCCGGTGCGCAGATGCCCCCGTACTCCACGCGCGCCCCGTTCTCGCCGTGGGGATGGAGCACCGCATCCTCGGCCTCCTGGCGGTATCTGACCTTGACCCTCGACGAAAGGGGGCCGGGCAGGGATCCCACCTTCATGAAGTTCAGATGTTCGATGGAAAATCCTCCATGCCGCCAGTGCCTGCGCTCCCCCACGGTTATGGTGTTGGCCCGGGCATCCACGGACAGCACGTAGACCCTCCTGCCGAGCCCTATGCCCAGTCCTTTCCGCTGCCCGATGGTGTACCTCAGCG
>CAZNGL010000174.1:0-5601 GCA_964572405.1 uncultured Bacteriovoracaceae bacterium
AGTTCTCCGTACTTTGTGCGGTTCCTTATCCAATTCTCCACGGCAGCTCTCCTGGTGCTCCTCATCCTGCCGTCCAGCGGCCCGTGCAGCACCGGGACGAGCACCCATACGGCGGGTTCCCGCCTGGTCAGGGAACGGCTTTCCATCCCGGAACAGCCTGAAGAGCCTTCCCGGCCAACCCTGAGGGTGCACCACATCAGGCCCGGGGATACCCTCTCAGGGATCCTGGGGAAATCGGGCATATCACGGAAGGACGCCCTGTACATCGCCAGGAAGGCCGACCGGGTCCACCGGCTCTCCAAGATGCGTCCGGGCGGCAGGCTGGAGCTGTACTTCACGCCGGACGGCAGGGGGCTTCAGGAGGTGGACTACAAGGTCAATGCGCGCACACGCAAGGTCCTGTACAATGGCAGAGTCATCGACTGCGCCCCGCCGAAGGCAGCGGCGCCACCCAACCCCCGGAGGGGGACGCCCAAGGTTCTCGCCAGGTCTGTTCCATCGCCTGGCCCCGCCACAACGCCGGAGGTCCCTGGCGCACAGGGGACCATCCGCAGCAAGGCGGAATGCACACCAACCCTGCAGGACCCCCGGGCAGACCATGCAACGTCCCCGGCAACCCCCTGCCGGAGCCCCATGAAGCTCGTGGCGTCCTACTCGCCGGGCCTGCCGTGGGATATCGCCCGCACCGGCCTGACCCCGTATGATTTCCTGGCCGAGGGCCACCTCATCACCCCCCTCGACGCGCCGTGGGACGACACCCGCATCACCGGGGATTTCCCGAAACCGCTCAAGAAGGAATCGATCTCCAGTGCGAAAAAGGGCAGCTCCAAGGGCAAGAAACGAATCGCCCACAACAAGAGCAGGAAAGACAGCCGGTATCGCCCCTTCCTCAAGGCGCCGCTGGCCTACCGGTACATCTCCTCGGGATACACCAGCTCCCGGATCCACCCCGTCTCCAACATCGAACAGCCCCACTACGGCATCGACTATGCCGCACCCATGGACACGCCCGTGCGCACCGTGGGGCCCGGCACGGTGATCCATGTGGGGTGGGACGGCGGCTTCGGCAAGACCATCCGCATCAAACACGCAGGGGGCATCATCACGCACTACGGCCACCTGTCCCGGTACGCCAAGGGTATCCGACCTGGCAAGCGGGTGAAGCAGGGCCAGGTCATCGGCCGCGTGGGCATGACGGGCATCGCCACAGGCCCCCACCTCGACTACCGGGTCACCTACCTGGGGAGCTACGTCAACCCGTCAAAGCTCAAGCAGTACACCGAGATGATCGGCTCAAAGAGCAGGGGCAAACCGCAGGGTTGACGTAGGGAGAGAATTCGCTATTGCCACGGTCTCCGGTACGCCCCGGGTGTTCTGCACGCAGTCCCTGATCACTGCCGGGAACCCGGGAGCGTCCCTGAACCCTGCCCACGGCCCGGCAGTGACGACCCGAACAGGACGGGCATCCCGTGGCGGTGATCTCTTGACCTGCCCCGGACACCTGTATATGGTACTCTCGAATCATCCATGAGGTAGGGCGGAGCTTGTCGATCAAGACGGATGTCATCATCATAGGAGGTGGCGCCACCGGCTGCGGCATCGCACGGGACCTGGCGCTGCGGGGTGTAGCCCACTGCCTGGTGGAACGGGGCGACTTCGCCTCGGGGGCCACCGGCGCGTGCCACGGCCTGCTCCACAGCGGCGGACGCTACGCGGTGAAGGACCCGGAGGCGGCCCGGGAATGCATCACCGAGAACCAGATCCTCCGCCGGATCGCCCGGAAGTGCGTGGAGACCACGGGCGGCCTGTTCGTGCGGCTTCCCGGCGACTCCAAGCGCTACCGGGACGAGTTCCTCAAAAGCTGCGACGAGGCGGGCATCACCACTACTGTCCTCTCGCCCTCCAAGGCCATGGACCTGGTTCCCGGACTGAACCCTGCCCTGGAAGAGGCCGTCAGCGTGCCGGACTGCTCCATCGACCCCTTCCGGCTGTGCATGCTCAACGCCTACACATCCCGCCACAGGGGGGGCAGCATCCTCACCCACCATGAGGTCATCGAGGTCCTGAAGGATAAGGGGGCCTGCGTCGGCGTGAAGGCCAGGGAACGGCTCACCTCGCAGGTCAAGGAGATCCGGGCGCGCGTCATCATCAACGCCACGGGCGCCTGGGGCGACCGCATAGCCCGCATGGGGGGCGGGGCGGTACCCATGTCCCTGTCCAAGGGCAGCCTCGTCATCACGAACCACCGTCTCACGAGCATGGTCATCAACCGCCTGAGGCCGCCGTCGGACGGGGACATCATCGTGCCCAACGAGGCCGTGTGTCTCGCCGGAACCACGTCCATCCCGGTGAGCGATCCGGACATCCTGGAGATCGATCCCACCGAGGTTGATATCGTGACCACCGAGGCCGAGCGCATGGTCCCCGCCTTCGGCTCCACCCGTCTCATCCGGGCCTACACCGGCGTACGCCCCCTCCTGAAGGGGTCCACCCGGGGCGGAGACGGCCGGTCCATCTCCCGGGGATTCCAGATCATGGACCACGGAAACGGCATGTACAGCATCCTGGGAGGCAAGCTCACTACGTACCGCCTCATGGCGGAAAAGATGGTGGATGTGGTCATGGACCGCTTCGGCCTGAAGACCCCGTGCAGGACTGCGGAGCTCCCCCTGGAAGGGCAGGACGAGCTGAGCGGGTACCCCCTCTCGAAGCGCCTGGCATCCCTGGACAGCATCGTGTGCGAGTGCGAACTGGTGGGCCGGGGCACCGTGGAGCACGCCATCAACACCATGGGCACCCAGTACGTGGGCGACATCCAGCACCGGACACGGCTCGGCATGGGCCCCTGCCAGGGCGGGTTCTGCACCTACCGGGCGCTGGGGATCATGCAGGAGCTCGGCAGGGTGAGCCCCGAGGTGTCCGTCACCATCCTCAAGGAGTTCCTCCAGAGGCGGTTCAAGGGCATCAGGCCGGCGCTGTGGGGTGACCAGCTCCGGGAGGAGCAGCTCATCGAGAGCATCTACCTGGGTATCCTGAGCATGGGGGGCAGGCCGTGAGCGAACGCATGCTCGACGTGGTGGTCATCGGCGGCGGGGTGTCCGGGCTCACGGCGGCCATCCACCTGGCTGGCGCCGGCCTGAAGACCGCGATCATCTCCCGGGGCGACCCCGTGTGCTGCCTCTCCACGGGCTGCATAGACGTGCTCGCCCTGGGTGAGCGGCCCATGGACGGATATGGTGTCCTGCCCGAAGGCCACCCCTACCGCCTGGTGGGGAAAAAGGGCATCGAGGACGGCCTGAGGATGCTCAAGGACATCATGGACTCGAGCCCAATCCCGTACACGGGCTCCATCAGGGCGAACCGTGAGATCCTCACCCCCATGGGCACCTTCAAGACCACCTGCCTCGTGCCCCGGACCATGGAGGCATCCCAGGGATGCAGGGACGAGTACCTGCATGTGATCTCCTTTGCGGGACTGAAGGACTTCTACCCCTCCTACATCACCTCCAGGCTCCCGGACACCGGGTTCTCCCTCTTCGACGCGGGGTGCTCGTCCACCCTGGCCCTGGCCGCAAGGTTCGAGGAGCAGGGCTTTGTGGACGAGTTCTGCTCATGGCTGTCCTCCATCGAGATCCCGCCGGGCAGGGTCGCGGTCCCGGCGGTGCTGGGGCTGAAGAACCCCGTGGCCGTGATGGAGGAGATCTCCTCGCGGATCGGCCGTACGCTCTTCGAGATCCCCACCCTGCCGCCGTCCCTTCCCGGGATGCGCCTGTTCCGGACGCTCAAGGCGGCGTTCCAGGAGAAGGGCGGCGAGGTCTACTGGGGCAACCCCATCTCCAGCGTGGAGATCAGGGGGGCCACCGTGGAGGCGGTGACCCTGGCCGCGTCGGGCAGGCCCACCCGGGTCCAGGGCCGGGCCTTCATCCTCGCCACGGGCTCCTTCGTGAGCGGCGGGCTCTACGCGTCCCGTGACTCGGTGCGCGAGCCCGTGTTCAACCTTGCCGTCAGAGTCCCGGGTGCCCGGAAGGACTGGTTCCTGCACGACTTCTTCATGCCCGGCCACCCCATCGAGGGAGCCGGCATCGAGGTTGACGTATCCTTCCGGCCGGCGGGCAGCAGCCTGGAGAACCTCTTCGTGTGCGGCAGCATCCTGGCGAACGGCGAGATCATGAAGAACCGCTGCGGTCACGGCATGGCCCTGGCCACCGGTCTGAAGGCGGCACGGCAGTGCGAAAGGATGCTGGCATGACCTTCGAGCACTGCACCCGCTGCACCATCTGCGTGGAAAACTGTCCGGTGTACAAGGTGGAGCCGCGCTTCCCGGGTCCCAAACAGGCGGGTCCCGATGCCCAGCGGTTCCGTCTCGACCCGGAGAGGTCGGTGGACGAGTGGGTGAAGTACTGCTGCCAGTGCCGCAGGTGCCAGGTCTCCTGCCCCTACGGCGTGGACGTGGCGGACATCATCCTCAAGGCCCAGCTCAAGTACGGCAGGGAGCACCTGAGCCCGCTGAGTGCCCACCTCTTCGCCAATGCCTACCATTTCAACAAGCTGGGCTCCACGCTGTCCCCGCTAGCCAACAGGGCCGCCGCCTGGCCCCTGACCAGGTCCATCCTGAGCCTGCTCGGGGTGAGCAGGGAGCTCGACCTGCCCGAGTTCCGGTTCATCAACCTGGAGCGCGGCAGAAGGAGAAAGGGCAAGGGCAGGAAGGTGGTCTTCTTCTACGGCTGCCACCTGGCCTTCAACCGCCCGGACATCGGCAGGAAGGTCAGGGACCTGCTGGCCTACACGGGATGCCGGGTCGTCATGCCCGCCCAGACCTGCTGCGGCCTGCCGGCCCTGGGCAACGGCGACCTGGACATTGCCAGGAAGTTCGCCCTGAAGAACGCCGCCATGCTCACCAGGTACATCGACAAGGGATACGACGTGGTCTATGCCTGCACCTCCTGCGGGCTCACCCTCATGCACGACTACCCGGGGATCCTCGACGTGCCGGGCGGCAGGAAGATCGCGGAAAACACCTACAACGTCTATGACTACCTCCTCCCCCTGCTCCAGGCAGAGGCCGAAGGCGGCCTCCTGGGAAGGCTCGAGCGCAGCGTGGCATACCACATACCCTGTCACCTGCGGGCACTGGGCATCGGCTACCCTGCCGCACGGATCTTCGAGATGATCGAGGGCCTGACCTGCCACATCCTGGATGACAACTGCTGCGGCCTGGCCGGCACCTACGGGTTCAAGAAGCGCAACCAGGAGACATCGCGCAGGCTCGGCCTGATAGCGGCCCAGGCCGTCCGCGACACCGGGGCGGAGACCATCGTGGCCGACTGCGGCGCCTGCCGCATGCAGCTGGGGCACTATGCGCACATGCCCGCCCTGGACCCGGCGGAGATCATCACCCAGGCCATGGCGAACTCCCCGTCACGATCACGGGCCGGCTCGGGCGCCGTGCAGAAAATCCTCCAGACGATACAGATGAAAAGGAGATCCGCATGAAGAAGATCGCTGTCATCCTTACGGTTTGCGTGGCCCTCCTCTGTCTGCCGCAGGAGTCCTGCGCCGCGTCTTCCTCCTCCCTGGAGGTGGTCCTCATCGACGGCCTGT
>CAZNGL010000175.1:0-5477 GCA_964572405.1 uncultured Bacteriovoracaceae bacterium
AGATGGAATCTCGTGACTGGAGTTCAGACGTGTGCTCTTCCGATCTGAGCTGGTGCCGTACATCCCGGCTATGATGGCCAGGGGGAAGAAGATGCCGTTCTGGAAGAGCAGGCTCACCCGGAACTCGCGCCGGTATTCGGTCCTGGCCACGAAGGAGAACACGGACGACAGGATCAGGAACAGCATGGTGGAGCCGAGCCACCACAGGGGCAGGGTCCACCACGAGGTGTTCTCCTCGGGATGGAAGTTGCTCAGGATGCCGGTGAAGGTGAGGCAGGGGAGCGCGATGTCGATGGCCAGCACCGAGAGCGGCCCCAGGACGGAGCCCGCGATCACGCGCCTGCTCAGCATCCAGTACCCCATGATGCCGACGGTGAGCAGCATGGCCACGGCGGTGAAGGTGGTCAGGAAGACGTCCATACACCCTCTCTCGTATGAATCACCTCAGTAATTCAAGCAGTTTTTCCGGGTCCGTTACGGGTTCCATGCAGGTGGAGTCCCTGCACACGTAGGCTGTTGCCCGGCCGTTGACGGGCTTTTTCCCCCGGAGCAGCGGGTTTGATCCCCCTCCGGGCGCATCCGGTGCGAGGAGGATCGAGGTCCGGGGGAGAAACCGGCTGCGGATGGCCTGGACCATGGCTCGGGTATCTTCCCTGGCCGGCTCGCCCGCGATGACCACCTCCATGGCCGGACCCGTCAGGGCGTCCAGGCCGCACAGCATGAAGGCATGTGCCGATGGGGCCTGTCCGACAGAAACGGAGAAGGCCCGGCCCAGTTCCGTTGCCTTTTCTCTCAGGCCAGGGTCTCCCAGAAGGCCCGAGAGCCTGACGAGGTTGAGCATGGTCACGGAGCTGCCCGAGGGCAGTGCATTGTCGTAGGCTGTCCTGGTGCGGCCCATGGGCATCTCGGTATCGTCCGCGGTGGTGAAGAACCCGCCCGAAGACGGATCGGAAAAGTGCTTCACGAGGGTGGAGGTGGAGGAGGCTGCGGTCTCCAGGTGGCGCTGTTCGAAGGTGGCCTCATAGAGCTCGATGAGCCCCCAGGTGAGAAAGGCGTAGTCGTCCAGGCCGGCATCCACCGAGGATCGCCCGTTCATGAACACGTGCCTGAGCCTGCCCTTCTCCGCCATGTTCCCCAGGATGAAATCCGCCGCGTGCGTTGCCGCGCTCAGGTAGTCGGTCCTGCGGAACACGGCCCCGGCCCTGGCCAGGGCTGCAATCATGAGGCCGTTCCAGTCGGTGAGCGCCTTGGTGTCCCTGAAGGGCCGCTGTCTCTGCGCCCGTGCCGCCCTGAGGTCCGCAAGGACCCTCCGGATCCTTGCGGACAGCCTCTCCGCGCTCATGCCGAGCCGGCCGGCGAGAGAGGTGGCCTCTTGAGCCAGGTGGATGATGTTGAGGCCGTGGCCACCGGGGACATTCCCCTCCTCCTGCAGGCCGAAGGCCTCCCGTGCCAGCTCGAAGGTGGCATCGTCCAGGACTGTGCGGAGTTCCCGCTCAGACCACAGGTAGAACCTCCCTTCGGCTCCCTCGGTGTCCGCGTCCTGGGCGCTTGCGAACAGGCCTTCCCTGGTGCGCAGGTCCTGGAGCACGTAGTCGATGGTGTCCCGGGCGGTCTGCCCGAAGGCGTCCCTCCCGGTCACCTGGAAGGCCTCGGTATAGGCCAGCGCAAGCAGTGCCTGGTCATAGAGCATCTTCTCGAAGTGCGGCACGAGCCACTGCCGGTCCGTGGCATAGCGGTGGAACCCGGAGCCCACGTGGTCGTGGATGCCGCCCGAACGCAT
Organism: uncultured Bacteriovoracaceae bacterium; assembly: GCA_964572405.1. Lineage (GTDB taxonomy): Bacteria > Desulfobacterota > Desulfomonilia > UBA1062 > UBA1062 > MWEI01. The sequence goes on from CAZNGL010000175.1 coordinate 1,781, forward strand.
GGCCTCGAGGGTCTTGACGGCCATGTCCAGGGCCTCCCTGCTGCCCGTCCTGCAGGAATACCGCAGCAGGAGCATGATTGTCTGGGGCATGGGAAACTTCGGCGCGGAGCCGAAGCCGCCGAAGACAGGGTCGAAACTCGCCCGCAGCTCCTCGAAGGCCTTGTCCATGAGGCGGGGATCCAGGTCCCCGCCCGGCCTGACCTCGGATGCACGCCGGACGAGCCTGGTGATCTCTGCGGCCTCACTCACGACACGGTCTTTCTTGTCTCTCCAGAGCCGCTCGACGGCATCGATGAGCTCCATCATTCCCATGATGCCCTGACGCGTGTGCTTGGGCAGGAAGGTGGCGGCGAAGAAGGGCTTCCTGTCCGGGGTCATGATGACGCTCAGAGGCCACCCGCCGCTGCCGGTGAGGAGCTGGCAGGCCTGCATGTACACGGCGTCGATATGGGGCAGTTCCTCCCGGTCCACCTTGATGTTGATGAAAGCGGCGTTCATGCGGGAGGCGACCTCGTTGTCCTCGAAACACTCATGGGCCATGACGTGGCACCAGTGGCACGAAGAGTAGCCGATGGAGAGGAAGACCGGCTTGTCCTCGAACCTGGCCCGCGCGAAGGCCTCATCTCCCCAGGGGAACCAGTCCACCGGGTTGCCTGCATGCTGGAGGAGATAGGGGCTCAGTTCCGATGCGAGCCTGTTCGGGGCCATGGGGGTTCCCTCCCGGACTTGTTCGAACGTCCTTTTCCGTTCAATAGTGCCCGGCTTCCGCAGCTTCAAGGCGACGGGCAGTATCCCCTCGCGCCCTGCACGAAGGTCACACCATCCTGAAGGAGATGCGCTTCCGGTCGTCCAGCCGGTGGATGCCTGCCCTCCGGGCCGCCTCCAGGGCGTCCTCGTACTCGGCTGCGGTGATGCGCCGGTCGATCCGGGGGTCGTTTCTTGCATGGTGGCAGGGGTGGTACTGGTCCATGACGTTCACATAGGTGTTTCTCGACACCTGTTCCGCCAGGAAACTCATCACGCCTTCCGTGCCTGCCAGGCCCCCGGGCATGACCAGATGCCGCACCAGCAGGCCTCTGAGGGCGATGCCGCGCTCGTCCATGACCAGGTCACCCACCTGGCGATGCATCTCCAGGATGGCCCTGCACGCAGCATCCCGGTAGTCGGGCGCACGGCAGAAGGTCTGTGCGGGTTCAGGGTCCCAGAACTTGAAGTCGGGCATGTAGATGTCGAAGACGCCGTCCAGAAGCCTGATGGTCTCCACCGCATCGTAGCCGCCCGTGTTGTAAACCAGGGGAAGATCGAGTCCCGCCTCTGCCGCCGGGACCAGGGCCTCGAGGATCTGGGGCACCACGTGGGTGGGCGTCACGAAGTTGATGTTGTGGCAGCCCCTGGCCGCCAGGTCGAGCATCATGCCCGCGATCTCCCCCGGTTCCACCTCGACGCCGTCCGCACCGTGGCTGATGTCGCAGTTCTGACAGAAGGTGCACAGCAGGTTGCAGGAGCTGAAGAAGATGGTGCCGGAGCCGTGGGACCCCACGAGGGGCGCCTCCTCGCCGAAGTGCGGGCCGAAGCTGGCCGCCATCGCATGCCTGCCGGTCCTGCAGAAGCCCGTCCCGCCTCGGGTGCGGTCCACCCCGCACGAGCGGGGGCAGAGCCGGCATTCCCGGAGCCGGTCCAGGGCCCTGACGGCCTTGTCCCTGAGGAGGCCCTGTTCGTGGAGCCTGGCGTAGGCCGCCGTGAACATGCGCACTCTCCGGTCAGACCCGTGCCCCGTCGTACACCCCTACTTCTTCCTGTACGTGCCCATGAGCTCGGCCGTGCCAAGGATGTGTCCCTGGATGGCCTTGAGCACGTCCTTCTTGGTCGCGCCGGGCTCCAGGTTCAGCGAGGTGTCCAGCGCATAGAGGCGGAAGAAGTAGCGGTGGGTGCCCCAGGGCGGGCACGGGCCGCCGTAGCCGAAGTCCCTGAAGCTGCTCTTGCCGTGGATTCCCCCGGGCGAGGGCCTCTCGGTCTTGGGCATGGCCTCGGGCAGCGCGGTCACGGTGACGGGGATGTTGTAGTACACCCAATGCACCCAGGTCCCGATGGGCGCGTCAGGGTCGTCGCAGATGAGCGCCAGGCTTCTGGTTCCTGCGGGCATGTCCGACCAGGCAAGGGGCGGCGAGATGTCCTTTCCCTGGCAGGTGTAGAGCTGCGGGATCTCGCTTTCCTGCCTGAAGGCCGGACTCTTGAGCTCGAAGGCGTGGGCGGAAGCCGTGAGGGTCAGTGCCAGGCAGCATGCCAGGGGAAGGGCCGATTTCCGAAGGGTCCGGGTGATGGTCATGGCAACCTCCTCTTGGGGAACTTGTAAGGGTAATAATAACTCCCTGATGGGCGTTTTCCACACAACGGGTCAGCCTAGAAGCTCCCTGAGCCTCCTCGCGTTCGCCGGGGCATGGGCCTCACAGTCGTTGTCGAAGAACACGTAGGTATCGACTCCGAAGTTCAGGATCTTCTCCGCCCAGCGGGCGAGCTCGCGTTCGGAATAGCACGACGTGTAGAGCCGTTTCGAGCCGTGCAGGCGTATGTAGGCGAAGTCGGCGCTCACCGCCTCCCGGGAGGGGTACCTGCCTGCGGTATCCGAGATGCACCAGGCCACGTTCGCATCCCTCAGGCAGGCCAAGGCATCGTCGCCGACCCAGCTCTCGTGGCGCGCCTCAAGGGTGTACCTGCGGCCCCGGGGCAGCAGGCCGAGGAAGGTCTTCACCACCGCGGGGTCGAAGGCCAGCGAGGGAGGAAGCTGGAAGAGGACGGGGCCGAGCTTTGTCCCCAAGGGGGCCAGCGATTCCAGGAACAGGGAGAGCGCCTGGTCCGCGTCGCGGAGCCTCCTGATGTGGGTGATGAAGCGGCTCGCCTTCACCGCCCAGACAAAGCCCCCGGGCGTGGTCTGCGCCCACTTCTCGAAGGTCGAGGGCCGCATGGAACGGTAGAAGGTGGCGTTCACCTCCACGGCGGAGAAGGTGCGGGCGTACCATTCGAGCCGCCGGGTCCTGGCGAGGCCTTCCGGGTAGAAGGGGCCTTGCCAGTGGTCGTAGTTCCACCCCGAGGTGCCCACATGGACCTGCTGCATGAATGGTCACCCGTGTCCGTACCTCAGGCCATTTCGGGGGGCAGGGCCCACATGACGGTCCAGGACCGCCGGTCCTTCAGGTATTCCATGCACACGATGCCCGCGTTCGTGAACCTGACCACGGTCCGTTCCGGATCTCCGGTGAGGAGGAATGCGGCGAGGCGCTCCAGGAAGGGCAGGTGGCCCACCACCATGAGGTCCTCGTCTGGCATCAGACCTGCGGCAAAGGCCACAGCGTCGTCCAGTGGATCGAGACCCGTCTCCTGCACGGGCTCCCTTCCCGGTGTCAGGAGGGCGGCGAAGGTCTCTGCGGTCTGCCGCGCCCTCTTCCTGCCGCTGTGGATGATCCGGGAAACGCCTATGCCAAGCTCCCGCACCTTGATGGCGACGCGCTGCGCCTCGATCCTTCCGGCATCGGTGAGCCCCTGTTCCAGGTCCGTCTCCTTGGGCATGCTCAGGCCGTGCTGCACCAGGTACAGGGCCATGCTTCGACCTCCTTATTCAAAGATTCAGTGTCTTCGCCAGGTAGCGGGTCATCTGGCCAACCACCATTTCCATGACCTCGCGGGGCAGGAAGTACCCCTG
>CAZNGL010000176.1:0-5430 GCA_964572405.1 uncultured Bacteriovoracaceae bacterium
GGTACAACATTCTACTGGTGGATGATTCCAATGTGGTGAAGGCGGTCCTCTCGAAAATCCTCGCGGGTTCCCCCCTGACCATCGACCAGGTGTTCGATGCGGCCAACGGCGTGGAGGCGCTCAAGACCCTGAACGCCAATTCCATCGACCTGGTGATCACCGACATCAACATGCCGGTCATGGACGGATTCGAACTCATCGAGCGGATGCGCCTGGACGCGATGCTCAAGAACATCCCGGTGATCGTCATCTCCACCGAGGGGAGCCTCACCAGGGTGGGCCAGCTCGAGGCCATGGGCATCAGAGGCTATGTGCGCAAACCGTTCGCCGCCGACGAGATCCACGCGGTGGTGAACGACGTGCTGGGAGGCTGAGCATGCCGGACACCCCCTCGCAGTACCTCACCGAGGCGCTGAGCCACGTGCTCATGTCCATGGTCTCGCTGTCGCCGCGCGTCATGGAGGCCGCCGACATGCCCGAGGTGAAGGGTGACGCCCTGAACGTGCGCATCGAGTACACGGGCGAGCATGCGGGCGAGCTCGGGCTCATCATCGAAAAGCCCCTGGCCACGCTCATGGCGGCCCGCATCCTGGGCCTGGCGCACACCAAGGACGTCTACGACGACATGATCGAGGATGCCCTGAGAGAGCTGCTCAACGTGGTGTGCGGCCACTTCGTCACGCTCATGTACGGGTACACGCCGGTGCTGAAGATCTCCCTGCCCAAGGTGTTCACCATCGGGAGCGCCGTGTGCAACGTGCTCCGCACCAACCCCAACGTGTGCACCTTCATGGTGGAGGACTCGCCCCTGCTGGGCCAGGTGAAGGTGAAGTAGCGGCGCTGTCCTTTCCGATCCCTCGCAGGACCGCTCCCCTCGAGCAGGAGCACTGTTCGGGGGAACTCCCCGGATTCTACGATCAGACAAGTCTGATGACCTGCCCGCACCTCGTGCACGTGACCCTTGTCAGGCTGAAGACCGGGGAAAGGGGGATGCTCTTGCCGCACCCCCGGCACGTGAGGGTCTGCCATGCGCCGATGACGCGCTGCTCGGTCTGTTCCTGACCGGGGGCCTGCTTCGTGAAGGCCGATGCACCGGCCAGGATGCCCGACGCCGCACCCGTGGCGGGCCGTTCCACGGTATGGTCCTGTCCGCACCGGGGACACCGCACAACCCCCCGGGCGAACTCGGGCGGGACCTTCATGGTCATGCCGCACGAGCAGGGGATGAACACGAAGTCGTTCATGGCCCGGATGATGTCGCCCGCCCTGCCCTGCTCCGGGGTCTTCGGCGAGGGGGCGCGTATCCCCACGGCCTCGCCCAGCTGCATGTCGGACACCGGGATCAGGGGCTTCCTCGTGTGCGTGACGTCCCAGTAGGCCTTCACGTAGTCCCTGAAGGACGCGCCCGTGGCCATGGCCCTGAGGATACGGATCCGCTGGGGCAGAGGCGGGTGCGTGGCGAACAGGCCGCCCTCCAGGTCCTGCTTGTAGGGGTTCACCGTGTAGAAGGGCGCGGTCACCCGTGGGGCCGTGGTGAGGATGCCCGGGGAAAGCATGATCTTCTGCAGGGCCGAGGCAAGCCCCGGCGGGTACCGGGTGAGGCGGGCGCTCGTGGCGTCCGCCAGGTACTCCCTCCTCCTGGAGATGGAGAAGTAGAGGATGCGGGACAGAATGGGGCTGATGATGATGAACACGAAGGCCGCCAGGATGAACCACACGTTCACCAGACCCTTGCCTCCCTTGGTTCCGGATGAGCGGTAGCGGGCCACGGGCGCGTATCGGATCGAGCGGAGCAGGGTGTCGGAGATGATGGTCACGGCGCCGAGCATGGTGGCCGCCACGCCCAGGTAGAGCGCGTCGCGGTTTACAATGTGCCCGATCTCGTGGGCGATGACGCCCTGGAGCTCGTCCCGGTCGCACATGGCGAGCAGGCCGGCGGTGACGCACACCGCGCAGTTCTTCGGGGACTTGCCCAGGGCGAAGGCGTTGGGCGCCGGGTCGTCCATGATGAAGACCTTCGGCATGGCGGGCAGGGATGAGGCGATCTTCATCTCCTCCACCACGTTGAAGAGCTGGGGATAGGTGTCGTGGGACACCTCCCTCGCCCCGGCGAGGCCCAGGAACAGATCGTCCGAGCCCAGCAGGGCAGCGAGCAGGAGCACGAACCAGACGAAGAGCGCACCCCCCATGCCCACCCAGCCCGCGTTCGAGCCGCCGGATGCGGGCTCGGGACCGTACGCGGTCATGCCCAGCCACGCACCCACCAGCGAGCCCGCGAAGTAGCCGACGAGCGCCAGCACCACCCCCATGGTGACGACGAGGATGACGGTGTTGCGCTTATTGGCGGCTATGACCTGCCAGAACATGGGCTTATGAGCTGAAGCTCACCTTTGGCACGGCGCGCTCGGAGGCGTCCTCCATCTCGAAGAAGGGCTCCCTGGTGAAGGCGAACATGTTCGCCACGATGTTGGACGGGAACATCTCCACCTTGTTGTTCAGGAAGAGCGCGGCGTCGTTGTAGGCCTGGCGGGAGAACGCGATCCTGTTCTCCGTGGAGGCGAGCTCCTCCTGCACGGCCAGGAAGTTCTGGTTGGCCTTGAGCTCGGGGTAGTTCTCCACCACGGCCATGAACCTGGAGATGGCGTCCGTGAGCCGGCCTTCCGCCTGGGCGATCTGGGGCACGCCCCTGGCGCTCGTGGCGTCCGCCCTGGCCTTGGTCACGGCGTCGAAGGTCTCCCGCTCGTGCTTCATGTAGCCCTTGGCGGTCTCCACCAGGTTGGGGATCAGGTCGTGCCTGCGCTTGAGCTGCACGTCGATCTGGGACCACGCGTTCTTCACCTGGTTCCTCAGGGCCACCAGGGAGTTGTAGAGCCCGATGACATAGATGACGAGCGCCACGATGATCCCCACCACCACCCAGAAGACGATTGTCCCTGTCATACACACCCCCTCTTGCGTTCTGCGAACATGTCGTCAAGGACCCTGACGAGCGGGCTCTCCTGCCCGCGGGCACAGCTCATGGCCAGGATCTTCTTCAGCTCGTCCCTGTCGAACCACAGGCCGTGACGCTCGCAGCGGTCCAGCACGATGCAGGGCTGGCCGCCCGTCTGGACCTTCTCCATGACCCTGTGGCACGCCGGGCACCGCCTCGGCTTCTCGCGGACAGCGGCGGGGCCGATGCCCGCGACGATGCCTTCGTCCCCCTCCCCCATGCTCACCAGGCGCTCCAGCTCGCCCGTGTCCAGCCAGATGCCCTGGCAGGTGAAGCAGTAGTCCACCTCCACCCCGGAGAGCTCCAGGGTGACCAGATGGCTCGTACAGGCAGGACATTGCATGCGGACGCTCCCTTCCCTTCCTGTCGGACTGGGGCCGGCCGATCTTGAGGTCACGAGCGACAGGGGAAACAAGCCCCCTGTGCCTTCTCATCCGTACTGATGGTCCGTGACGCATGCGCCGGTCTTCAGCTATCATACACTCGCAGCGCCTGCCCATGCAAACGAGCTGATGCGGAATGCCGTCTTCGATGATCACCGCACTGGATTAAATTATCATATCCGGAAATCCGATAGGGAGTAATACCTATGGACAAGAACGAACTCGATTTCGATATCTTCGATTACGGCAAGCGAATCAGCCTGGACATCGGCGTCACCTTCCAGCTCAAGCTGGTGGATGTGGCGTATCCCCTGCAGAGCATCCTGGTGGGCATGGAGATCGACGAGTACCTCATCATCAAGATCCCCTCGCAGTTCGGGAATGTGAAACACAAGCTCTTCCCGGGCGTGGAGATCATCGTCCGGTACATCTACCAGGGCATCATCTTCGGGTTCCAGACCAAGCTCATCGACGTGATATTCAAGCCCGTGAAGCTCCTGTTCCTGGAATACCCGAAGATCATCGAGCACCATGAACTGAGGTCGCACAAGAGGGCGCACAGCATCTTCCCCACGAAGGTCACCATAAAGGACAAGGTCAGCAACGGCGCCATCATCGACATCAGCAAGAGCGGCTGCCGCTGCCATATCCTGGCCACGCAGAAGGAACCCCTGCCGCCTGTCCAGATCGACGACGAGGTCCTCCTCACGTGCAAGTTCCCCGGCATCCACGGGGACCACAACGTCCTGGGCATCGTGAGGAACATCAAGAAGAGCAGGAAGGACCTGATCCTCGGCGTGGAGTTCAAGCTCATCGAGGAAAAGCTCAACGATCACATCATCAATTACATCTATTCCATCGAGGATTTCGCGTCGTATCCGCCGAAGTAGGCCGGGCTGGGGATCTTCCGCGAATGCATCCCTCCACCCGTACCATGCCCTTGGCATCTCCTGCTGCTTGCCGCGTGAGCTGAACTGGGGTGTACATGTCTGTTGAGGTAATCATCGGTCCGGACAAAGCGAGAGGTATGAGTTAGAATCAGTGGTTAGCAAAAGTCAAACCTGACCATAGATAATGGAACCAAATCAATGGTGGAGCAGTTATTGAACACGGACTAGGAAGTTATCAAATTTATAAAACAGATCATATTCAAAAGTTAACCATTTGATTATATTGAACAGTGACCGTTGCGCATTAGAAAACAGTAAGCTAACAGTAACCTAACTATGGATTTCTTATGATTTACAATTAATAATAAATGAATTGGAGATACCTATTTAAAGCAGAGAAACTAGATAAAAGATCACTGCTGTCCAAAATAACTCTGAAACCTAATCTGGGACAAGATAAATCAACACGTTAGGGATGCACAAGTCGATATGTCATGACCTGGTTGTCCTGCTGCCGATATTGCACACCTGCTGTCCAAGACCGGGAAGCGGCAAGGAATCCTGGACAAGCACAGGTTCGGCAGGCGGAGTCTCATACGGATCATCGAGCCACTGCAGCAGATCACGGTACGTGAAGAGATTCCAGCGGAGCAGGGAGACGAGATTGGACAAGGACCAGGAGAACGTGGACAGGTGATGCAGGTACTTGATGACGAGCATGGCGATCAGTGCTGTCCAAATCTGGATGTACAAAGCGTTCTCCGAGGTGCCCACGAAGGTCTTCACCTTGAGGTTCTGCTTGAGCGTCTTGAAGAAGATCTCTATCTCCCAGCGGTCCTTGTAGATGGCGGATATGGTGGAGGCCGCCAGGGAGAAGTGATTTGTCAGGAGAACAAGCTCTTCGTTATGGGCATCGTCCCATACCACCACCCTGCGCAGGATGTGCGGGCATTTCTGCCATGCCCCGAGGCCTGCGAAGGCGATGTGCTGGTCTGCCAGGAGGTTGCAATAGACAGGGACTTCCCGTTCTCTCATGACCTCATAGACGGCATTGTCCTTCATCCTGGTGACGAAGTAGATGCCGGCATCTGTCCAGGAGGAGAACAGGGTGTAGTCGTTGTATCCCTTGTCCATGGTGACGATGGAGCCTTTGGTGAGCGGCACC
>CAZNGL010000177.1:0-5361 GCA_964572405.1 uncultured Bacteriovoracaceae bacterium
AGGGCTCCGGGTGCCGGGTATGCGGGAACACCGGGTGGCTCGAGATCCTGGGGTGCGGCATGGTTGACCCGGAGGTGTACCGGTTCGTGGGCATCGACCCGGAAGCGGTCACGGGCTTTGCCTTCGGCATGGGCGTGGAACGCATCGCCATGATCAAGTACGGGATCGACGACATCCGGCTCTTCTACGATTCGGATCTGCGGTTTCTGGGCCAGTTCTCATAGAAAAGGGCGTGTCATGAAGATCAGCTACTCCTGGATCAGGGAATTCGTCGACCTGGACATGGATGCCGCCACAGCGGCGTCCGCGCTCACCATGAGCGGCACCGAGGTGGAGGAGCTCTCCCGCCAGGGCGTGCCCCGGGAGGTCGTCTGCGCACGCATCGTGGAGGCGAAGCGCCACCCCAACGCGGACAAGCTCTTTGTCTGCATGGTGGACACGGGGAGCGAGATGCTCCAGGTGGTGTGCGGCGCGCCCAACACCAGGGCGGGCATGATGAGCGCCTTCGCCCCGGTGGGAACCAGCCTGGGGCCTGACATGCTGGTGAAGAAGGCCAAGATCCGCGGCGAGGAGTCGTTCGGCGTGCTGCTCTCCGAGCGGGAGCTGGGGCTCACCGACGACCATACCGGGATCATGGAGTTCGACGTCGAAACGAAGCCCGGGGAGGTCCTTGCCGATGCGCTGGGACTGGAGGACTGGGTCCTGGACGTGAACGTCACGCCCAACCGGGGCGACTGCCTCTCGGTCATCGGCGTGGCCCGTGAGCTGGCAGCCCTGTTCGGCAGGGAACTCAGGGTCCCGGCCATCACGGTCCCCGAGTGTGCGGAGCCCATCGGGGGGGCCCTGAGCGTGGAGATCGTGGACACGCAGGGCTGCCCGCGCTACGCGGCCCGCTTCCTCAGGGACGTGAAGATCGGCAGGAGCCCCTTCACCATGCGCAGGAGGCTCTTCCAGTCAGGGGTCCGCGCCATCAACAACGTGGTGGACATCACCAACTACGTCATGCTGGAATACGGCCAGCCCCTGCACGCCTTCGACTCCACCTTCCTGGCGGGGTGCGGCATCGTGGTGAGAAGGGCCGCGCAGGGTGAGACCTTCGTCACCCTGGACTCGGTCCAGAGGACCCTGCGCGACACGGACCTGCTCATCTGCGATCGTGAAAAGGCCGTTGCCCTGGCCGGGGTCATGGGTGGAGAGAACTCCGAGGTGCTGCCCACCACCACCAGCGTGGTCCTGGAAAGCGCCTTCTTCGACCCGGCGGGCATCCAGAAGACCAGCAGGGGCCTGGGGCTTTCCACCGAGGCCTCCTACCGCTTCGAGCGCGGTATCGACCCGGGGATGCAGGTGGACGCCGCGAACCGCGCCGCGTACCTCATGGCCCAACACGCAGGGGCCACCGTGCTCAAGGGGGTCATCGACGTGAACCACCTCCCTCCCTCCGGCAGGGATATCACGCTCAGGAGGAGCTTCCTGGAGAAGGTCCTGGGCATCTCAGACATCCCGGCAAAGGACGTGGAGCGCATATTCAGGGGCCTCGGCTGCGGTCTTGCGGCAGACGACGCCGGGTGGACCATCTCGATACCGGCCTTCCGGCACGACCTTCTCCGGGAGATTGACCTGGTGGAGGAGTTCATCCGGGTGTACGGCATGGACAAGGTGAAGCCTGAGCTGCCCATGTTCAGGCCCATGGACGGGGTGTCCCCGGAGAAGGGCATCAAGGAGCTGCGGGTCACGCTCGCAGCCATGGGCCTCACCGAGGTCATCACCTACTCCTTCATCGCGCCCCGCTGGAGGGAGTATTTCGGCGGGGCCGCCCTGGAGCTGCTGAACCCCATCTCGGACGAGATGAGGATCATGCGTCCCTCATTGCTGCCCGGGCTTCTCGCCGCGCTCGAGCGCAATAAAAAACTTCAGACCCGGGACATCTCGCTCTTCGAGATCGGGAAGACGTTCCACCCGAAGGGTCAGGGGGAGCTCCCCGGGGAAGTCAGGCGGATCGCTGCGGTCATGTCGGGCCAGCGCTTCGACATGCACTGGTCGGAGAAGGGCAGGCAGGTTGATTTCTACGACGTCAAGGGCGTGGCCGAGTCGCTTCTGGAGGGCATGGAGCTGAAGCCCTCGATCCACCCGCACTACAAGCCAGGGTGCCAGGCCGATGTGGTCCTGGACGGCGCGGTGGTCGGCTCCATGGGGTGCATCCATCCGGACATCCTCGCCATGGCGGACGTCGACGATGACGTCTATGCCATGGAGATCGAGCTGGAGCCTGTCCTGAGGAAGCAGTTCAAGGGTCTGAGAGATATCCCGCGGTTCCCGTCCACCTGGCGCGACCTGTCGCTCGTGGCCCGCGAGGACATCCCGTATGCGGACATCGTGCGGACCATCGCCTCTCTGGGCATCAGGGACCTCTCCCAGATCAGCGTGGTGGACGTGTATCAGGGTGAGAGGCTCCCCGCCCACAGGAAGGGCGTGACCATCCGCATCACCTATCAGTCTCCGGAGCGCACCCTGGAGGACGCCATGATCAACCAGTGGCAGGAAAAGATCCTGAACGCCCTCAGAACCGAGCTCGACATCGCGCTGCGGCAGTAGCGCCGCGGGTAAAAAGGCGTTTGGCCTGCATGATCAGGATGCTCCTGAGCGCCGCGCTGACCCTGTGCATTCTCGCCTGGACCTGCGAGCTTCGGGCCCAGTACCGGATCATCACCACAGACGCCGAGGTTCCCGCCGCGTGCTACTGGATCAGTGGCTCCACACTTCATCTCTGCGGGAGTGACCAGGTCTTCGACCTTTCCATGGTTGCGGCCATCGAGCGGGGAGAGCTGGATCCGCTGGCTGCAGAGCTGCACGCAGCAGGCCTGAGGAGGTACTTCGCCCACCTCTCGTGGCTGCTGGACCGGGAGCATGATCTCCTTGAGAAGGACTCCGAGATAACGGAGCGCCTGGAGGGCATCCCACGGCACACCATGTCGCGGTCCGAGCGGATAAAGTACCATGGAGAACTCGACAGGGCCCTCGAGGAACTCCGGCTCGAGGTGCTGCGGCTCAGGCGGGCCTGGGAAGATACCCGCATCCCCGAGCGGCGCCTCGTGCAGCCATCCCGGGTGAAGTCGCTGCAGTTCCTGGCATGGACCATGGCCCTGCAGGACAGGGTGCGCTATCTGAAGAACTTCGACCCCACCCACCGGGACTATGCACTGGAGCACATGCGGCAGGCAGGCGCCTTCCGGGAAAGCTTCGGTCGGCACCTCGAGGAGGCCGCAGGATCTACGCCCTAGAGGGCTATGGCGGCGCAGAGCAGCCGCTCGGCCTCCTGCAGCGTCGATCTGAGGTGCCTGCCGGTCCTGGTGTGCCGGGTGGCCTTCATGTCCATGACCTGGGTGATTCCCAGCAGCATGGCCCAGATGATATCGGAGAGGGCGTAGGGGTCCATATTCCTGAGCAGGCCCTTTTCCATTGCCGTTTTGAGGATCCCCCGGGCGAGCTCGAAGTCGTACCTGCCGCGACTGCTGATGGCGAGCCGGGTGTCGTCACCGAGCGCGCTGATGAGGTCCGACTGCTGGAAGAACGAGTTGGCAACCCTGAGCGAGTCCGGGGCCGCATCGTAGCTCCTCCTGAAGCCTTTGAAGATGTCCTTCACGAGGGCGGTACCGTCTGGATACCTTCCCGCGTCGAGCTTCTTCCCGATGCGCTCGAACTGGGACCCGAACTCCTCCAGGAAGGGGAGCATGAGGGCCGAATAGAGCTCGTCCTTGGTCCTGAAGTACTGGTAGATGGTGGGCTTGCTGATCTGGGCCGCATAGGCGATCTCGTCCATGGTGCTCTTCATGTATCCCTTGGAGAAGAACACCTCCTTGGCGGCCTTCAGGATGCCCTGGATGCGCTGGTCCTTTTCCCGCCGCTTCCGCTCCTGGATGATCTCCCGATGTTTCTGCATGCTGCTCCCTTTGCGGTCGAACGGAGATGAAAAACATACCGACAGTAAGTAATTAACTGGCAGTAGGCAGATAATGATCCTGTGGAACACAGAAAGTCAATAGAATAATACAGGAAATGGCTGAAGGTAGGGTTTCGAGGGATGACGCACGGTACTGATACCTTGACATAAACTTAACTCTGAGTTAAAAAACTACTCAGAGTAGCAGGCAGGAGGGGGCGCTTTGCCTTCCCATACAGTCGATTCCCTTTCCTGCGATGGAGAGGAGGTGCCCATGGACTTCAGTCTCACCCGGGAACAGGAGCTCTTCAGGGATACCGTGTACCGCTACGGACGGGACGAGGTGGCGCCCCTGTGCGAAGAGGCCGACCTCAGGGGGGAGTTCAGCTTCGAGATCTGGAACAGACTCGCCTCCTTCGGCATCCTGGGCCTGCCCTTTCCCGAAGACCTCGGGGGCTCCGGGGCGGACATCGTCACCTGCTGTCTTGCCGGTGAGGCCCTCGGCCATGCGGGCGTGGACGGCGGCAGCCTGCTCGCCTGGGGCGCGCACACCTATCTGTGCGCCCACAACATCTACGCCTTCGGCACCGAGGAACAGAAGAGAAAGTATGTGCCGAAACTGGCATCCGGAGAGTGGATCGGCTGCATGGGCCTCACGGAGCCGGGCTCCGGCTCCGACGCCGCATCCATGCGCGCCACCGCCCTGAGGAAGGGCGACACCTACGTCCTCAACGGCACCAAGACCTTCATCACCAACGCCCCGGTCTCCGACGTGTTCGTGGTGTTCGCGAATGTGGACCGTTCCCGCAAGCACGAGGGGATCACCGCCTTCATCATTGAGAAGGGCACGCCGGGACTGTCCACGAGCACCCCCTTCCACAAGATGGGGTGCAGGTGCTCTGCCACCTCGGAGGTCATCATGGAGGACTGCGAGGTGAGCGCCGCCGATGTGCTGGGGGGCGAGGGAAAGGGCTGGATCATCGCGCTTTCCGGCGTGGAGTGGGACCGCTGCACCCTGCTCTCCCCCATGCTGGGCGCCGCACTGTTCAACCTGGATGCATGTGCCCGCTATGCCAACGAGCGCCAACAGTTCGGCAGGCCCATCAGGAGCTTCCAGGCCATCCAGCACCGCATCGCGGACATGAAGGTCTTCATCGAGGCGGCCCGGCTCGCCATCTACCGGGTGGCCTCCGCAAAGGACAGAGGCCAGATGCTCAATCCCCTCCAGGCTGCGGTGAGCAAGGTGTACGCGGGCGACCGAGGATTCGAGATGGCATCGGAAGCGGTGCAGGTCTTCGGCGGGTACGGGTTCATGCACGAGTACCCGGTGGAGCGGAACTTCCGCGACTCGAAACTCGCGGCCATCGGCGGGGGCACGTCGGACATCATGCGCATGATCGTGTCCCGCATCATGATGATGTGAC
>CAZNGL010000178.1:0-5339 GCA_964572405.1 uncultured Bacteriovoracaceae bacterium
TATATCACTATTCGAGAAATTGTCGCACATTGTGAGTTTTGCAATTGGCTCCTTATTCTATACGGAAAGAAAATAAGGGGCGTGTGTGCGAGTATGACCGGCATCAGAGACCATCACCCTCCTGCTGTTCCCTGCCCCCCCGGGGGAGGCGTCCGGGTGCGGCCCCGCCCTGCGAACGCGTGGGGCAGCCTTTCCACAACGGCCTCATTCCTCATGGTCTTTCTCATTGCCGCGCTGATACCCGCGTGTTCCGCGCGCTACGCCATCTTCACCGACGAGAAGACCAGCGCCGACTTCATCCGGATGAGCGGCAACCGGCTCGCCGGAGGCATTGCGAACGTGGAGCTGAACGTTCAAAGGCACAGCCTGGGTGGCCGGGCATCGTATTCCTTCATGATCCTCTATGCAGGACCCACCTCGATCGAGATCATCCCCGGCAGCTCTCTCATTCTCACCATCGATGGAGACCATGTCGCCCTGGACGGCGATGGTTCCCTTCAATACCGCGAGTTCATCCTGCCGGGACTCCTCGAGGAAAAGGCGTTCTACCATAACATCGATCCCGCATTGATCCGCAGGATCTGTGAGGCCCGAGAGGTCGAGGTGGAGGTCATCGGGTCCTACAAGACCCTGAAACGCGCGTTCAGCAAGAGGAATTTTTCACATTTCAACGACTTCTGCCGGGATTATGTGCCGTAGCCCTGCCCTTACGATGTGATAACTCCTCTCCATCCATGTTCACATGTTCCCGTGCAGCTGCGGACAGCCGTGGCAAAAAACAGGTTCAACCCCAGGGACATGTCTGGTAAGATTGTTCCATGGATGACACGACAGGTTCCATGAAAGACACGGGGCCGGGAACAAACGGACACCCGTTTCACATCGAGGAAGATATCCGGATCAAGGACTACGCCATCGCCTCGTCCATCAACGGCATCGCCATCGGTGACCTGAACGGGATCGTGTCGTACGTGAACAACGCCGCCCTGAGGATGTGGGGCACAGAAGACCCGTCCGAGATCATCGGCAAGCCGGCCACGGTGTTCGCGCAGTCCGAGCAGGAGGCGGTGCTGATCATGCAGACGGTCCTGGAGAAGGGCGAATGGTCCGGCGAGATCAGCGGCTGGAGAAAGGACGGCTCCCCCATCACGGTGCTCCTCTCCGCCAGCCTGGTCCGCGACGAGCACGACCAGGCGATCTGCATGCTGTGCTCCTTCATCGACATCACTGAGCGCAAGCGCATCGAGGCCGAGCTCCGGGTCAAGGAGAGCGCCATCGCGTCGTCCATCAACGGGATCGTCATCGGCGACCTGCAGGGGCATGTGACGTACATCAACAGGGCGGCGCTGAAGATGTGGGGCACTGACAATCCCGCAGACATCCTCGGCAAGCAGGTGACCGTGTTCGCCCAGTCCGAGGAGGAGGCCGTGGCCATCATGCGCACGGTCCTCGAAGAAGGCCACTGGACCGGCGAGATCACGGGCAGGATCATGGACGGCTCCCCCATCACGGTGCACCTCTCGGCGAGCCTGGTGCACGACGATGCGGGCGAGCCCATATGCCTCATGTGCTCGTTCATCGACATCAGCGAGCGCAAGAGGATCGAGAACGAGCTGAGGATCAAGGACAGCGCCATCGCGTCGTCCCTGAACGGCATCGGCATCGGCGACCTCGAGGGGAACATCGTGTACGTGAACGAGGCGGCGCTCAGGATGTGGGGGGCCGAAGACCCCGCCGAGATCATCGGCAAATCCCCGCTGGAGTTCGCGGACTCTCAGGAAGAGGCCCTGCGGGTGTTCCAGGAGTTCATGGAAAAGGGCGGCTGGTCGGGGGAGATCTCGGGACGGAGGAAAGACGGGTCCCTCATCACGGTGCACCTCACCGCCAGCATGGTGAGGAACGAAAAGGGAGAACCCATCTGCACCATGGACTCCTTCCTGGACATCACCGAGCGCAAGCGCATGGAGGAGGAGCTCCGCATCAAGGACCTTGCCATAGCGTCGGCCATCACGGGCATCGGCATCACCGACCTCGAGGGCAACATCATCTACGTGAACGATGCGGCGCTCAGGATGTGGGGGGCAACGGACGCCTCCGAGGTCATCGGCACCTCGTCCTTCAACCTGGCCAAGTCCAAGGAGGAGGCCCTGGAGATCTACAAGACCGTGCTCGAGAAGGGGAGCTGGTCCGGCGAGGTCTCGGGCTTCCGCAGGGATGGATCGCCCATCACCATCCTGCTCTCGGTGAGCATGGTGCGCAACGAGAAGGGCGAGCCCGTGTGCGGCATGGACTCCTTCGTGGACATCACCGAGCGCAAGCGCATGGAGGAGGAGCTCCGCATCAAGGACTTTGCCATCGCGTCGTCCATCGACGGCATCGGCATCAGCGACCTGGCGGGCAACATCATGTACGTCAACGAGGCTGCGCTCAAGATGTGGGGAGCCGACGATGCGTCCGAGGTGATCGGCAGCTCTTTCCTCGGGCTCGCCCGGTCCCAGGAGGAAGCCCTGGAGATCTACAAGACCGTGCTCGAGAAGGGGAGCTGGTCCGGCGAGGTATCGGGCATACGGAAGGACGGTTCGCCCATCATCGTACATCTCTCGGCAAGCCTTGTGCGCAACGAAAAGGGGGAGCCGATCTGCATGATGGACTCCTTCGTGGACATCACGGAGCAGAAACGCATCGAGGAGGAGCTCAAGATCAAGGACTTCGCCATCGCGTCGTCCATCAACGGCATCGGCATCAGCGACCTGGCCGGCAACATCATGTACGTGAACGACGCGGCGCTCAGGATGTGGGGCGACAACGACTACTCAGACATGGTGGGCACCTCCGCCCTGGCCCTGGCGCAGTCCGAGCAGGAGGCCATCGAGATCTATCAGACCGTGCTCGAGAAGGGGAGCTGGTCCGGCGAGGTGTCCGGCTACCGCAAGGACGGATCCCCCATCACCGTCCATCTCACCGCGAGCCTGGTGAAGAACGAGAGGGGCGAACCCATCTGCATGATGGACTCCTTCGTGGACATCACCGACCGCAAGCGCATGGAGGAGGAGCTGAAGGTCAAGGACTTCGCCATCTCGTCCTCCATCAACGGCATCGCCATCGGTGACCTCGAGGGCACCATCACCTATGTGAACCAGGCCTTCCTCCAGCTGTGGGGAGGAACCGACCCCGCCGAGGTGATCGGCAAGTCCGCCCTGACCTTTGCCCAGTCCCAGGAGGATGCCGCAGCCATCCTGAAGTCGGTCTACGACAGGGGAAACTGGATGGGCGAGATCATCGGCATCAAGAAGGACGGGAAACCCCTTGCCGTGCAGCTCTCGGCCAACATGGTGAAGGACGACGACGGCAAGCCCATCTGCCTCATGTGCTCCTTCGTGGACACCACCGAGCGGAAGATCGCCGAGCAGAAGCTGCAGCGGGCCTACGAGAGCCTGGAGCAGCGGGTGGAGGAGCGGACCGAGGAACTCGTACGCGCGAACATAAGGCTGAAAAAGGAGATCGAGGAACGCAAGCAGGCAGAGCTGAGTCTCCTCCAGAAGGAGGACGAGCTCCGCCTCCAGTCGCTGCACCTCGAGGAGACGAACACCGCCCTGAAGGTGCTCCTCAAGCGCGGCGAGCAGGACAAGAACGACCTCGAGGAAAAGGTGCTCTCCAATATCAAGGAACTCGCCCTGCCCTACGTGGAGAAGCTCAAGGCCACCACCCTGGACGAGAAGCAGAAGACCTTCCTCGAGATCCTGGAGGCGAACCTCACGGACATCATCTCGCCCTTCCTGAAGAAGCTCTCGTCCCAGTACCTGAACCTCACCCCCACGGAGATCCAGGTGGCGAACCTGATACGGGAAGGGAAGGCCACCAAGGAGATCGCGGAGATCCTGAACATATCCGAGCGGGCCATCGAGTTCCACCGGAACAACATCCGGGACAAGCTGGGCCTGAAGAAGTCCAAGACCAACCTGCGCTCGTACCTCCTCACCCTGAGCTGAGCACGGCCCCCTGCGCCACGGAAACAGTCCCTGTCCGGATTTGGATCCGGACAGGGACCTCGAAGAGAGTATGCCTGACCCCGGCAGACCCCTTTCCCTCTAGAAACTGCACCTCAGCATGGCGTAGACCTCGTCGTTGTCCCGGTACTGGCCGAGCAGGGAGTCATCGTCCGGCCCGCCGATGATCAGGCACCCGATGGTCCCCTGGAGGGTGTTGGTGAAGCCGTACTTCACTGACGGCCGCACCATGAAGTCCTGGAACTCCACGTCATAGGCCGTCCTCAGGTTGAACTCCATGGTGTTCTGGAGGAAGAACTGCTTGAACAGGAGGGTAAAAAGGGTGTCCACGCCCTTCTTGTTGAAGTACACCGGTTTGTCCGCGTCGTAGTCCGGGATGAACTCCTGGATGCACTGCACGCTCACGCTCGTGTCCCCATGAATGTAGTCGAGGCCGAGGCCGTACTTCATGGAGTCCATCTGCAGGGTTGTCTGCGGCTCCAGGTGAAAGGTCTGGAAAGATGCCTCACCTCTCGATGCCAGGTACTCCTCGAGAAAATCAGTCAGGATATCGTTCATCCGCTCCCGGGTGATGAACTCGTCGAGCACCGAGTCGAGCCTGCGGTTGTAGTACTTGTTGTGGAAGTACGCATACTCCCCGCGCAGGGTGAAGGAGCTCACGGTGGTGGTGAAGTCGGCCCCGTAGACCTGCATCCGGTGGATCTCAGGCACCAGGGTGACCCGGGCGGTGACGTCGTAGTCCAGGGCCAGGGGATTGGCGAGCTCCACGTCGAGGTCCACCGGGACCCTGGTCAGCGGCATGATGTCATAGCCGGTGAACCAGCACACCGAGACATCCCAGCCCGCGATGTGCCTCGATATCCTGACCCCCCCCTCGGAGTTGCCCAGCGTGAACGGCGGCAGCTCCATGTCCCGGTAGGTGGCCTGCACGGGGATGTCCCCCACGTACATGCCCGGATCGATGGTCTGCGGCGGGACGAGGACCCTGGGGAACCACCGCTCCTCCGCGGTGGGGAGACGGTACGGCACATACCGGGGCACCCACCCGAGCTCCACGTTGGCAAGGTCGGAGTACAGGTTCACCCTGACCGAAGGGACGCCGATCTTCCGGTCTATTTCGTCGATGACGGGCCCCCCGGTGAGGTCCTCGGTGTTCAGCATGTCCGTGGGATTGATCTCGTCCAGCCTGCCCCAGGCGAACTTCTGGATGCCCATGCGGACGTCGACGCTCCCGCCGTAGAGATCCACATAGGCCTCGTCGATGTCCACAGAGGGGTTCTTGTCCTGGTACACCAGGTCGGGCTCGTTGAAGAGCCTGCCGTTGCCCGGGTC
>CAZNGL010000179.1:0-5318 GCA_964572405.1 uncultured Bacteriovoracaceae bacterium
CCCGGAGGGCATAGCCATGACGGTCATCATCATGGCAACCGGAATCACGGCATTCCTGGCCATTGCGGCACGGTTCCTCCGGCACGCGGGTCACGCCCCTGCCGCACGGAACGGGTAGACAGGGGAGCGCCTCCCGCCAACGGTACAGACCCGAATGGTACGATCCTGATGGAAGTCACGGCCCGAGAAGGCCGTGACTTTCCGCTTCAAGGCCCATATCATCCTGGATTGTCGGCACGATTCTTGATAGGATCCGCCCATTGAATGCAGGTGCACCGGTGGAATGATACGGCACCCATACCCTATGCGCCGCCGATGAAGAAGAAATTCATGTATTCGCTCTCGGTCATACTGATATTTACCGTGTTCTCGTTGTTGGCACTTCGCCTGTGGGATGAGCGTGCCGAGCGCATGGAGTGGGCACGACTGGCCGCTCTGCAGCCGACAAACCCGGCGAGGTATGACCCTGTGATGGTGGCCGATTTGCCTGAGCCGGCGCGGCGGTTCTTCAACTTTGCCATCAAGCCCGGCACGCCGTTGCTGACCGTGGCTGAAATCGACATGGGTGGTGAATTCAGTCTGGGCACCCGGGACAATCCGAACTATCAGCCGATGGATGCCAGGCAGATTCTCGCCACGCCAGCGGGTTTCGTCTGGAAGCTCAAGATTCCCGGGGCCGTGCCGGTGTCCGGCTCTGACACCGGCAGCTGGACGCGCTTCCGGGTTCTCGGCCTGATTCCGGTTGCCCGCATGGGTGGTGATACAAACCATGCCCGGGCTGCATATGGCCGTTGTGTCGCCGAGGCGTTGTTCTGGACTCCAGCCGCCGTGCTCCCGGGGCCGGGTGTTGTCTGGGAAGCGCTGGATCGGGACACCGCGCGCGTGACCGTGACTCACAACGAGCTGTCGCAGGCGGTGGACATGAAGGTGGATGCCGAAGGCCGGCCCGTGGTGGTTCACTTCATGCGGTGGACCAATGCCAATCCTGAGAAAAGGCACCGGCTGCAACCCTTTGGCGGTTACCTGTCGGATTTTCGCGAAGTTCAGGGCTTTCGCATACCCTTCAATGTGGAGGCAGGCAACATGTTCGGCACGGACGAGTACTTTTCGTTTTTCAAGGCAAAGGTCACTGCCGTGCGCTTTCCAGAACCCGGATCATGATCTCGGCGATCACCCGCATTCATTCACTGTGCAATCGGCTGACAAGGCCCTGCACCCCATTGCCGCGGGTGGAGGCCACTGCAGGGTGTACTGACAGTGTGCGGTGACGAGGGAATCCGGAGGCAGGAGGACCGTCAAAAACGGCAATCAGGTCCCCGCATCCGAGTTCGTCGGCATCTTCCTCCAGGAAGCCCGCGTGTTACCTGCCGAGGAACCGCTGGATGAGGAGCGTTCTCATCCGCTCGACGCTCTCCGGACGCGGGCAGCAGGGCTGCTCGATGGACCGGGACAGCCGGATGGTGAGCGAATAGGTCTTGAAGCAGGTGCGGCACTTCTCGCAGACCTGGAAGTGGTGGTCCAGCTCGTCCATGACATCCTGGGACAGGGTGTTGTCGAGGTAATCCTGGAACAGGGATGAACAGATGATGCACTTCATGCGCCTACTCCTTCGGGCTGGGAGTACTTCCTGAAATACCCTGACAGGGCATCTCTCAGGATGAGCCTCCCCCGGTGCAGCCGCGACTTGACTGCAGGGACGCTCAACCCCAGGGTCTGGGCGATCTCCTCGTTGGAGAAGCCTTCCACGTCCTTCATGATGACCACGGTCCTCATGCTCTCGGGCAGCGAGTCGATGGCCCCCTTCAGAATCCCCCTGCTCTCCTCGGACAGGAGGATGTCGTCCGGCAGGGTGGACCAGTCGTACTCGTAGTCGATGGCCGGCTCCTGGTCCATCTCTTCGTCGCTCACGGTCTGCTCGGTGAACTTCTTCTCCTTGCGGAGGAACCCGTAGGAGGCGTTCGTGGTGACCCGGTAGAGCCACGTGGAGAAGAAGGCGTCGTTGGTCAGGGTGCCTATCTTGGCGATGACGGTGAGGAACACGTCCTGCATGATCTCTTCGGCGGCCGACGCATTGTGCGTCAGGTGGAACGCGAGGTTGTACACCTTGTTCGAATAGCGCCGCACGATCTCCTCCAAGGCCGATGCATCACCATCCTTGATCGCTCCGACGAGAACGGTATCGCTGATCTGGTCCTTCTTTTTCTTACCCATTTAGATACCCGTCCTATCGCGAGGGATTCAGGTCCTTCCACGTCAGCACCAGGTTCCGCGCCGCCCATACCTCGTCGACCCGCTCCACGGGCGTCCCCCGGGGAGCCGCATGGAGGAGGTCGGGGGATGTCAAGGCCCGGGAGGCGATGTCCTCCATGGCTCCGGCAAACCTCGCGAGCTCGCCTGCGGGCTCGCTCTCGGTGGGCTCGATCATGATGGCGCCCGGCACCACCAGCGGGAAGTACACCGTTGGAGGATGGAACCCGTACTCCATGAGTGCCTTGGCCATATCCACGGTGGTGACGCCTGCTGCCTTCTGGACCCTGTCGCTGAGCACGAACTCGTGCAGCGTGGGCGCGGGGTAGGGCAGCTCGAACACCTTCCTCAGCCGTTCCTTGAGGTAGTTCGCGTTCAGGCACGCCCTGACCGAGGCGTCCCTGAGGCCGTCGGGCCCGAGGCTGAGACAGTAGACGAGGGCCTTCAGGAGGACCGCGACGTTCCCCAGGCAGGAGTGCACCATGCCGATGCTCTGCGGCGAGGCGGCCGTAAGCCCGACGACGCCGGACGCGTTCCTGGCGATCCGGGGGTCGGGGAGGAAGGGGGCCAGCCCCCTCTTCACCAGCACGGGGCCGCTGCCCGGGCCGCCGCCCCCGTGGGGGGTTCCGAAGGTCTTGTGCAGGTTGAGGTGCATGCAGTCCACGCCCATGTCGCCGGGCCTGGCGACGCCCATGATGGCGTTCATGTTGGCGCCGTCCATGTAGAGGAATGAACCGTTGGCGTGGAGGAGGGAGGCGATCCGGTCGATCTCCTGCTCGAAGATGCCCAGGGTGTTGGGGTTGGTGATCATGAGGGCCGCCACGTCCCGGTCCAGATGCCCCTCCAGGTCAGCTGCCTTCAGGAATCCATCCGGCCCGGAGGGCACGTTCACCGAGGTGAACCCCGCGATGGTGCAGGATGCGGGATTGGTTCCGTGGGCCGTGTCCGGGATGAGCACCTTGCGCCGATCGTCACCTCGGCTCCTGAGGGCCTCCCGGATGACGAGCATGCCGGTGAGCTCGCCGTGGGCCCCGGCCGCTGGCCACAAACAGGAGTCGTCCATGCCGCAGATCTCCTCCAGGGAGGCCTTGAGGTCCAGGAGCCACGCGAGGACGGGCTGCAGCGCGGCCTCGTCCGCAGGGTGGATGTCCGCGATACGCGAGGCGATCTCCTCGCCGATCCTGGGGTTGTACTTCATGGTGCACGACCCCAGGGGATACATGCCCTGGTCGATGCCCGTGTTCAGGCGGGAGAGCCTGGTGTAGTGGCGCACGGTCTCCACCTCGGAGATCTCGGGAAGGGCCGGGAGGCCCTGTGCCGCAGGGATGTCGGCGCACCGGTGGGCATGGAAGGGCCTGGGTACGTTCAGGCCGTTCCTGCCCGGTCCGGACAGCTCGGCGAGCAGGGGTTCTTTTACCATGGGGTAGCTCGTCACAGCTCTCGGGTCAGGCATTGGATGTCCTCGGTCGTGTTCATCTCGGTCACGTTCATGAGCAGGGCGTTCTCCAGTTCGGGGTAGTGGGGACCCAGCGGGATGCCGGCCGCTATGCCCGCCCCGGCGAGACGCGCGCGTGTTTCCGGGTCCATGCGCACCGCGAATTCGTGGAACACGGTCCCGGAGAAGATCGGCGGCCGCCCCTTTCCCTCAAGGGCATCCATGAGGGTGCGCGCCCCGCAGGCGCACTGCAGCGCCACCTCGCGCAGGCCCCCGGGGCCCATGCAGCTCAGGTACATGGCCGCGCGCAGGGCGCACAGACCCTGGTTGGTGCAGATGTTGGAGGTTGCCCTGTCCCTGCGGATGTGCTGTTCGCGCGTGGACAGGGTGAGGCAGAAGGCCCGTGCGCCCGTGCGGTCGCGGGTGAGCCCCACGATCCTGCCGGGCATGCGGCGGGTGTGCTCCTTCTTCACGCAGAAGAAACCCAGCAGCGGCCCCCCGGCACTGGCCGGGTTGCCGAAGGACTGGGCCTCGCCCGTGACCACGTCGCAGCCGTACGATCCGGGCGGCTCCAGGAGGCCCAGCGACATTGCCTCGGTCACCACGACCCCCCAGAACCCGGCACCGGCGGCCAGCGCCGAGACGGCCGGCATGTCCTCGATGACACCGAAGTAGTTGGGCTGCTGGATGAAGAAGGCCGTGCCGGAGTCCAGGAGCCCCTTCAGCGCGTCCAGGTCCGTGCGGCCCGTTGCCCGGTCGAAGGGCGCCTCCACGATCTCGACGCCCGGGCTGTACCTCAGGTAGGTCCTGAGCACCGCGCGGTAGGAGGGGGTGGTGGACCTCGTGACCACGATCCTCCGCAAGGGCTTCGCGCGCAGGGCCATGAGGGCAGCCTCGGCCAGCGCCGTGGCGCCGTCGTACATGGACGCGTTCGCCGCGTCCATGCCGGTGAGCTGTGCCATCATGCTCTGGAACTCGAAGATGGCCTGCAGCGTGCCCTGGCTGATCTCGGGCTGGTACGGGGTATACGCGGTGAGGAACTCCTGGCGGGAGCTGAGCGCGTCCACGGCGGCCGGGATGTAGTGCCGGTACACGCCGCCCCCCAGGAATACCACCCTCGAGGCGCCGGCCCGGAACATCCTGCGCAGCGCGAGCTCGTCTGTGGGGCCGTCCACGTGGAGCCTCCCCCGGAAGCGCACGTGCTCGGGGATTCTTGCGAAGAGCTCCTCGGCATTGCGGACGCCGATGGTTCCCAGGAGTTCGTGCAGGTCGTCCGGGCTGGTGGGGAGGAAGGCCATCTACTTGGCCTCGTGCTCCAGGTACGCCCGGTAGGCCGCTGCGTCCATGAGCGCGTCGAGGTCCACGGGCGATGCAAGCGTGAGGACCGCCATCCAGCCCCTGCCGTAGCAGTCGGAGTTCACGAGCTCCGGGCTCGCCTCCAGCTCGGCGTTCACCTCCGTCACGGTGCCCCCCACCGGGGCGTAGACGTCCGAGACTGCCTTGACCGACTCCACGGTGCCCACGGCGTCCCCCGCCGTGAGCTGCGTCCCCGCAGGCTTGATCTCCACAAAGACCACGTCGCCCAGCTCGTGCTGGGCATAGTCCGTGATGCCCATGCGGACGGTTCCGTCCTCGA
>CAZNGL010000180.1:0-5072 GCA_964572405.1 uncultured Bacteriovoracaceae bacterium
CCTTGAGGACCTTGCCCACCCTGATGATCCGCTGCTTCTGGACAGCTTGTGACTCCTTGTTCACGTGGCCTCCCGGGGTGATCTCATGGAGCGTGCCCATCATAAGCCATCGGGAACATCCCGTAAAGGTTGTCTTCCCGGGCAATTACATTTTATGCGACATACATCTGTCGCGGTGATCTTACCTGCCCCGATAATCCGGGGTATGATCACTTTCCCCTGGATGGGAGTCACACCCAAGCGGATGGGGAAGGAGGTCACCATGGAACATGTCATGAAGGACAGGCTTCAGAACGTACAGTTAGGCACGGCTCAGCAGTTCAGGAACGTGACGGTCTACCCCCTGTTTCTGGAGGCCGGTGCCGTTGTGGATCACCTGGTGCTCAAGGAAGCCATCGAGCAGGACCTGGTGGTGATCCGTGAAGTGGACGAAGGGGGACATGTGCCGGAGCTGGTCGTGGTGAACAATGCGGACAAGCCCCTGCTGATTTTAGACGGGGAGGAGCTCTTCGGCGCCAAGCAGAACCGGGTGCTCAACACCACGGTGCTGCTCAGGAAGAAGACGGCCACCATCATCCCGGTGAGCTGCACCGAGCAGGGCCGGTGGCACTACGAGTCAAAGACCTTCAAGGACTCGGGCTACATCATGTCGCCGCGGATCAGGGGGGTGAAGAACCGGTCGGTGCAGGAGTCCCTGTTCAGATCCGGCGACTACCGGTCCGACCAGGGGGCGGTGTGGGACGGCATCCACGAGCAGGCCGTCAACGCATCGGTTCAGTCTCCCACAGGTGCCATGCGGGACATCCACGAGGCCAGGAAGGCCGACGTGGGCGACTATGAGCGGCACTTCCCCTGCCTGGATGGCCAGAAAGGCATCCTCGTCGCCATCGGGGGGAACGTGGTGGGCATGGACATGGTCTCCAATGGGGGCTCTTACGCGATGCTGCACGGCAAGCTGGTGAAGAGCTACCTGATGGACGCGATCCTCCAGGAGGCTGAACCATCCAAGCCCATCGACCAGGCAAAGGCCCAACAGTTCATCGACGACATCGCCGAGTGCCGGGTCGACCGGTACAAGTCCGTGGGCCATGGCTGGGACATCAGATATGAGGGGAGAAGGCTCTTCGGCTCTGCCCTGGAGTACCGCAAGGGTCTGGTGCACCTCGCGGCCTTCGCAGCGAACGGGGTGGTTCAGAGGAACGACGGCCAAGGCATGGCAGGGTTCAGCAGGCGGGCGTCGTACAGGAGGAGCAATCATTGAGCCCCCAGGAGAAAGGAGGGTGATCCGTGGCAAGGGTTCCACTCCACACTGTACTCGACACTGTGCTGGGCTTCAGCTTCAGGGACCTGGTCCTCGAGAAACCTGAGGACGTGGAGGAGTTCAGAAGGAGGATCCAGAAACTGCGGGAGGAGCTCAGAAGGCAGAAAGCCTCGGGAAAGGAACAGCAGGAGAAGGAGTGAGAAACCCGGAAGGAAGGAGGTCATGAAACGACTGTTCATCATGATGTTCCTTGCCATTGCAGCGTGCAGCGGCGAGGACCCGTGTGACCGGTGCTACGATGCGGAGTATTATTACGATCACCCGTATTACTGCCAGGAGTGCTTGCAGGAGAAAGGGGAAGAGGATTAGGATGCGATGCCGAGAGCTCGATGCGATCGAGAGAAAGGAAGCCCTGTGAAGTCTGATACAACACAGACAACGCTTACGATAAGTGAAAACTCCGTCAGGAAGCCCTTCCCGCGATCGTACTGGGTTGTCTCTGGCCGTCTCTGTGCCGGGGCATATCCCGGAGACCCCAACGGGAGCGTCATGGAAACGAAGCTCGCCTCCCTCCTCGACTGTGGGATACGCCGCGTGGTCAATCTCATGGAGGCGAGTGAAATCGATCACAACGGCAGGCTCTTTTCTGACTATACGAAGAAGCTCCGGGAACTGGCCATGGAGAGGGGGGTCGATGCCTCGATGGAGAGGTTTTCCATCAGGGACGTGAGCATACCGTTTCGGTCCCTCATGAAGGAGATCCTGGACCACATCGACAGAAACATCACCGAGGGGCTTCCCACCTATGTCCACTGCTGGGGAGGCAAAGGCAGGACCGGGACCGTGGTGGGGTGCTACCTCGCCAGGCATGGAATTGCAGTGGGGAAGGATGCCCTCGAAACGATCAAACACCTCCGCCTGCACGATGCCAGCTCATATGAACCTTCCCCAGAGACCAGGGAACAGTGCGACATGGTAGTATCCTGGAAGGTGGGGGAGTGATCATGGAGCTGATGGAGCGGTATCAAGGATGCCTCCTTGGCCTTGCCTGCGGAGATGCCGTGGGCACGACCCTGGAGTTCAAGCCAAGAGGGTCGTTCGAGCCCATAACCGACATGGTGGGTGGAGGCCCCTTCAACCTGGAGCCCGGCCAGTGGACCGACGACACCTCCATGGCGTTGTGTCTGGCGGAGAGCCTCGTCGAGAAGAAGGGCTTCGACCCCCTGGACCAGATGGAGCGGTATGTGAAGTGGTACCGAACAGGGTACCTCAGCAGCACCGGGGCGTGCTTCGACATTGGGGGGACGACGGCCTCTGCGCTGAGGAGATTCGAGAAGACCAGAGATCCATTCTCCGGTCCGACTGACAGCCGCAGCGCAGGGAACGGCTCCCTGATGCGCCTGGCGCCTGTGCCCCTGTTCTTCTTCCCGGACAGGGATGCCATGATCTTCTACGCCGGCGAGAGTTCGAGGACTACCCACGGGGCACAAGAGTGCATCGATGCCTGCCGGCTTTTTGCATCGATCTTGTACAATGCCCTGTCCGGCATGGACAAGGAGCGCGTGCTGTTTGATCATGATAGAGCTATCGTCGAGTCACCCTCTGTCAGGGGGATTCTCAAGGGTTCGTACAAAGGAAAAACAGAAGAACAAGTCGAGGGTGCCGGTTATGCGGTGAAAAGCCTGGAGGCCGCCTTATGGTGCTTCTATACAACAAATACGTTCAAGGATGCTGTCTTGAAAGCTGCCAACCTTGGAGATGATGCGGACACCACTGCAGCGATCTGTGGGCAGGTGGCAGGGGCGTATTATGGAGCGTCTTCCATACCTGAAAAGTGGGTACGTGTCCTTGCCATGAACGAGACGATATCGAACAAAGCAGAAGAAATGATCAGGTGAATATTTCCCAAACCTCAGAAAGGTTAACCATGACTACCACTTGATGGCAATCACTGTCAGATCAGATCGTAGCTAGTTCAACTAATCACCTTGACAAGATCTGTCGATGTTATTATTAGTAATACCATCATCCCTGGTAGAGTCGTAAGGCTCGCTAGGCCCCTCCAGGTTGCGACCTGGGGGTTTAATTTTTTCGACTTGATATGAACCGAACGGTTTTTCTCATTGATGGTTTCAATCTCTATCACTCGGTCAAGGAAGCAAGCCGAGACCTTCATGGTGCCAGTACGAAATGGCTCGACATTGCATCCCTTTGCCGGTCGTACCTTTATGCGATTGGCAACAATGCCCAAGTTTATGGCATTTACTATTTCTCTGCCTTGGCTCTCCATCTAGAAGCATCCAATCCAGGTGTTACCCAACGGCATAAAGCGTTTATCCGGTGTCTTGAGGCCACAGGTGTCTCTTGTCAGATTAACAGATTCAAAGAGAAAACAATCACCTGCCCCTACTGCCATAGAAATATTCTAAGACATGAAGAAAAGGAAACAGATGTAGCTATTTCAACCAAGTTGATGGAGCTCTTCCATAATGATGAATGTGATACCATTGTGTTGGTTACGGGCGATACAGACATTGCACCTGCAGTAAGGACCTCATTCTTATTATTCCCTAACAAAAGAATATTATTCGCATTCCCTTACAATCGCGTGAATGTTGAGCTTAGAACGCTCGTAAGCAAGTCCATAAAGATCAGGAAAGACCACTACGCAAGATATCAATTTTCCGATCCCTTTATTCTGCCAGATGGGACGCAAGTCTTCAAGCCCTCAAGCTGGTGAAAATGCCTACCCCAAAGGGGGTAGCAAAACATACATCGTGTGGAACTATTGCGGAACCTTCGTGATGGAGTCTTGGCAGGCTTGATTATAACTGCTTGATTTAATTGGTAGCGGGGGGAGGATTTGAACCTCCGACCTTTGGGTTATGAGCCCAACGAGCTACCGGACTGCTCCACCCCGCGTCACATCCACGTCTTCTACAATCATTGGAGAAGGTTTGTCAAGCCTGGAATTGACCCGGGACATATCAAAATCATTTTTGATTTTATTTAGTTACATGTCTAGCCGGGAAATGAACCCTCTCCCGCACACATGAAATGAATGATCCGTTCAACGTTTCTTTGAAAAGACTTGAACGTTCCTTTTCATTTCCCGGCCATCGGGCTTAAGAGATCTCAGCTGACCATGGCCCTGTACTCCATACTATCTCCATTATTTTCAATATATTAAAACGTTCCTGCCCTCCGCGCACACACATTGGCACGCTTTCTGCGTAGAGGGAGGTATCACACGCTGAACTCAAGGGAGGATACGAGAATGAAAAGGACAATCCAGACCGTGATCGTGGCATTCTTCGTGGTGCTCATCACCTCCACCTTCGCCTTTGCCGCGGCGGCCACCGCGGGGGGGAACAGCTTCCCGTACTTCCACCTGGGCTGCCTCATCATGGGCGGGCTCACCATCGTGTCCCTGAAGCACCGCTACCCGAGGCTGTACCTCAGCGAGGCGGTGGGGTCCTTCGCCCTGTACGCAGTGCTCGTTGCCCTGTTCACCGCTCCGGTGATCGAGGCCGTGAAGACTCTGGTGAGCTGAGAACGCATACGCACAGACATCACCCGCCCCGTCCCGGACGGTGCGGATCCTGCAGGAAGGAGGGAGCTGTCATGGAAAACAGAGAGACCAGAAAGAACAACCTCGGCAATTTCTACGAACTGATCATGCTGAGCGCGTGGGGAGCAGTCCTGGTCATCGCCTCGTTCCTGTTCCTCTTCGCCGGGGTGAAGGTGGATGCACTCCTCGGCACGGGCCCCTTCTTCATGCTCGGCATGCTCATCCTGGCGGTCTTCCTCA
>CAZNGL010000181.1:0-5059 GCA_964572405.1 uncultured Bacteriovoracaceae bacterium
CCATCCACGACCCCAAGATCAACCTGCGCCGCGTGCGCGAGGAGATCGGCTTCGTGTTCCAGCAGTTCAACCTCTACCCCCACAAGACCGCCCTGGAGAACATCACGCTCGCCCCCATCCACGTGCGAAGGCAGCCCCGCGACCAGGCCGAGGCCTACGCCCGGGAGCTGCTGGCCAAGGTGGGCATCGCGGAAAAGGCCGACTCGTACCCGGACCAGCTCTCGGGCGGCCAGCAGCAGCGCGTGGCCATCGCCCGGGGCCTGGCCATGCGGCCCAAGATCATGCTCTTCGACGAGCCCACCTCCGCGCTCGACCCGGAGATGATCGGCGAGGTGCTCGACGTCATGAAGGCGCTCGCCCGGGAGGGCATGACCATGGTGGTGGTCACCCACGAGATGGGCTTTGCCCGCGAGGTGTCCCACCGGGTGGTGTTCATGGACGAGGGCCAGCTCATCGAGGGCGCGCCGCCGGAGGAGTTCTTCACCAGGGCCCGGCACGAGCGGACTCGGCTGTTCCTGAGCAAGATCCTGTCCCACTAGGGCAGGACGGTATGAACCCAAGGAATACCGATGACAAGGAGGGGCGTATGAAAAAGATCGGAGCAGTGGTTCTCGCGGTACTGGTCTTCCTGGCCGTGTGCAGTCCCGCCTTCGCCGGCGCCACCTACGAAAAGGTGAAGAAGAGCGGCGTGGTCCGGGTGGGCATGATGTACAACAGCATCCCCGCCGCCTACTTCAACGACAAGAACGAGTGGGTGGGCTTCGACGTGGACATCGCCGAGGAGGTGGTCAGGCGCGTCGGCGCATCCATGGGAAAAGACCTCAAGGCCGAGCGGGTCAAGGTGAACAACAAGACCAGGATCTCGTTTCTGACCTCGGACCAGATCGACATGTCGGTGGCCAACATGACCCACAAGCGCGAGCGCGACAGGACCATCGACTTCTCCATCACCTACTTCTTCGACGGCCAGAAGATCCTGGCCAAGAAGGGCCAGTTCAAGAGCCTGAAGGACTTCAAGGGCAAGAAGCTCGCCTCCCAGCAGGGCACCACCAGCGAGAAGAACGCCATGGAGCTCCTCAAGAAACTCGGCGACAAGAACTACATGAAGAACGTCATCAGCTTCCAGGACGAGCCGTCGTGCTTCCTGGCCCTGCAGCAGGGAAAGGTCGCGGGCTGGACCACGGACAGCACCATCCTGCTGGGCTACGCGGCCAAGGAGCCGGGCAAGTACGAGCTGGTGGGCGACTTCTTCAGCAGCGAGCCCTACGGCATCGGCCTGCCCCAGGACGACAGCGACTGGCGGGACGCCGTCAACTTCGCCCTCCAGGACATGTGGGCGGACGGCACCTACAGGAAGATCTACGACAAGTGGTACGGGCCGAAGACGCCCTACTCCTTCCCGCTCACCGAAGAGATCGAGATGTGGCCGTGATCAGAGCCCGGGGAATGAACCCATGACACGCGACTGCGGCCCTGTCTCACGGAGGGCCGCAGTCATTTCCAGCAGCTGCGGAAAGCGGCGGACACGGACGGGCCCGCAGGGACAGGCATGAAGGAAAACACCACGTACACCCTCAAGCAGGCAGGCGTGGTCGCGCTCATCGCGGGCATCCTCTACGCCGTGTTCCGCCACGGCGACATCGGCTACGAATTCCACTGGCAGGTCCTGTGGGAGGTGAACCCCACCTACCAGGTGGTGTTCGGCCGCTGGCTCCTCGAAGGCCTGCTCCTCACGCTCGAGATATCGCTCATCAGCACCGTCATCGCGCTGGTGCTGGGCACCGTGTTCGGCATCGCCCGCCTCTCGCGCTTCAAGCCCACCTACGCCCTGGCAACGGCCTACGTGGAGTTCTTCCGCAACACCCCGCTCCTGGTGCAGCTCTTCTTCTGGTACTTCGCCTTCCCCATGGCCCTGCCGGACGCCCTGACCACGTTCCTGAACGAGCACGGCTACGAGTTCTGGGCCGCCACCGTGGGCCTGGGCATCTACACGGGGGCCTTCGTGGCCGAGGTGGTCCGCGCGGGCATCCAGGCCATCCCCCACGGGCACATCGAGGCGGCGCTGTCCAGCGGGCTCAGCGGCGCCCAGATGCTCAGGCACGTGGTCCTGCCCCAGGCCTTCCGCATCATCATCCCGCCTTTGGGCAGCGAGTTCCTCAACAACATGAAGAACTCGTCGCTGGCCATGACCATCGGCGTGGCCGAGCTCTGCTGGCAGGCGCAGCAGATCGAGTCGTTCACCTTCCGGGGCTTCGAGGCCACCTCGGCGGCATCGCTCATCTACCTCTCCGTGTCGCTCGCCATCTCGCTTATCATGAACAGCATCAACCACCACCTGGTCATCGGGCAGGCGAAGCGGCTGGGCGCCGTGGACCGCTTCCTCGCCCTGCTCGCACGGCCGCTGGTCCTCGCATACCGCGGCCTGGCCATGCTCGTGAAGGCCGCCAGGCGCGCCCTCAAACTGGGCGAGTTCTCGCCGGTCCGCGAGGAGGCGGTCTTCGTGTCCGTGTGGTCCCGGATCGCAAAGGCGGCATGGACCGGGCTGGTGCTGCTGAGCCGCTCGCTCTTCGGCCTGTGCGCCCTGGGCGTCATCGCCCTGGCTGGAGTCATGATCGTCACCTTCGACTGGCAGGTGATCGCATCTTCCATGCGCTCGCTCCTCATCTGGATCTTCCCCCGTGGCGGGCCCGGCGAGGTCTTCGGCGGCCTCGGCGGCCTGTCGCTGAGCGTGCTGCTCGCCCTGATCTCTCTGAGCCTGAGCTTCTTCATCGGCCTGGCCGCGGGCCTGGCCAGGCTGAGCAGGAACCCCCTGGTCTCCACGCCGAGCGTGCTCTACATCGAGATCATCCGGGGCAACCCCCTCATCATGGTGATCTTCTGGGTGTACTTCTTCTCGCCCATCGTCACGGGCATGCAGATCAACGTGTTCGTGAGCGTGGCCGTCTCGTTCACGCTGTTCTCGGGCGCCTACCTGGCCGAGATCGTGCGGGCCGGCGTGAGCGCCGTCCCCAAGGGCCAGGTGGAGGCGGCCACCGCGTCGGGCCTGTCATCCTTCCAGGCCATGCGCCTGGTGGTCCTGCCCCAGGCGCTCAAGATGATGATCCCGGCCTTCGTGGGCCAGTTCATCTCGCTCTTCAAGGACACGTCGCTCGCCTACATCATCGGCGTGTTCGAGCTCACCACCGTGGCCCAGACGCTGAACAACCGGCTCATGATCTACCCCTTCGAGATCTACACCACCATCGCGGTGCTCTACTTCGTGTGCTGCTACGGCATGTCGCGCCTCGCGAGGAGCCTGGAGATCCGCTACACGCCCACCAGGAGGGGCTTCGGCTCCGTGGCCGCGCCCTGAGGGCGCGACTCGCGAGGCAGGCACTATTTCCGTCCCTGCAGTCCTTTCCCCTACAGCCCCGAAACACCTCCTGATGTGCGCCATCCGTATGGATCATCACCCTATCGTATGCTAGAATGCAGGCAATGATTGTGCATCCTGATATGAACCGTACCCTGAGCCATGCGTGAAATGACGAGGTCGAGGCCCTACCCTCAAGATTGGAACTCACCTTCCACGGACGGAGTCTGCCCGGCGTCAGGCGTGCAGGTCCAGCGGGCTCTTCACCGCGCCCGCGCCCCGCTGCATGACGTGGGTGTAGACCATGGTGGTCCTGACATCCTTGTGGCCGAGGAGTTCCTGCACGGTTCGGATGTCGTACCCGCTCTCCAGGAGATGCGTGGCGAAGCTGTGCCTGAATGTATGGCAGTTCCCATGCTTGTGGATTCCTGCCCTGACCATGGCCTCCTTCACGGATCGCTGGAGCGCCTGCTCATGAACATGGTGCCGCCGTTTCACCCCGCTCATCGGATCTGTGGATATGCTCGCTGAGGGAAAGACATACTGCCATGCCCACTCCCTGCATGCATTCGGATATTTCCTCTCCAGGGCATACGGCAGATACGCCCTGCCGAACCCGGCCTTCAGATCGGCCTCGTGCAGCAGCTTTGTCTTTTCCATATGGGCCTTCAGGTTACCTTCGATGATCTCCGGAAGGATGGTCACCCGGTCTTTACTCCCTTTCGCATCCCGCACCATGACCTGGTGACAGGTGAAATCGACATCTTTTACCCTCAGACGACAGCATTCCATCAGCCTGAGTCCGGCTCCGTACAGCAGGCTCGCCATGAGCCACTTCACCCCGTCGAGCCGGCTCAGGATCGCCTTCACCTCGTCACGACTGAAAACCGTGGGGAGCCGCTTGGGCTTTTTCGCCCATTCGATCCCGTCAATCCACCCGATGTCCTGCTTGAGAACATCGCGATACAGGAACAGTATGGCGCTGAGCGCCTGGTTCTGAGTGGATGACGCGACGTTGCGCTCCACGGCGAGGTAAGTAAGGAACTCACCGACCTCTTGCTGCCCCATATGCATGGGATGCCGTTTTTTGTGGTGAAGGATGAACTGCCGTATCCAGCTCACGTACGTCTGCTCTGTTCGCAGGCTGAAATGCTTTGTCCGTATGGCATGGCGGACCTGATCTAAAAGGGTAAACTGGGGCATGCACCAACCTCCTGTCATATGATTGCAGTGTAATAATCATGGGCGAGCAATTATGATATCATATGGTAAGATCATACATCTTCGTGTCAAGGCCTTGGGACATATTGCCGCATAAAGTGTATGCGTGGTTTTTGCATCATATGTATCATGATTGATGTATAAGATGTCTGTTTAGGTATGTTATATTCTGTATTGATGTGTTTGTGCATGTTAGATATTATAAGTGACGTGTTGTAACCTATTAATTAGGTTGTATAAATAGATAGTTCGGCTTACTGATTAGAAATAAACAAAATTTAAATATTTAGGAGGAAATATGAAGAGAGTTTTAGTATTTGCTATTTCTATGTTGGTGTTATCAGGATGTAGTTCAGTCAACAACGCACTTGTTCCAAAATCAAAAACGACTGAGTATTATAGGATATTTGAGCCAATTGCAAAACGTCCCGGTCGATGTTGGTGAATCAAGCATACCCCCTGCAGGTGACTTTACCTTGATCGAAT
>CAZNGL010000182.1:0-5037 GCA_964572405.1 uncultured Bacteriovoracaceae bacterium
GCCTGGGCCACCCGGTCCGTCCCCGAGGGGCAGTCGGGGCTGGTCATGACCGCCCGGGCGCCGAAAGACCTTGCAACATCCAGGATGCGCTCATCGTCGGTGGCGATGAGAACACTGTCCAGGTCCGGGCACGAGGCCACCTGCTCGTAGATCCTTTGGATCATGGGTTTGCCCGCGATATCCACCAGGGGTTTTCCCGGGAAGCGCGTTGCGCCGTACCGGGCGGGGATGACGGCCACGGCGCCCATCTCAGGCAGGCCCCTTCCGCGCGATCACCATGTCCAGGGCCCGCAGGTGGGCCTGGTGGGACGCATCGTCGTAGAGGACCATCCTCACGGTCTCGATGCCGGTATCGCCCTTGAGGTAGTCGAGAATCGCATCGATGGCCACGGCTGCGGCATCTTCGACGGGATAGCCGAAGATGCCGGTGGACAGGGCGGGAAAGGAGATCGATCTTATGTGGGCATTGTCCGCGAGCTTCAGCGAGTTGACATAGCATGCCTTCAGGAGCACGGCATCGCTCCGTGCGCCGCTGTATACCGGGCCCACGGTGTGGATCACGTATGCGTTGGGCAGATTGTGGCCCCCAGAGATCCTTGCCTCGCCGGTGGGGCACCCGCCGAGCTTCCTGCACTCCTCCCACAGCCCCGGCCCTGCGGCCCGATGGATGGCGCCCGCCACCCCGCCGCCGGGTGCCAGCTTGGAATTGGCCGCATTCACCACCGCCTCGGTATCCTGGGCCGTGATATCGCCCACCACGAGCTGGAGTCTGGATCTGTGGATCATGACCTCCTTCATCGGTCACCCTCCTCATGCTCAGGGAAAAGCTCCCCTTGTATAATACCCTATGCGACGTGAATGCAATCCTTCTATGGGGGAGATCTTCCCGGGAGGGCAAAAGGTCTCGATCCTGTTTGACTTTTCATGAAGGAATCCCGTATTCATCCATGCATGGACATCAATGCGCTCATCGAGAGGATCAGGGGACACAGGGACTTTCACAAGGCGGGCATGATTCTGTGCCACAACGGCGTGGTGCGCTCAACCTCCCGCGACGGCACGGCGGTGACCGGCGTCACGGTCCGGGCCGACCATGATGCGATCCGCGAGGTGGTGGCGGAACAGAAGAAGCGGCCCGGCATCGTAGAGATCCTGGTGGAGGTGAACGAGGGGGATCTCAAGGTGGGCGACGACCTCCTGGCCATCGTGGTGGCGGGTGACATCAGGGAGCACGTGATCCCGGTGCTTGCCGACACCCTCAACCTCATCAAGGCCCGCGGTACGAAGAAGACCGAGCATGGATGAAGGTGGTAACCAGCATAAAAATCACCACATATCAACATGCTGAGTCCGGTGCCGGAGGGTGCGGATTTCTGTTCCTCTCACCTTGACTCACCAAATATTGTATGCTACCCAAGGAAAGCCTGTGTGGGGCCGTAGCTCAGTTGGGAGAGCGCTTGAATGGCATTCAAGAGGTCGAGGGTTCGATTCCCTTCGGCTCCACCACCCATGAGTCTTTCCTCTGTCTGCATGTCCCCTGAGCTGGAAGAGCTTTGCCTTTTTGTGTACAATGGTGCCCCATGCTGAAGTCCCTTTGAAGGAGGAGTGCCCATGCCCTCGTACGTTCACCCCCACTCCCGCAAGGCAGGGCTGCCGCCCGGGTCCTTTGTCCATGTGGGCTCGCGGATGGCCGAGCGGACCACCATCGACCTCTTCACCTACACCCAGGACGCATACGGAGAGATCGCTGCAACCGGGGTTGACGAGATCCTGGCGCGGGTAGACCCGGCATCCATATGCTGGATCAATGTATCGGGCCTGTCGGAGATCGGTGCCATAGAAAAGATCGCAGCCCGCTTCGGTCTCCACCCGCTGACCACCGAGGATATCCTCAACACCGGGCAGAGGCCCAAGATCGAAGACCACGGGGACTACCTCTTCGCAGCAGTGAGGATGCTCTATCCGGATGACGGAGGCGAGGGGATCCTCTACGAACAGGTCAGCATCATCCTGGGCGAGAACTATGTCCTCACCTTCCAGGAGGGCGGACGAGACGTCTTCGACCCCGTGAGGGAGCGCATCAGGACGGCAAAAGGCAGGATCAGGGGATCAGGACCCGACTACCTGGCATACTCCCTCCTCGACGCCGTGGTGGACCAGTACTACGTGGTGCTGGAAAAGATCGGCGAGCACGTGGAGGAGACGGAGGACCGACTGGTTACGGACACGACGCCGGACATCCTGAGGACCATTCACGGCATCAAGAACGAGATGCTCTTCCTCCGCAGGATCATCTGGCCGCTGCGCGACGTCGTCGCCTTTCTCGCGCGGGGCGATTCCCCACTCATACAAAGCGGCACCACCCTGTACTTCCGGGATGTCTACGACCATGCGATCCAGGCCATAGACTACACGGAGCTGTACCGTGACATCGTCTCAAGCATGCTCGATACCTATCTCACCAGCCTGAGCAACAAGATGAACGAGGTCATGAAGGTGCTCACCGTGTTCGCCACCATCTTCATCCCCCTGACCTTTGTGGTGGGGATCTACGGCATGAACTTCGAGTACATGCCCGAGCTGCGATGGAGGTGGGGGTATCCCGCCCTGTGGGCATTCATGGGTGTCGCGGTGGCATCCATGATCATGTACTTCAGGAGGAGACGCTGGATCTGAACGGATCCAATCTGGTTGCATATCGCATGGTTTTCTGGTATGTGGCTGCCGGAGTGCGAAGGAAACCACGGTGGACAACCCTGCACACATGTTACTCTCCCAGATCGGATCGAGAAGGCGGGTGCTCATTGTCTGTCACAACAACCCTGACCCGGACACCATCGCCTCGGCCGCTGCACTGAAGAGCATCCTGCTCCATACCCTGCGCGCCAAGGTCGCCATCTGCTACGGCGGGGTCATCGGCAGGGCGGAGAACCGCCAGCTCACCCGCAGGCTGAAGATCGACATGATCCCGGTGCGCGAGGTCGACTTCCGGGAGTATTCGGTGATCTGCATGGTGGACACCCAGCCCGGCACGGGCAACAACTCCCTGCCCAAAGGCATCAGGCCGGATATCGTCATAGACCACCACCCCCTGCGGAGGAACACCCTGAACTGCGCCTTTTCGGATGTGCGCCCCAAGTACGGGAGCACCTCCACCATCATGACCGAATACCTGCGGGAACTGGACCTGGCGGTGGACAAGATGCTCGCGACAGGACTGTTCTACGGGCTGAAGACCGACACCAACGGCCTGCTGCGTTCAGCCACCAAGGCGGACCTGGAGGCCTTCAACTACCTGTTCCCCAGGATCGCGCCAAAGACGCTGTCTTCCATCCAGACCCCCCGGATACCGAAATCCTACTTCCTCAAGTTCGCCGACGGCATCAACAACTCCATCCAGTACGGGGATGTGATCATATCCCAGATGGGGCGGCTCCATAACCCGGACATTGCTGCGGAGATGGCGGATTTCCTCCTGAGGATGGAGAACATCCACTGGAGCCTGTGCATCGGCGAATATCGTGACGACCTGGTCATGTCGGTGCGCACGTCACGGAAGGGATGGTGGGCGGGCAGGGTGGCGCTGAAGATCCTGCGGGGCCTTGGGGCCGGCGGGGGTCATGAGCAGGCCGCCGGGGGCAGGGTGAATCTTGCCGGAATGTCCCAGGACAACCGCCAGGACTTGGTGGCCAAGATCATCGAGCGTTTCCTCAGGATCGTGGCTTCCCGCGAGCACAAGGAGCGCCGTCTCCTTGCCAGCGCGGCCTGATGGCGGCTCGCGCCGTATTCTCTGCCCGGCTCCATCCCCCCGAGGGGTGTTCCTTCTGGCAAAATCTCTCTGCACGGGTCATGGATGGGGCGTGTGCCGGGGCTCCCAAGATGAAAATCAGTAAAACGGACCAAAAAAGCATATAATACGTAGAAACCATAAGGTTTGGGGCTGTGGCAACCGTAAAGAATCTCGGTTAAACAGATACCTTCCCGGGAAGCCTGAATTTATCCTTGTTTTTTTGTACCGAAGGAGTATGAAGTCACGCAAAACCTGCTGATAGTGTGGGGAGCGAGGAAAGGATCAGAGATGAGGGATACGGTCGTATTTTCTATTGTAGCTGTCAGCGTCTTGTTTGCACTGGTGATAACGGGTTGCGCCAAGAAGACCGCGGAACCCGAGAAAGAGATGACTCCCCCCGCTGCGGCAGCGCCCGCCGCACCCGCACCGGAGATGAAACCCACAGGAACGGCGCCTGCCGCCGCTGCGGCCGTGCCGGTCCTGAAGGAAGCGACCACCTTCGACAAGAAGATCTACTTCGGGTTCGACAAGTTCGATCTTTCTCCCGAGGCAGTGGCGGTACTGGATGAACTGGCGGCCTTTCTGAAGGCGAATGCAGAACACCGGCTCAATATCGAAGGGCACTGCGACGAGCGGGGCACCAACGAGTACAACCTCGCCTTGGGCGAGCGCAGGGCAAAGGCCGCGTTGGACTACCTCGTGTCCCAGGGTATCGATGCGGCTCGCCTCGCAGCCGTCAGCTACGGCGAAGAGAGGCCCGCTGATCCGGGAAATACTGAGGAAGCCTGGGCACAGAACCGGAGGGACGAGTTCGTTCTCGGCAAATAGTGATTGTGCATGGCCACGGGCCTCGCATGATCCATGGGAAAAGAATCAAGCGGCGCGAAAAAGGGATAGACAAATCATCCATACTGGTTTATGCAGGGAAGCAACATCATGGAATATGTAGATGCAATGGATGAGGAAGTTCATATCACATGCAGACTATCCTTTTGTCGTGCAACGAGGGCGGATGCATCGAACGGATATCCGGTGCAATCCACCCGAGCTAACCCACTGCGTAAGGAACGCTTGACTTCTTACAGGCACTGTTTGTATGAACGGTTCATGGCTTCATTGGGCACAGGCGTAGGAAACACCACCTGCTGAATAACATCGGCAGAAAAAAAAAGGATAGGAGATAAAGAAGATGAAGAAGGGTTCTTTATGGGTGTTGTTTGTGGTTGTCGTGTTTGGGCTTCTGATGT
>CAZNGL010000183.1:0-4919 GCA_964572405.1 uncultured Bacteriovoracaceae bacterium
TTATATAACATATTCAATGGGTTAATGCAATTTATATCTGCGCTAGTCCAAGGGAATTTTAGAGGTACCCATTATTCACAGCAAGCAGAGATAACCGCATCCGTACCCGCAGTTCCCATCACCCCGGGACGTCGATCCCCAGCAGGTCCGCCGCGTAGCGGACCATCTTCATGTCCTCTTCCTGGCCCACCTTTTCGAGCCCTTCCTCCCTGTCCATGGAGCCGGATCGCACGATCCCGGCGATCTCCCAGGCATAGGGGTGGAACAAGAACTGCCGGCGGTGCAGGTAGTTGGCAAGGGCGTTCAGCAGGCAGTTGGTGGAGTTGGGGTCCGTGTCCTCGGGCTTTACCCAGCCCATCTCCTTGATCTTCCTGAGGATATCGTTCTCGTCGTACTCGGTGAAGGCCAGCGGGTGGATGTTCACGGGCCACAGGGAAGGCTCGGTGGCAAGGTCTTCCTCGCTGAGGAAGAAGGGCTTCAGCTCGTCGCCGCAGGCTTCAATGAGCGGGTCCCGCACGGTGCGCTGCGAGATGCGCTGGAGCCTCGGGTTCGTCTGCATGACCGCCGAGGCGATGGGCGCCTGGCCGGGTGACCACCCGTAGGCCACGAGCGGGATCCTATAGGCGAGCGCGGTCTTGAGGATCATGGCCTTGACGATGCCGATGCACGTGGTGCAGATGGAGCTCGCCCTGTCGAGCGTCTTGGGGCTGTAGATCAGCCTGCTCGCAGACATGCCGAAGACCCTCTTCATGAGCGGGAAGGAAGGCCTGAAGAACACGCTCGTGGCGCCCAGGACGTCGGTCATCTTCGTGATGTTCACCTTGGCCTGCTCCGAGATGAACCCGTTGTCAAAGGTGTACGCCAGCACCTTGAGCCCGTAGGTCTGCGTAAGCATCATGAGGGTGTAGGTGGAGTCCTTTCCCCCGCTGTAGGCCAGGAGCACGTCGAACCCGCCCCTGCCGCGCTTCTTCTCGATGAGCTCCTCGAACCGCTTCAGGTGCTCGCGCTTCTCATCTGCGGAGGGGATGGGGGTCTTCCGGCAGTAGTTGCAGACGCCGTTCTCGTCGAAGCTGATGCCGGGAAAGGTTTCAGGCAGTACGCACTTTGTGCAGCAGTTCATGTTTCAACGCCTCCTTGTCGATCTTGCCGGACGGCTTCTTGGGCATGGCCCTGAGCACATGCCAGTACCTGGGGTGTTTGTGCGGGGCGAGCCGGACGGCGATGGAGCGCTGCAGCTCCTCGAGACGGAAGCCGTCCTCTCCGAGCGGCACCACGAAGGCCGCCGGCACCTCGGAGAGCAGTTCGTCCGGGTGGCCGATGACCGCGGATTCGTGCACCATGCCCGAGGCGATGATGGCGTCCTCGATCTCCTTGGGGGAGACGCGCTCGCCGCCGATCTTGAGCATCTCCTTCTTCCTGCCCGTGAGGAAGATGAACCCCTCAGCGTCCTTGTGTCCCAGGTCCCCGGTGACGAGCCCCCAGGGCTTCAGCGCCCTGGCCGTCTCCTCGGGGTCCTGCCAGTAGCCCTGCATGATGTTCGGGCCCTGCGCGCAGATGTTGCCCACCTCGCCCGGGCCCACAACGTTGCCCTGGTCGTCCCGCACCGTCACCTCAACACCGGGGATGGGGATGCCGATGGAGCCGAGCTTGTCCGTGACGAGCCTGTCCGGGGGCAGGTAGGTGAGCCGCGCCGAGGCCTCTGTGGCGCCGTACATGACGAAGAGCGGCACCCCCCTCAGGTTATCGATGACCCGTCTGGTCAGGGCAGGGGCCATGGCGCCGCCCGCCTGGGTCACGTACCGGAGCGTGGGGATCACTGTCGAGGGGAAG
Source organism: uncultured Bacteriovoracaceae bacterium (assembly GCA_964572405.1). Lineage (GTDB taxonomy): Bacteria > Desulfobacterota > Desulfomonilia > UBA1062 > UBA1062 > MWEI01. Next base: position 1,831 of record CAZNGL010000183.1, read on the forward strand.
ATGGACCGGTTCATGAGGATGGCAAAGGTGGAGGGGACGCCGGCGAAGCCGGTGACCTTCTTGTCCACCATCTCCTTGATCACGGCGTTGGGGAAGGCGAACCGGTTGTTGATGACCACCGATCCGCCTGCCATGACATGGGTGTTGAGCAGGGTCTTGCCGTAGACGTAGTAGAAGGGGAGCACCGCCATGACCCTGTCCGAAGGTGTCAGCCCCAGGTAGGACACGATGGCCTCCGTGTTCGTGCAGAGGTTCCGGTGGCTCAGCATGACCCCCTTGGGAGCCCCCGTGCTCCCCGAGGTGTAAACGATGGCCGCCAGGGCGTCCTCGGGCACGGAGATGTGGGGCCGGGTGCTGTCCATGGCGTCGATCGCCGCCCAGGGAATCACGGTGCGCGAGGGTCCCCCCTGGACCTCCCCCTGGCTCAGCACCACCGGGACATCGATGTCCGGGAGCCTCCCGGCCGCGGCCTTCGACAGGATGCACGCACTGGCTCCCGAGTTCTTCACGTAGTACTGCGCCTCGGAAGGCGTGGTCCGGTCGTGGATCTCCACGCTCACGCAGCCCGCCTTGAGGATGCCGTAGTAGGCCGCGGCGTTCTCCATGGAGTTCTCCATGACCACGAGCACGCGGTCCCCGGTCTCAAGGCCCGATTCAGCAAGGAGGCGGGCGATCCTGTTGGAGAGGGCCTCCAGCTCGCCATAGGACTCCGTCCGGTCACCGTGGAGCAGGGCGGTCCGTTCGGGGGCCTTCTGGGCAGAGGCGGTGAGCAGGTCGCAGACGAGCATCGCTTCCTTAGGACGACACGCCCTTGGATGCAAGGAACTTCACGATGTTGTTCACGGTTTCCAGGTTCTCGGGCACGAGCTCCTCGTCGGCCACCTTGATCTCGAAGGTGGTCTCAAGGTATTCCACCAGCTCCAGCACCCCGGTGGAGTCCATGATCCCGCTCTCGATGAGGGACTGGTCAGGGTCGATGGCCACGTCGCTGCGGCCGGCTATGAAGTTTTCCCGTATGAAAGTGGTGACCGTATCACGTACGTCAGGCATGGACATCCCCTCGCGTCGTTCTTTTGACTCGTATGACCTATCGGCAACATGTACTGCAAAAATGACCGTTTCATCAATGCGAAAAACACTTTTCCGCACGCTTGCACCTTGTGCGGGAAGTCCCGGCGGTGATACTATTCACCCGGCACACACCATCTCACTGAAGACTGGAGGAACCATGGCTTTCGGCCCAGACGTGCTGAGAATCGATCCCGGGGAGGAGACGGAGCGCATCGCGGCCTTTCTCCAGGACCAGGTCAAGACGGTCTACCGGAGGAACGGGTTCGTGGTGGGCCTCTCGGGGGGCATCGACTCGGCGGTCATGGCCGAGCTGGCGGTGCGCGCCGTGGGGAAAGACGCCGTGGCGGGCCTGGTCCTGCCCGAGCGGGAGTCCAACCCCGTGAGCGCCTCCTACGCCAAGGCCCATGCCGCCAGGATGGGCATCTCGTGCCGGGAGGTGGACATCACTGCCACGGTGGACAGCGTCATGCCCTACGCAAAAAGGGACGAGTACATCCGCACCCTCGTCCCGGAGTACGCACCCGGCTGCACCTACAACATCACGCTTCCCACCGACCTCCTGGAGCGTGAATCCTTCAGCTTCTACGTGCTCCAGGTGCGGCTCGGTGACGGGTCGATAAAGAAGAAGCGGCTCGGGTTCGAGGCCTTCAGGGCCATCACCTCCTTTGCCAACATCAAGATCAGGGCCCGCATGCTCCACCTCTACCACGAGGCGGAGAGCCGCGGCTTTGTGGTGGCGGGCACCACCAACCGCACCGAGTACCTCCTGGGCGACTTCTGCAAGTACGGAGACGGCGGCACGGACGTGGAGCCCCTGGCGCACCTCTACAAGAACCAGATCTACCAGCTGGCCGGTCACCTGGGCGTGATCCCGGAGATCATCGAGCGGCCTCCCAGCCCGGACACCTTCAGCCTGCCGGTCACGGACCAGGAGTTCTTCTTCCGCATCCCCTTCGACAGGCTCGACCACCTGCTCTATGCCTGGGAGCACGAGGTGCCCGTGGAACAGGCGGCTTCCGCGCTCGGCCTGACCGAGGATGCCGTGAAGAGGGCCTTCACCGATTTCACCACCAAGTCACGGGCGACTGCCCACCTGCGGCAGATGCCCGGGTCCATCCCCTTCGATTTCACCGTGTAGGGGATGCGCACTCCACGCCATGCCAGTTGATTCCGGCCAGGTGGAACACGGAGAAAGGGACCATCTACCAGACCCAGGGAGGATTCCATGGCAAAGCGAGGCTCTCGACACCCCATGCTCTCCACCTGGCCGCCCTCACGGGTGCGCAAAGGTAAGGTCGTATCGGTCCAGGAGGCGGTCCAGGTCATCCATGACCATGACACCGTTGCCACGGGCGGCTTCGTGGGCATCGGCGTGCCGGAGGAGATCCTCACCGGTATCGAGGACCACTTCCTGGCCACGGGCAGGCCGAGGGACCTCACCCTGGTCTATGCGGCAGGCCAGGGCGACGGTCAGGACAGAGGCCTGAACCACCTGGCCCACGAGGGCCTGGTGAAGCGGGTCATCGGCGGTCACTGGGGACTCGTCCCCAAGCTCGGGAGGATGGCGCTGGAAAACACCATCGAGGCCTATAACCTCCCCCAGGGGGTCATCTCCCACATGTACCGGGACATCGCGGCCCGCAAGCCCCGCACCATCACCTCGGTGGGCCTGTGGACCTACATCGACCCCCGCTTCGGCGGGGGGAGGATCAACAGCGTCACCACCCAGGACCTGGTGGAGACCGTCACCTTCGACGGCAAAGAGTACCTCGCCTACAAGACCTTCCCCATCAACGTGTCCATCATCCGCGGCACCACCGCTGACACGGACGGGAACATCACCATGGAGCGGGAGGCGCTCACCGTGGAAATGCTCTCGCTGGCCATGGCGGCTAAGAACTCGGGCGGCTTCGTCATCGCCCAGGTGGAGCGCATCGCGGCCAGCGGCACGCTGGATGCCGGGCGCGTCAAGGTCCCGGGCATCCTGGTGGATTGCGTGGTGGTCTCCCGGCCCGAGA
>CAZNGL010000184.1:0-4872 GCA_964572405.1 uncultured Bacteriovoracaceae bacterium
TCAAGGACTCGGCCATCGTGTCGGTCATCTCCATCCAGGAGCTCACCTTCCAGGGTCTGGAGATCATGTCGTCCACCTACCGCACCTTCGAGATCTGGATCACCATCACGGCCATGTACTTCGTGGTCACCCTGGCCTGCTCGCTGGCGGTGCGGAGGCTGGAGGTCGCCATGCAGCGGAGGTGAGGGGCCCGGCCCCCCGAGGGGGCTCTCACCGGTACGTCAGGACGGGCCACCCCCGCTCGGCAGCCACCTTCCGGAGCCTGTCCGTGGGCTCCACGGCGTGGGGCCTTCCCACGAGCTCGAGCAACGGGATGTCCGCATGGTGGTCGCCGTAGGCCGATGATGCCCCCAGGTCCATGCCGAGTGCTTTTGCGAGGTTCGCCGCATGATCCCTCTTGTGCCGGTCCGAGCAGACCGGCCCCCTTGTCCTTCCGGTGAGAACGCCGTCCGGACCGACCTCCAGGTCGGTGCAGAGCAGGTGGTGGAAACCCAGGTCTTGCGCCACGGGGGTCAGCAGGTACTTCAGGCCTGCGGAGATGAGCACCGTGACGTGGCCCGCGTCCTGGTGTTCCCGGAGGCGGTGCACGATGTTGGGCGCCAGGTGGGGCCTGAGCACCTGGTGATAGTAGTCCCGCGCCCCGGCCTCGAACAGCGCAAGCGGCCTGCCCCGGTAGAAGCTGATGAGGACGCGCGCCATGGCCTCGTCGCTGAGCATGTGGCGCTGATAGAAGAAGTTTGCCGCCATGACCTTGAGGATGTAGGGGAGCGAAATGAGGCCGTGCTCCCACAGGTAGCGGATGCCCAGGCGGGGGCTCTGCACGTCGATGAGCGTCCTGTCGAAATCGAAGAATGCGCCGATGGTTGCCATGACCGCCTCCGGGCCTGCCGTCGATGCATACTACCCCGAGAGCGTGCGTGCGTGCAAGCCTTCCGGGTCCCTGCCGTCGGGGCGTGTCTATGCCGTCCGGAGGCGGCATCTCCCTGTTGCGGATTCGTGTCGCGCAAGGCTGGATTTTCATGCCCGGCGGTCTTATATTCTATTCAGGCGCACATTTCTGAGTCTTACACGAAAACAAGACAAGTCCTGGGAAAGGGAGGAACCTCATGAAAAGAATGATCAAGTATGTCGGCATGCTCCTTATGGTGTCGTTCATCGCCTCGCCATGCCTCGCCGAGGAAAAGGTCTACCGGATAGAGGTCCTGCAGGTGGCCAAGATCGATGCGTTCCAGATCACGTACAACGGATTCCTCGACGTGCTCAGGAGCAACGGCTTCGCACCGGGAAAGAACCTCAAGATAAACCGCGTCATCCTCGACTACAACGTGGAGGGCGGGGGGTTCCTCGACAAGGTGGGCATCCTGTTCAGGATCAGGGATGAGGCATCCCGCATCGCGAGCGCCAAGCCCGACCTGGCCGTCACCATCGGGACGCCGGCCACCAAGTATGCCCGGGACAAGATCACCGGCGCGGGCATACCCCTTGTCTTCATGGCGGTGGCCATACCCCAGGCGGCAGGGAGCCCCTCGCTCACCAACGGCGGGCCAGGGGTCACCGGGGCCACGCTCTACATGGACATGAAGAACGCGCTCAAGATCGTCCAGACCGCTTTCCCGAACCTCAAGACCTTCGGCATGATCAGCAGCGAGGACGAGAACGGCATCGCCCACATCGAGGAGGCGAAGAAGAACGCCCCTGCCTTCGGCATGAAAGTGCTCTCCAAGCAGGTGAGCAAGAGCGACAGCATCCTGCCTGCCGCGAAGGAGCTCAGGGCCCAGGGGGTCGAGGCCTACATCATCCCGCTGGACACCTACTACGGAATCAAGAACTATCAGAACGTCAACGACCTCGATGCGTACTGCCGCCAGAACAAGATTCCCATCCTCAGCTTCGTGTTCCAGCACACCAAGGGCTCGGTGCTCTCGGTGGGCACCGACTTCGAAACGGTGGGCCAGCTGGGCGGGCAGAACGTGGTGAAGATCCTCAAGGAGGGCAGGAAGCCCGAGAGCCTGCCCATCCTCAAGCAGGAGGACCTCAAGATCATGGTGGACACAGAGCGGATGAAGGCCCTGGGCATCGAGATACCCATGCAGATCCTCCAGATCGCCAAGCCCGCCAAGTGACGGAAGGGGGCGAACCCCCGGGCCGGACCTCCGAGGGACAAGGGGACAGGAGCGGTTCCCCTTGTCCCTCGATTTTACAGTTTGACGGACACGGACGAGTGTGCTACGCACAACCCCAATGAGTACCGACGACAGCACAGGAAATAGATGCATGTAGTCTGACCCCGGTGCGGACATCCTGCCCTGGGGCCGGGCACGGATGATTGCGCCGAACCGCGAGAAAGGATCCTTTCTCTTTCAAGTCCGCGCAGTCGAGCTTCACGAGGTGTATGTATGCGGAGAGACTACCGGCTCGTTGACTGCAGGGTTCTAGAATGCACGGGAGAGACTGGGCAGATCCAGGTTTTCGTCAACCCGGATGCCGAGGAGAAGCGCTATCTCATCCAGGACCTGGGCGTGGACGAGCACACCCTGAACTCGTCCCTGGACCCCGACGAGCTTTCGCGTCTCGAGTTCGAGCCCAGCCACGTGGCGCTCATCTTCAAGATGCCCAAGAGCTACTCGGGCGAGGACCAGCTCCTGTTCAGGGTTTGCTCCACGGGCGCGTTCCTCTTCAAGGAAACCCTGGTGCTGGTGGTCTCCGAGGACGTGCCGCTCTTCGAGGGCAAGCAGTTCACCCGGGTCCCGTCGCTCAAAAGCCTCCTCCTCCGGGTGATCAACCGCTCCGCCTACCACTTCATGGAGCACCTCAAGGTCATCAACCTCCTCACGGACGAGCTGGAGGACAGGGTGAACACCTCCATGGAGAACAAATACCTCATCAACCTCTTCACCCTGGGCAAGAGCCTGGTGTACTACCTCAACGCCATCAACTCGAACGCCATCGGCATCGCCAAGCTCAGGAACAACGCCGCCAAGATCGGCTTCGACACCGACGACGCGGAGTTCCTCGAGGACATCATGGTGGACAACAACCAGTGCTACCGGCAGGCCGAGATCTACTCCAACATCCTGGCGAGCCTCATGGACGCCAGGGTCTCCATCGTGAACAACAACCTCAACATCCTCATGAAGACCCTGAACATGATCGTGCTGTGCATCATGGTCCCCACCTTCGTGGTGAGCGCCTTTTCCATGAACGTCAGCATCCCCGTCCAGCACCACCCCTTCGCCTTCTGGATCATCATGGGCATGTCGCTGTGCTCGGCGCTGGTGGTGTTCGGCTTCTGGAAGATCAAGAGGCTCTAGGGGAAACGGGTCCGTTGCCCTGCACCGCTGGCACTGGCGGACTGTTTACTATTGTAGCATGAACGGGTCGACAACAGTGCGGCCCCGGGGGAAAATTTCATTGCCAAAACGGGCCGTTTGGTATAGACACACTTCGTCTCTGCACGAACATCACACGATGGAGGGCCGCATGGATGGAGAAGGCGCCCATTGTCCGCTTGAAGGGGGTGACGAAACGGTTTGACGACGTGACGGCCGTCGACTCGTTGAACCTCGACATCTACCCGGGTGAGTTCCTCACCCTGCTCGGTCCCTCAGGCTGCGGCAAGACCACCGTGCTCAGGCTCATCGCAGGGTTCGAAACCCTGACCCAGGGCGAGATCTTCATGAACGGCTCCCGCCTCGACGGCATCCCCCCCAACAAGCGCAACGTGAACACCGTGTTCCAGAGCTACGCCCTGTTCCCCCACATGACCGTGTTCGAGAACATCGCCTTCGGCCTGCGCATGAAGCAGACCGACGCCCAGACCATCGGCCGCCAGGTCCGCGAGGCCCTGGACATCGTGAAGATGTCCGGCCTGGAGTCGCGCATGCCGCACCAGCTCTCGGGCGGCCAGCAGCAGCGGGTGGCCATGGCCCGGGCCATCGTGAACAAGCCGTTGGTCCTGCTCCTGGACGAGCCGCTCAGTGCCTTGGACTACCGGCTCCGCCAAGAGATGGAGCTCGAGCTCAAGCGGGTGCACCGCCAGCTCGGTATCACCTTCGTGTTCGTCACCCACGACCAGGAGGAGGCCATCAGCATGTCGGACCGCATCGCGGTGATGAACCAGGGCGCCATCGAGCAGATCGGCACCCCCATCCAGATCTACGAGGAGCCCGAGAACATGTTCGTGGCAAAGTTCGTTGGGGAGATCAACGTGTTCGACGCCTTCGTGAGGGAGGTGAATGGCGGCAGCGCCGTGGTGGACATCCACGGCCGGCTCTTCCCGGTGCAGAACCGCTCCCGGTTCGGCCCGGGAAGCCTCGTGAAGGTGCTCCTGCGGCCCGAGGACATCCAGGTCACCGTGGAGGAGGAGTGGAGCGGGAGCGACCCCTCCCTGACGGGCAGGGTGGACGAGGTCATCTACAAGGGCAAGACCGTGGACCTCATCATCAGCCTGGACGAGGGCGAGAGCATCTTCGTGACCCAGTTCTTCAACGAGGACCAGGAGAACATCGTCTACCGCGAGGGCCAGCGGGTCCACGTGAACTGGCTCTACGGGTGGGAGGTCGTGCTCCAGCCATGGTGAAGAGCCGCTTCAGGAACTTCGCCGTGGGATCAACCCTGCTCTGGATCACCGTGTTCGTGGTGGTCCCCTACCTCTTCGTGGTGCTCTACAGCTTCCTCGAACGCGACCCGGCGGCCATCATCGCCTGGAACTTCAACCTCTCCGCATACCGGGGGATATTCTCCCCGGTATTCCTCGTGGTGTGCTGGTACTCCCTGCTCCTGGCGCTGGGCACCACGGTGATCTCCCTGCTCGTGGGATACCCCTTCGCCTTCATCCTGGCCCGCATGCCGAGACCGCTCCAGCGCATGGGG
>CAZNGL010000185.1:0-4846 GCA_964572405.1 uncultured Bacteriovoracaceae bacterium
TCCTGGTTCACCGAGCTCACGGCGGGCAGGTAGGACTGCACGAAGATCTGGAAGCACACGAGCCAGATGAGGGTGCCGATGTTCCTTCCCAGGGTGTAGTAGCCGAGGTTTTCCATGTGCAGGACCTTGCCGGTGAGCAGGATGTCGGCGTTCATTGCCAGGAAGCCGATGAGCGTGTTCACGAAGATGTACTTCCCGAAGTGGAGGATCTCCCGGGCGTATGCCTTGTGGAACGCGAGGCGGGGCCGGTAGGGCGACACCACGAACGACCCTGCCGCCTTGTAGGCCGATGAGAGCACGACCCCGATGGCCAGGGCGTACACGGACCGCATGAGCCATGCGAGCACGATGGTGCTGGCGAGCCCCAGGGCCTGGGACCAGATCTCCAGGGAGACCTTCTTCTCCACGCGGAACTGCTTGATGGTCACCGAGAGCGCGGGGTTCTCCAGGCCCAGGACGAGCGGGCTCAGGCTCATGAGGGCGAGGATTCCGAATATCTGCGGCTGGTCATAGGCCAGCGCCATAGGCCATGCCATGAGCAGGACCATGGCGGCCAGCACAACCCCGCGAAGGCAGCAGATGACCCACGCGGTATCCAGGAACTCCGGCTCGGCCCCTTTCGGGTTCTGGATGATGGAAATCCTGATGCCGATGTCCGTGAAGAGCTGGATCATGACGATGACGATCTGGGCCGTGGCCATGATGCCGAAGGCCTCGGGGTAGAGGATCCTCGTGAGGATCAGGCTCCCGACCATCCTCAGGGCCTGGCTGCCGCCCTTCTCCACCAGACTCCACAGCGCGGCGCGGATGCTCTGGAGCTTGAGAGACTGCTCCTGCGGCCTGAGGATGAGATCGAGCAGGGGGGAGAACCTGTTCATGGACACCGGCGTCCCTCCCCGTACTGATGCCTTGTGGGGCCGAACGTTTTCCCGTATATTCCACCACAGAGCGGACTTCCCGGTTCAGGGCCCGCATCCTCTCCAGGGAGAACGGGATGAAGAAAGCCGTCCTTTCCACGGGTATCGCTGCAGCGTGCATCGGCGTCCTTGTCGTCCTCTGGGTCAGCTACCCGTCGTGCTCGGTCCGGGGCGAAAAGGGGGACCTCACCATCGGGATGAACCTCTCCACCCTGTCGTACTGGACCCGCGAGTTGCCCTTCGTGGACGTGGCCAAGACCTCCATGCCGTGGGTGACCCAGAACGACCGCACCGTGCCCGGCGGCAGGAACCCCTGGAACACGGACCTGCTCGGCTCCATCCCCCTGGATGGGGACGGGTACCCCCTGTCGCTCCCCGTGGAGGTCCCGGGCGCCGAGGCCCCCCAGATCACGGCCACCCTGATGTGCAGCGGCATGGAGGGTCGCTACCCCGCGGGGAGGTACGTCTGCCTCTACGAGGGCACGGGAGAGCTCGGGTTCTCCCTCGACGCGAAGGAGGCGTCGACGACGCCGGGCCGGATCGAGCTCGACGTAAGACCTTCCGGGTCCGGCATTCTCATGAAGATCCTGCGCTCCGTCAGGGGAGATCATGTGAGGAACATCCGCATCATCATGCCCGGCCACGAGGCGACGTACGCCCAAAGGCCCTTCAACCCCCTGTTCCTCAGGAGGCTCGAGCCCTTCAGGGTGGTGCGGTTCATGGACTGGCAGCGGACGAACAACTCGGTCTTCGTGCACTGGGACCAGCGGACGAAGCCTTCCACGTATACGCAGACAGGACCCCGGGGCGTGGCCATCGAGCACATGGTGGACCTGTGCAACACGCTGGGCGCCGACCCGTGGTTCTGCATCCCCCACGCCGCGGACGGAGACTGCGTCAGGCAGTTCGCCCGGCTCGTGAAGGGCTCGCTGAAACCCGAGAGGACGGTCTACATCGAGTACTCCAACGAGGTGTGGAACACCATGTTCGCCCAGCACGGATGGGTGGCGGAGAACGGGGATGCATCCCTGTCCCATGCCCGGAAGTACGCGTCTTTTGCCCGTCAGGCCTTTGCGGTCTGGCAGGAGGAGTTCGGCGAGGACAGGGGCCGCATCGTCCGGGTGGCCAGCGGGCAACAGCTCAGGCCGGCCCTCATGGAGGACATCGCCGATGCCCTCGGGCCCTCCGGCATGGACGCCCTCGCCACGAGCGGGTACTTCGGCCTGGGCGCGCAGGGGTACGCGGACCTGAAGGGCCTCGGGGCCCGCGCCACGGATCACGACGTCCTCAGGGGCGTGTACGACAACATGCGCTCCAGCGAGATCCCCTCCATGGAGCGGCATGCCGGCATCGCGGCACGCCTCAACATCAGGTACATCACCTATGAAGGCGGCCCCTCCATCTGCCCCCGCCCGCTGGGAACCTCTCCCGCATACCAGAAGGCCCTGTGGGACGCCCAGAGGTCCCCTGAGCTGTACTCCATGTACCGGGAGTTCCTCTCGGCCTGCAGGGACATGCGCGTGGGGCTCTTCATGGCCTACTCGTTCGTGTCCGCGCAGGATACCCCGTACGGCTCCTGGGGTCACCTGGGATTCCTTGACGAACCCACGGACCGGGTTCCGAAATACCGCGCCCTGCTCGACGAGATCCGTGCCCGGTCCGCAGGCCGGGGGGATTCCCCGACACCATGAACGGCGCATCACCATCTCAGATGAACCTCGGCACATAGACCTGATCACCAGGGAAGACCCGTTTCAGCACTTTCTCGGAGCGCTTCAGGGCCTTTTGAAGAACCGGCAGCCCGGAGATGCCCCCTGCCATGACGATGAAGATGGGATTCACCATGGCATTGAGGAGGTTGTCCACCATGGAGAGGGCCAGGAGCAGTGACAAGGCGGCCGCAGGCGCCACCCGGGGGTCGCCCCATGAGGATGCCGGATGGGAGCGCACGAAGAAGAAAACCGGCATGAGGACGGCGAGCGTCATGGAGACGAGCCCCACCAGGCCGTGATTGCCCAGCGCAATGATCCACAGGCCGTCCGTCACCGATATGTCCCTGCCCTCCTCGTCGTAGACCCTGGCCTTTCCCCACGTGGCCCAGCCGAACAGCGGGCTCTGCAACGCCCTGTCGGCCAGGATCTTCTCGTTGTCCAGCCTGAACTGCAGCGACTCCGCACGCTCCTCGCTGACATGCCCGGCAATGAAGGAAACGACCTCGCCGCCATCCCACGTCCCTGTGGCCCGGACGGGGAGGTAGAGCAGCGGGATGGCCAGCAGGAGGATGAGGAACAGCGGCTTCCTGATCCTGCGCGACAGGAACAGGATGGCCATGCCACCGAAGAGATAGGCGATGGCCGCGGTGGACTTGCACCAGATGGACGTCAGGACGAGGACCGGGACCATCCACATCATGGACAGCCCTCTGAACTCCTTGAGCGTTCCCGTGGCCCAGAGCCACACGCCCACGAGCGAGGCGCTCATCATCCACATGCCGAGCATGAGCCCATGGGCGAGGAAGACCATGGGCCGCCACCCGCCCCACCGGTAGGTCTGGGCGAAGCTGTGCTGGTAGAACCCGTAGAGGTTGTAGTGCAGCTGGGGGCTCATCCGGCTCTCCCAGAGGCACAAGGGGACATAGACCATCCCGCCGATGAAGATGCCAACGGCGAATTCCTTCAGGGCCTCCAGGCTGTTGAAGTACACCCTGCCGATGAAGTAGGGAAACCCCCAGGTGACGGTCTGCCTGAGCGACACCGCGAGGCCGTCGTACAGGCCGTAGCCGTTGGCCAGCGACGAAGCCACGGGGCACAGGCACCAGACGAGCATGGGCAGATCCAGGGCCCGGAACCTGAACCGCGCCAGGCTCTCCATGTCGAACAGGGCGGCCGCGATGAAGATCCCCCAGCAGGTGGCGGAGATCTTGGTGTAGTCCGGCAGGCCGGGCAGCGGGTAGGCTGCGTTCGGGAGGAAGAGCCAGGCTACCAGGAACGAGGTGATGACGGCGTGCCGGGGCTTGAGCACGGAGAAGAGCCCGATGACCACCGGGATCCACCCGAACATGACGACGTGAACGAGGGCGTTCATTCAGGATTATCCTGCCGGCTCCGGGGGTGGTTTGGGGGGCTCGTTGAAGTATCTCACGTACTTCAGGCTCCGGTTGGTCATCCGCGCCAGGAACCTTTCCACGGGCCAGAGCATCCTCCACACCAGGAGCTGAACCCTGTTCAGGTCCTTGGGCGCGCCCCAGTTCAGGACCGCGCCGATGGCGGGGACCTTGAGCCTGAACAGGATGTCGCCCGCCAGGTAGAGGTCATCGTACCTCGTCTTGTCTCCCTGTACCACCGCGATGGCGATGTCCGACTGCAGGATGCAGAATTCGGTGATGTCGCTGGTGAGCACCGGCGAGCAGTCGATCATGATGAGGTCGTAGTGCTCCTTCAGCTCCCGGATCATGTCCGGGATGGTGGAGAGGTCCATGATCCCCAGCTCACCGGAAGTGGGCGAACGGCCGGGCAGGATGAAGTCGATGCCCCGTTCGTGGTCGTGCACGATGCAGTCCCTGAGGGAGATCTTCCTGGTGAGGAAATCCACCATGCCGGGCCTGTCGTCATCGATGTAGATCAGGTTCTCCAGATGGGGATGTTCGAAGTTCGTGTCGATGACGATGATGCTCTTGCAGAGCTTGGTGATGGCATAGGCGGTGTTGAGCAGGACTTCGGTGGTGCCGCACTGCCGGTCGATGCCGGTGAACGTGACGACCCTGGAGCCGTGCTTCTTGCGGTCCTTGTCGATGCGTATGGCCAGGCTCTGGATGGCCTTGGCCACCACATTGGACGGGTCGTCCATGGTGACCCGCGAGAACGGGGTTGCGCCGCTCCCGGTGAACGCGTAGTTCGACACGGGCCAGGACGGGTGTGAACCCAGGGCAC
>CAZNGL010000186.1:0-4772 GCA_964572405.1 uncultured Bacteriovoracaceae bacterium
TTCGAGAGGACCGCCTTCACCACATTGGAATCATCCACCAGTAGAATGTTGTACCCCATATCCTCATTCCTGCCGGGAACAGGGCCTGCTGCAGTGCATGGGCGACAGGTGCCGCCCGAGGTCCGGTTCTCTTCGTCCGTATGACAGTGTCCGGTTCATTATCCTTCCATCTTTTCGGACTATTCGGCACACGACTTGAGAGGGACTTTCCTGGTGCTTTCCATTCAGTACAGATCCAGGATCCCCCCTCTGAGAGACGGGCCGGGGTATTTCCGCTGCGCCGTTCCGGCCCGGCAGGTGCCACGCTCTTTCATCTTGCACAAGGAGGTCCATGTGTGTTCATGTGTGCATCAGACGCTGCAGGAGGCATGCGAGGGATGACGGACACGGTGGCCGGTGGTATGGCGAACATGAGGATCAGGAGCCTGGCGCTCTGGATGGGGCTCGTGGCGGTGCCCTGCTACATCATCGACCAGGCGACGAAGTGGCTCGTCCATTCCCGCATGGACATCGGCGAGGGGTTTACGGTGGTCCCCGGGTTCCTCGACATCATCCATGCACGGAACACGGGCGCGGCCTTCGGCATGCTCCAGGGAATGCCCGTGGAATACCGGACCCTGTTCTTCGCCGCCGTGACCGTGATCGCCTGCGGGGCCATCCTCGTCATCTTCTGGCGGAGCCCTGATGATTCATGGCTCCTGAAGCTGGTATTCAGCCTCATCATCGCGGGAGCCCTGGGGAACCTCACGGACCGGTTCCTGTTCGGCGAGGTGGTGGACTTCCTGAGCTTCCACGTGGGCCGTTTCCGTTGGCCGACCTTCAACATGGCGGACACCTGGATCTCGCTGGGCATGGTGGGCCTGCTCATCCAGTCCTTCTTCATGCCGGAGAAGGAGCCCTGAGCGAGCACTGAGGGGCGTGCCGTCACAAAGACATCTGGCCCGTGCGGCGCACGGGCCAGATCTTTTTTCTCAGCGCCCTGTGAAGTGCAGGGTCAGATGTAGCCCAGTTCCCACTCCTCTGGCTTGATGAGGGCCGGCACGTCCACCAGGATGACGAGGTCCTCCTGGGCGTCCTTGTACACGCCCTTGATGAACTCGGTGGATATCTTGGCCGAAAAGGCCGGCTTCTTCTGGACCTTGCCGGGGTCGATGACCAGGACGTCCGCCACGTTGTCCACCACCATGCCCATGAGGCGGTCATCCACCCGCACGATGAGGAACACGGTGAACTGCGTGTACTCCTTGGCGGTCAGCCCGAACTTGAGCCTCAGGTCCATGATGGGCACGATCTCTCCCCGCAGGTTGATCACGCCCCTGATGAAGTCCGGGACATTGGGCAGCAGGCTGATCTCCTGGAGGCCGATGATCTCCTCGATGGTCTGGATGGGCACGGCGTAGACCTCGTTGTCCAGGGTGAAGGTGATGAAGGAGGTATTTTCCTCCTTCCGGGCGGCCTTCACCTCCTCCTTGAGGGTCTCGATCATCTGCCTGGCATCCGGTTCGTCGAAGGACACCTTCCGGTATGCGCCTTCCTCCACATCCTCTTCGACGCGGGGAGGCTTGGGCTTTGGTGCCGGCCCTGGGACCCGTGAGGACTCCTTCGGCTTCGGTGCGGCCTGGACAGGCCTGGGCGGCTGCGGCTGCATGGCCTTGGGTGCGAGCATGGATTCGGTCACCTGGACGAAGGACCCCTTGTCCACGCCCAGGGCCAGGGGAACCATGTCCGCCTCCATAATGGTGGCGAAGAGCGTCACCAGCTTCCCCGCGGGGGTGGTCTTCTGGGAAAGGACCTCGCCCAGGTTCCTGAGTTCTGACTTGATGTGGTCCACATCGCCGGACGCGGCGTCGATGGTGAGGACATAGACCTGCGAGGAACCGAGCTTCGCCCTGATCCTGTCCGGGGCGATGCCGAAGACGGCCAGCGGGTCTGAGGCCACGGACGGCTCGGCCTTGGCGGCTTTCTTCGGACCTGCGTTCTCCCTGTCGAGGATCTTCTGGAGCTCCCCCAGGGGCTCGGAGATGTCCATGGAGTTGCTGGCCGTGACGTCTTCCAGCATGGTCTTGAGCATGTCCGCTGCCAGAAGCAGGGGACCTGCCACGTCGCTCGACGGGATCAGCTTTCCGGAGCGGATGAGGTTGAGCACATCCTCCATCCGGTGGGCCAGATCGCCGATATTGACCAGATCGAGGAATTTCGAGCTGCCCTTGATGGAGTGGGCGGCCCGGAAGACCCGGTTGATGACCTCGGGATCGACGTGCTCCATGTCAGACTCGATCTTGATGAGATCGTCCTCGATGTCGCCGATGTGCTCCTTTGACTCTGCTACGAATTCCTCAATGAGGTCATCGAACTCACCCACGTGGATACCCTCCTGCAGGTATGGTATGCGTATCTGATCGGCAGGGGGCGGCACAGGACTTTAACCCGGATTGTCCTGGCTTCCCTCTGCCCGTCGATCGAGGCGGAATAAGCCTTTCCGGGCGGGGCGGGCTCCAGGTCCACCGGTGGGGCAGGGGTGTCCCGGGGCATCACTCCCGGGCGGGGCGTTTCTGAAACAGAGTTGACATGAAACCGGGCCAGCGGGTATAGTGCGGAACAAATTGAATTCGGAGGCCTTTTCGTGAAGATACACAGAGCCTGTCTTCTCGTGTTCCTGGTGGCGCTGGCCATGATGTTCGTCGGGTGTGGCTCTCAGAACGAGGAGATGGTCGCTCCCATTCACATCGAGATGCCCACCGGCGACCTCCAGCACGAGATCGGTGTCTCCGGATTTATCCTGGGAACGTTCCTGATGCTCAACGGGTACATCGTGATCATCCTCAGCTGCATCATCCTGCTGGTCAAGGAGGGGACCTTTGCCAGGATCCTGGGTGCCATCCGCATGGTGGGTCCCATGTTCAACCCGCCGGGCGGCCAGCAGCCGGAACAGCCCAAGCCGGACATGATCGCTGCCTACCTGAACCTGCTCACCGACGCCCCGACGCGGGTCAAGGTGGGGTACGTGGGGCTGCTCGCAGGCCTGGTGATCGCCTACGTGGGGGCCTGGATAGCCCTGTAGCCCGTGCCCGGGCCGACCCGCACCAGACGTTCAGAAAGGACCCCTTGATAGCCATCATCGACTATCGCGCAGGCAATCTCCGCTCCGTGGAGCGTGCGCTCACGCACCTCGGCATTGCCTGCACCATCACCAGCGACCCCGGCACGATCCTGTCCGCCGGGCGCGTCATCTTCCCCGGCGTGGGCGCGGCGGGCAAGGCCATGGATACGATCCGCTCCGGAGGCCTCGACCGCGTCATCCTGGAGGTTGTGGATCAGGGGACCCCGTTTCTGGGGATCTGCCTGGGCACCCAGATCATCTTCGACGCCAGCGAGGAGGACAGCGCATCCTGTCTCGGCATCATCCCGGGCACGGTGAGGAGGTTCCCGGAGAGGGGCGAGAAGATCCCCCACATGGGATGGAACACCCTCGAGCGCATCAGGAGCCACCCCCTCCTCGAGGGAGTGGACCGGGATGCCTGGTTCTACTTCGTCCACTCCTACTATCCCGACCCTGCCCTGGACGATCATGTCACGGCACGCACCTCCTACTGCCTGGAGTTCGCCTCCGCTGTGTCGCGGGCCAACGTGTTCGCCACCCAGTTCCACCCGGAGAAGAGCGGCGAGCCCGGGCTGCGCATCCTCGACAACTTCAGCCGGTGGGACGGAAAGCCGTAAGTAACTCTGAATCCTGCTTTTATTACGGCCTTGTGCCGGCGATGATCCCGCTTCTTTTCACGCGGGATCATCGCCGAAGGCGCTGCAGACCATGACCGGCAGCTTTTCTCCCGGAACTCTAGTCCTTCCACCCGTTCCTGCCGATGAGCCTGACGAACCTGCACCCGCCCAGAGATTCCTCGTTCACCCCGTCGGGGGACCGGGTGATGCGTCTGAGGTCCTGGAGACCCTGGTCGCCAACGGGAATGACCAGCCTGCCCCCTTCGGTGAGCTGATCCACGAGGGCCCCGGGGACGTGGGGGGCCCCGGCGGTGACGATGATGCCGTCATAGGGCGCATCCAGGGGCAGGCCCAGGGTGCCGTCGCCGATGCGGATGTGGATGTTGAAATAGCCCAGGTCGTCGAGCGTCCTGCGGGCGCGGGACGCCAGCGCGCTGATACGCTCGATGGTATAGACCGTGGCGCACAGTCTCGACAGGATGGCCGCCTGGTAGCCCGAACCCGTGCCGATCTCCAGGATCCTTTCGTGAGGCTTCGGCGACAGGGCCTCGGTCATGATGGCCACCATGTAGGGCTGGGAGATGGTCTGCCCGTACCCTATGGACAGGGGGTAGTCGTCGTAGGCCTTGTACTTGAGGTACTCCTCCACGAACCGGTGGCGGGGCACCTCCAGAAAGGCGTCGAGCACGCGCCTGTCCCTGATGCCGCGGGCCGCCAGCTGCTCTTTGACCATGGTCGTGCGGGCAAGAAGGGAGTCTTTCATCCCATCCCCTGCAATGCCCGAGATCCCTTCATACCCCCGCAACCTCCCCGCGGCCTTTGGTGCCGGGAGCGGATTATACCGGGAGTCGACCCGCAGATCAAGGATACGAAGGGGCGGCAGAGAGGACCGTCTCAAGCGGTTTCAGGGGCGTATCTCCTTGACCCGGAGGGCTCCTTCGTGTAAAGGTGTTCTGCATGGAGTTTGTTAAGGTATTGAAAACATCACGATTTTTAGACCCCATGGAAGGGTATGCAGAGGTCAGGCGGTTTTCCGAGGTCAGGTACGATCCGCT
>CAZNGL010000187.1:0-4711 GCA_964572405.1 uncultured Bacteriovoracaceae bacterium
TCCATCCCCCCCAAGGGAGGGAGGAAGCACCCCCAGCAGGAGTTCATCCAGATCGACACCACGAACATCCTGTTCATCTGCGGCGGCGCCTTCGTGGGTCTGGACAAGATCATCTCCCAGCGCCTTGACAAGAAGACCATCGGCTTCGTGGCCGAGATCTCCGGAAAGAAGGACCGGGACATCGGCGAGATCCTCAAGAGCGTGCAGCCCGAAGACCTCATCAAGTTCGGCCTGATCCCCGAGTTCGTGGGCCGCATGCCCGTGGTGTCCACGCTGCACGAGCTCGACGAGGACGCGCTCATCGCCATCCTCACCGAGCCGAAGAACGCCCTGGTGAAGCAGTACCAGGCCCTGGTGAAGCTGGAAGGCGTCGACCTGACCTTCACGAAGGACGCGCTGAAGGCCATCGCCGCCGAGGCCATGAAACGCAAGTCCGGCGCGCGGGGACTGCGCTCCATCATGGAAGGCATCATGCTGGACATCATGTACGAGATCCCGGACATGGAGGGCGTCAAGGAGTGCATCATCAGCCAGGATGTGGTGCTGAAGGGCAAGCCGCCCATCATTGTCTACGAGAGGAAGACCTCTCAGGCGTAACACTCGCAGGCATATGAAGATAGAGGCGTCTGAGCAGGTCCTTCCCCTGCTGTCTCTGCAGGACATCGTCGTATTCCCACACACCATCATCCCGCTCTTCGTGGAGAACGAGAAGACCGTCAAGGTGCTCAACGCCGCCTACGAGGCCAAGGACGACGTGCTGGTCTGCTGCAGTATGCAGCCATCGGGAGAGGAACCGGACCGGTCGGGCAGAGTCACCGTGGGGGTTTCCGCGAGCATCCTTCAGCTCCTGAGGCTCCCCAACGGGTCCATCAAGGTCTTCCTCGAGGGGAAGACCCGTCAGAACATCAAGGAAGTCCATTCCCACGATGACCAGCTGTACGCCGCCACCGAGCCGTTCATCGACTTCATCGCCGATGAGCGCGAGGCCGAGGCACTGCGGAGGCTCGTCCTGAATGCGTTCAAGGAGTACGTGGAGCTCTGCTCCATCGACATCAGCCCCGGGGTGCTGGAGAAGATGGACTCCCACGAAGACCCGGGGATGGTCTCCGATATCGTGGTGTCCTACACCTCTCTGAAGACGGCCAGGAAGCAGGAGATCCTCGAGAACAACCATATCGAATCCCGCCTGGAGCGGATCTATGAGCATCTCCTCTCAGAGGTCGATATCGCAAGGATCCAGTCGAACATGAAGGAGCAGGCGCGCCAGAAGGCAACCTCCACCAAGAAGGCGCTGACCTACGAGCAGACGGCGCAGCAGCGCATGTCGGCCGAGGGGATGGAGGACGAGGTGGCGACCCTGGAGAGGCAGATCAGGGCGAAGAACATGCCCTCCCACGCCCGCGAGAAGGCGCTGCAGGAGCTCAAGCGCCTCAGAATGATGCCCCCCATGAGCGCCGAGGCCACGGTGATCAGGAATTACATCGACTGGTTCCTCGTGCTGCCCTGGGACGACCTCACCGAGGACAGGAACGACATCGGTTTCGCGCAGCAGGTCCTGGATGAGGACCATTACGGGCTGACCAGGGTGAAGGAACGCATCCTCGAATACCTCGCGGTCCAGCAGATGGTGGGCATCACCCGGGGCCCCATCCTGTGCCTCGTGGGACCTCCGGGCGTGGGTAAGACCTCCCTGGGGAAGTCCATTGCCCGGTCCGTGGGGAGGAAGTTCGTGCGGGTCTCCCTGGGAGGGGTGAGGGATGAGGCCGAAATCAAGGGCCACAGGCGCACCTACATCGGCGCCCTTCCCGGCAAGATCATCCAGGGCATCAGGCGCGCCGGAACGTCCAACCCCGTGTTCCTCCTCGACGAGGTGGACAAGATGAGCGTGGACTTCCGGGGTGACCCGTCAGCAGCACTGCTGGAAGCCCTGGATCCGGAACAGAACAACGCCTTCAACGACCATTACCTGGATGTGGACTATGACGTCTCCCGGGTCATGTTCATCACCACGGCCAACACCACCCAGTCCATCCCGGCCCCCCTGTTGGACCGCATGGAGCTCATCCGGCTCGAGGGGTACACCTCCTACGACAAGCTAAGGATCGCCCGGCAGCACATCGTGCCGAAGCAGCTCAGCCTCCACGGGCTGGAGGACCGGGGAATCAGGTTTTCCACCAGCGCCGTCAACGCCATCATCCACGAGTACACCCGCGAGGCAGGGGTGCGGAACATGGAGAAGGAGATCTCCTCCATCTGCCGCAAGCTCGTCAAGGGCATCGTGTCCGGCGATGCAAGGAAGACCCCGGTCATTTCCCGGAAGACCGTCCACGACCTGCTGGGCGTACCCCGTTACCGGAGGCCTGTCCGCGAGAGGAGGGACATCGTGGGCGTGGTGAACGGCCTTGCATGGACCGAGGCGGGCGGGGTGCTGCTCAGGGTGGAGACGACCGTCATGCCGGGGAAGGGGACCCTGCTGCTCACCGGCAAGATGGGCGACGTCATGCAGGAGTCGGCCCAGGCGGGCATGAGCTACGTGAGGTCCCGGGCAAAGGAGTTGGGTTTGGGCAGCGATTTCTACAAGAACCTCGATATCCATATCCACATCCCGGAAGGCGCTGTTTCCAAGGACGGGCCATCGGCCGGGGTCACCATGGCGACCTCCATCGTGTCCGCGCTCACGGGAAGGAGCGTCAGGAACGAGCTCGCCATGACCGGCGAGCTGACCCTGGGAGGACGGGTACTCCCCGTGGGGGGGCTGAAGGAAAAGCTCCTGGCCGCGAAGGAGGCCGGCATGCATACGGTGCTCATCCCGGTGGAAAATGAGAAAGATCTCTCCGAAACGCCGAAGGATGTTCTCCGTGGAATCCGGGTGCATTTCGTGGAACACATGGACGATATAATCGCATGGGCGCTGAATTGAGCTATTGACAGCCCATACAATTATTGTTACCTTCAAATGCGCTTGGGCATGGGAAAAAACAATATCTTTGTATAGGAGGTATGCTTTGACGAAGACAGAATTGATATCCGTTGTGGCGAATAAGGCAGGCATCCCCAAGGCAGCTGCGGAAAAGGCAATCAATGCCACCACAGATGCCATCCAGCAGGCGCTCCGCAAGGGTGACAAGGTTACCCTGGTCGGCTTCGGAACGTTTGACGTTGCACAGAGGGCGGCGCGGCAGGGCGTGAATCCCAGAACCAGAGAAACCATCAAGATCAGGGCATCCAAGGCTCCTCGCTTCAGGCCGGGGAAGGCATTCAAGGACGTCGTCAACAAGTAGTTTCCATCACACACATTCAGGGCGGGTAGCTCAGTCGGGAGAGCGTCGGCCTTACAAGCCGAAGGTCGCAGGTTCAATCCCTGTTCCGCCTACCATGCTGATGAAGAAGTAGGGGGGCGTAGTTAAGATCGGTTATAACGCCGGCCTGTCACGCCGGAGGTCGCGAGTTCAAGTCTCGTCGCTCCCGCCATACGAGTGAAGTCTATACCTCACCAGTGTGAGGTATAGACTTTGTTTTCACTGGTTCCCGGTGCCAGGCGCTGCATGACCATGGCCCCCTTCTTCAGGAGATCTCAGCCACGCTTTTCAAGGGTTACAAGGATGGTGCGTGCGTGAACCAGACAACGGGAATGAATCCATGGACGCCCTGATACACAGACGATGCCTCGCCCTGTATTCGGGGGGGCTGGACAGCATCCTCGCCATCAAGATCATGGAGGAACAGGGGTTCGAGGTCATACCCCTGTACTTCTGCACACCCTTCATGGGACTGCCTGCGCTGGTGAATCCTGACGCCTTCCTGGAGAGACAGTACCGCCTCTATGGTGTGAAGGTCCGCATCATCGATTATACCGAGGACCTGACGGCCATCATCAGGGCGCCCCGCCACGGCTTCGGCAGGCACATGAACCCGTGCATCGACTGCAAGATAGGCATGCTCAGGAGGGCCCGCGCCCTGCTCGAAGAAACCCAGGCATCCTTTGTCGTCACCGGCGAGGTCCTCGGGCAGCGGCCCATGTCCCAGCGCAGGACCATCCTGCCCGTCATCGAGCGGGCATCGGGTCTGGAGGGCCTCCTGCTGAGGCCTCTGTGCGCTCGTCACCTGCCCGTGACCCTTCCGGAGCGCCAGGGCCTGGTGGACCGGGATGCCCTGTGGGACATCAGGGGCAGGGGAAGGAGCGTACAGATCGAACGGGCGGCATCCTACGGCATCACGGGAGACAATGTGCCAACCCCGGCAGGAGGATGCCTGCTTACGGACCGCGAGATCTCACGGAGGGTGAGGGGCACCTTTGACCGCGTAAGCCCCGGCCTTCCGTCCAGGGCCGATCTCCTGCTGGATGTCGTGGGCAGGAGATTCAGGCTCGATCCCCATACCGTTCTCGTGGTGGGTCGCAACGACGAAGAGAACAGGATCATGGCGACCTTCACCGATCCGGGCAATGTCTTTCTCGCCATCGAGAACGTGCCGGGACCGCTCTGCATCGTACGGGGCAGTGCAGGTCAGGAACAGCTCAGGCTCGCTGCGGGTGTCTGCCTCAGGTATGGCAAGGCAAGGGGCAGCCAGAACAGGCAGGCGGCCTACGGGGCGAGTCCCCTCGCCATGGACGGCCGCGTTCAAGCGCCGGTACTTTCAGAGGATTTCTGCAGATCGCTGCAGGATTGACGGCACCGGGCCAACTTGGTAAGAACACCACACCCATGAGCTA
>CAZNGL010000188.1:0-4697 GCA_964572405.1 uncultured Bacteriovoracaceae bacterium
CTTTGCAACCGCCATTATATATCGAAAGAAAGAACCGAGGTCAAGGAAAAATGAATGATCATTCATATCTCGACAGCAGGCCTTTCCGCCAACCCTTTGCCGCAGGTGGCAAGTATGGTATAGGATACACCCAGAAACCTCTCCACCCGATTTGCATTCAATTATGGCAAGGAGCGCTTATGCGAAAGATCCCCGCACTGCTTCTCGTTGTGGCCTGCCTGCTCGCCCCGGCTGCAGCCCTCGGCATGGATGTGTCCGTGGAGATCACCGGCCCCCCGGAACTCGCCGCCCTGAAGCCGGGCATCGAGAAGACCATCCCCGCACGGTGCATGAGCAAGGGGATAGACACGAAGGCGTTCGGCAGGCTTGCGGTCACCGTCACCGCCCTGGGCGATGTGATCTCCTATGACGCTGTCCTCGACACCACCCCGCCCAGGGCCTTCCACAGGGACATCAGGGATGCATCTGCCCTGTCCGGGACCATCGACGAAATGATAACGGCGCTCTTTAAGGGGCACGAAGCCGCCCCAGACTCCCCGGCAGCGGCCGTTCAGCCGCCGAAGGACCAGGAGAGCCGGCCCAGAGTCATGCTCCCCTTCATGGCCACCTCCATCGCAGCTGCCGGAGAGCACACATGGGTGAGCGATTCCAGCACCGTGTATGAGCTCACCGGCGACAAGACGACCCCCGTATGGAAGGCCAGGGGGAACAACAGGATCCTCCGCATCTACCCCTATGAAGGGTCCATCATCGTCCTGGCCAAGATCATGGACACGGTCCAGACCTTCCGCATCCACGGGTCAGAGCTTGCCGAGCGATGGAGCAAGGCCGTGATCCCCCTGGGAAACGGCCTGATATCGACGGGACTGACGTTTGACACCATGATCTACAGACCCACAGGGTACCACTGGTCCCGAGCGGCGCAGATACAGGGCTCGTCACCCCAAATACCGGAAGGACTGGACATTCTCAGCGTTACTGCAGCCGATTTTCGGCAGTCTTCCCCCGGGCATGAGATCCTTTCCTATAATACAGCCGGAAGGATGGTTCTCAGCGACGGGGAAACCATTCTCTGGACGGAAGATGAAGATGCGGGCATAACACCGCATTATATCGAGCAGGAACGAGTTGAACGCGGCGACGGTGAAGGGGAAATCCCTGCCCGGTATTCCCTGAGGCCCAGGGCCGTTGCCCATGGGGACAGGATCGTAACGTTCAGGAACAACCAGGGAATGGCACGGTTCGTCCCGAGGTCGAACCTGTTCGAGAGCGCCAAGGTCGTCCTCTACATGCCGTCAGGGGACGGCTTCACCAGGAGCGAACTCGCAGAGATTCCAAGAGGTTACTGCATCGACATCGCTGTTACACAGAACAGAGCAGCCGTTCTGGTCGTACAGGACAAGAACGTCTTTGTTCAGTATATCGGGCTGTAGCGGAAAAGGGTCGGCCTACATGGGCCAGAGGCCCTTTTTCGGCTTCTTACCTGCGTCTTTCGTGCCGGACTGCTTGGCGGCCTCTTCTTCCAGCTCCGAGTTCTTGATGGTCATGTCTCGGCTGAAATCGGGGCAGTGCACGCCCGCACCGGGTTTGAACTTCTTATTACAGTCGCCTCGCCACGCGCATATGGGACATAGTGATCTATCTGACATAACGACGATTTTAAAGGGCAACCGGAGCGATGTCAACGGGAAAGAATCGGCGAACGTGCACGTGAGCGAGGTTTCAGGGGGAATGGGAGCCCCCTGCACGGATCTCATGAAAGCCGGCCGGGATGCCGAAGAATACCTCCATAGGCACACGAACGCACCGGGGCACGCAATCTCTGATCTGTGCACGGGCAGGACATGAAAATATACCGTCATTTCATTACGCTGTCTCTTGCCTTCTTCGTCCTCGCCTGTCTGAGCAACCAGGCGCAGGCAGGATCGAAACGTCATGTCCGGCCGGACGGTCTCCACCCGCACCCCGTCACCTGGTACGAAGGCAAGGCCACCAGGCATGCCTGGATGTCCACGGACGAGGCGGCGCTCCTCGTCGAACCTTCCCCGCTGTCCCGTACCCGTGCGCACAACTCCCTCAGGAGGCTTGCGCCCGATGCGACCGTCGTTGCAGACCGCGGGGACCGCATCGATGTGAGACTCGGCAGCCCCCTGGAACCGAGGGCGCATACCGCCAGGATCAGCCGCCTGAACGGTGCCGACGGTATCCGGGCGGCCCTGCCTGTCTTCTATGCGGGCCCCTCTCCAAAGGCGGCCTCGAAGATGGTCCTCACCGGGAGGGTCCTGGTACGGTTCAAAGCCTCCACGCCGCACTCGGCCGTGGTATGGATGGAAAAAACCTACGGGCTCAGGCCTGTTCGTTCCTTCCCCTTTGCGAAGAACACGTTCCTGTACGATGCAGGAGACCCCCTGAGGGGGATCGAGGTCTCCCGGGAACTGGCCATGTCGGGCCGGGTGGTCTGGGCGTATCCCGACTGGATCAGGACGCACGCCAAGCGGGCTATCCCCGATGATCCCCTCTTCGATCAGCAGTGGCACCTCCTGAACACCGGCCAGTCCGGGGGCACCTCCGGCCAGGACGTGAACGTCGTCACGGTCTGGGACACCTACCGCGGCAGCTCAGACGAGGTCATCGCCATCGTGGACGACGGGCTCGAGACCGCTCATGCGGATCTTTCCGCCAATGTCCGCACCGACCTCTGCTGGGACTTCGTGGACAGCGACGCAGACACCACCGCTGGCGACCACGGCACGTCCTGCGCCGGGGTTGCGGCCGGCAGGGGGTTCAACGGCACGGGCATCACCGGCGCGGCGCCGTACGCCCGCCTGGTGGGCCACCGGATCCTGCCCGAGTCCGGCGGGATCGCGAATTCCGCCATCGCGGACGCCCTGTCGAGGAACAACTCCGTCATCGACATCTACAGCAACAGCTGGGGCCCCGGCGACGGGGGTGACCTGCTGGAGGGGCCTTCCCCCCTCGAGCTCACCGCCATGGCCGAGAGCGTCTCCACGGGACGGGGCGGGCGCGGCAGCATCTACCTCTGGGCCGGGGGGAACGGCGGGGATTCCGAAGACAACTCAAACTACGACGGGTATGCCAACTCCCGGTACGTCATTGCGGTGGCTGCCAGCACCAATCAGGGCGTCAGCGCCTGGTACTCGGAGCCGGGCGCCAACATCCTGGTGAACTCCCCCTCCAACGGCGGGACCCTGGGCATCACCACCACGGACCGCACGGGCAGCACGGGGTATTCCTCCACCGACTACACCTCAGACTTCGGGGGGACCTCTTCGGCGACGCCGCTCGCGGCGGGGGTCGTGGCACTCATGCTCCAGGCCAACCCCGGCCTGACCTGGAGGGACGTCCGCGCCATCCTCGCACTCACCGCCCGGCAGAACGACCCCTCGAGCCCCGGATGGACCACCAACGGAGCCGGACGGCCCATCCACTACCACTACGGGTTCGGCCGCATCGACGCCCAGGCCGCCGTGAGCGCCGCCCTGTCCTGGA
Source organism: uncultured Bacteriovoracaceae bacterium (assembly GCA_964572405.1). GTDB lineage: Bacteria > Desulfobacterota > Desulfomonilia > UBA1062 > UBA1062 > MWEI01. Next base: position 3,511 of record CAZNGL010000188.1, read on the forward strand.
CGAACCTGGCCGCGGAGGTCTCCACCCAGCAGACCTCTTCTGCGAACCTGCCCATCCCGGACAACAACGCAGCCGGGGTCACTGACACCATCACCGTGAGCAGCCGCATCTCCATCGAATACGTGGAGGTCTTCTTCTCCGCCGCCGACCATACCTACTGGCCGGACCTGGAGGTCACCCTCGTCTCTCCGGACGGCACCGAGAGCGTCCTCGCCCGGACCCATTCCCCGTCCTCCCCTTCGGGAACCTACGACAACTGGAGGTTCGGCACGGTACGGCACCTGGGAGAGGAGTCTGACGGGGTCTGGACCCTGCGGGTGCGAGACCTCGCATCCCAGGATACGGGCACCTTCCAGTCCTGGACCCTGAAGATCTACGGCACCAGCGGCGACACCGCGGCGCCGGTCATCTCGGACCTCGCGCTGGCCGACCTCACGGATACCACCGCCACCGTCACCTGGACCACGGACGAGCCGGCGAGCAGCCTCCTGCGCTACGGCACCGCGAGCTCCCCATGGGAGGACTACCCGTACGAGGCCGGGACCACGGCATTGACCACGAGTCACAGCGTGACGTTGACCGGCCTCCTCGACGACACCCTCTACTACTTCCGCGCCGGCTCCTCTGACGGCGACGGCAACGGCCCCGGGGTGAACGGGAACGTCACGAACCCGTCCGGGGAGCAGAGCTTCACCACCTCCGCCGACGCGCCCACCATCTCGAACCTGGCATCATCGCCCTCACCCGCGTCCGCAACCATCACCTGGACCACGGACGAGCCCGCCACCAGCGAGGTCAGGTACGGCCCCTCCAGCGCCACCTGGGGGACATACCCGGGTGTCGTCTCAGACCCGGTGCTGAAGACTGCCCACAGCATCACCATCACCGGGCTCGACGAGGAGACGTCATACTGCTACATGGCAGGCTCCTTTGACGCATCGGGCAACGGACCGGGCGTGAACGGAAACGTCACGAATCCCTGTGCCGAGCGCACCTTCACCACCACCGCGTCCATCCCCAGGGTTGTGGGCGTACCCCGCATCGACTTCTCCGCCAGGACCGTCAGCGTCACCTTCAGCGAGGCCGGCATGCTCGGCGCCGGGAACGAATCGGCCTACCGGTTCAGCCCGGCCCTGTCCTTCAGGACCTCCGGGGGGACGGACGACATCGCCACCTCGGACACCCGC
>CAZNGL010000189.1:0-4685 GCA_964572405.1 uncultured Bacteriovoracaceae bacterium
CCCTTGGTCTTGAGGTCCTTGCTCACCGCGGCACCCACCGCCTCGGCGCGCCTGATGTCCACCTTGTCCTTGCCGAAGGCCTTGAACAGGGCGTTCTCCACGATGCTGGTCAGGCTCAGCTTGGAATCCTCCTTCACCTGCTGCATCCTGATGAGGAACTCGTTGTCTTCCCCGCCGCTGATGCTCTGTATCTGGGCATCCCCGAGGCCGACGGTCTTCAGGGCCCCCCTCACGTCCTCGGTCTTCAACGTGTCCTTGAAGGCGACCTGCATCTCAAGGCCGCCGGAAAAGTCGATTCCGTAGTTGAGCCCGCGCACCACGAATATGGTGATCAGGCTGATCCCGATGAGGATCGCCGAAAAGACGAAGGCGTACTTCCTGTACCCGATAAAGTCAATGAATAAACCTGGTCGTATGAGTTCCATCACTCCCCCCCTAAATGCTGATTGTCTCGACCTTGAGACTGTCCACCGTCCAGTCCATGATCCACCGAGAAACGATGAGTGTGGTGAACAGGGTGGTGAGGATACCGACACTCAGGGTCACTGCAAAGCCCTTGATGGGGCCGGTGCCGAACTGGAACAGGACCACAGCGGGGATGAGAGTGGTGATGTTCGCGTCCAGGATGGTCCACAGGGCGTGCTCAAACCCTGCGTCCACCGCCATCTTGGCGGTTCTGCCCAGACGGATCTCTTCCCGTATGCGCTCGAAGACCAGGATGTTCGCGTCCACGGCCATGCCGATGGTGAGGCCGATGCCCGCAATGCCCGGCAGGGTGAGCACCGCGTGGAACATGGCCATGATGGCCACGAGGAGCACGATGTTCGCTGCCAGGGCGATGTTGGCGATGAGCCCCGAGGCCTTGTAGTACACGATCATGAAGATGATCACCAGCAACGCACCTATGAATGCCGCGGTAACCCCCATCCGGATGGAGTCCTCGCCCAGGGATGGGCCCACGGTGCGCTCCTCGATGATGTCCACCGGTGCCGGCAGTGCCCCTGACCTGAGCACCAGGGCGAGGTCCCGGGACTCTTCGTCCGTGAACCTCCCCTCGATGATGGCCTTGCCGCCGGAGATGGCGTCCCTGATGACCGGGGCCGAGTTCACCCTGCCGTCCAGAACGATTGCCAGGCGTTTGCCCACGTTCTCGCTGGTGACCCGCTCGAAAATCCGCGCGCCTTCCGGGTTGAAGGAGAGGGCCACATAGGGCATGTTGTCCGAGGGGCTGATCTTCCCCTGGGCATCATCGAGCATGCTGCCCGTGAGCACAGTGGTTTCCTTGAGCAGGATGGGCTGGTTGTCCTTCATTCTGGCGAGGTAGGAGCCCTCGGGCACCTTGCCTTGGACCGCGTCGTCCACGGAATGCTCCTCGTCCACCAGTTTGAACTCCAGGACCGCGGTCCTGCCGATGAGCGTCTTGGCCCGCTCAGGGTCCGTTATGCCGGGCAGCTGGAGCACGATCTTCTCATCCGCCTGGGGGATGATGGAGGGCTCGTTCACGCCGAACTGGTCGATGCGGTTCCGGATCGTCTCCAGGGCCTGCTGCACGGCCTGCTCGCGGATGCCCTTCACCTCACCCGGCTTGAGCTGGTACGTCACCGCGGCGCCGCCTTCGGCATCCTTCTTGTCGACCTCCACCAGGTTCGGGTAGGACTCGGCCACGAGTTTCGCCAGGCCGTCGTACTCGTCCTTGTTCTTCAGCTCCACCACGACCTTGTCCGGGGCCTCGTATGCCACCTTGCTGTAACCGATCCTGTTTTCGATCATGTGCGGCTTGAGATCGCTCGCAAGGGTATTCAGCCTGTTCTCCACCGCCTTGATGGAATCGACCTTCAACACCATGTGGATCCCGCCCTGCAGGTCGAGGCCGAGCCTGAGCTTCGACTTGGGGCCGATCCAGCCCTGGGGCATCTCCGTCTTGCCGAGGAAGCTGGGTAGGGCAAAGACGAGGCCAACCACCAGCACGGCAAGGATGAGGAGCCCCTGTATCTTGAATTTATCCATGGAAACCCCCGTACCTATTTTTGAACAGCATCGGCACCCTTCTTGAGCGCGATGTACTCCCTGGATACCTTTATCTTGACCTTTTCACCCACGTCCAGGGTGAGCACGTTGTCCGCAACACCCACCACCTTGCCGTGGATGCCGCCGCTTGTGACGACATCATCGCCCTTCTCGATGCTGTCCAGCATCTTCTTGTGCTCCTGGGCCTTCTTCTTCTGGGGAAGGATGAGGAGGAAGTAGAACACGATGAAGATGAGGACCAGGGGCGCAACGCTCATGAGGAGGCTCATGGTGTCCCCGCCGCCTCCGGGCCCTGCCGCATACGCAACACTAATCATCAAACATCTCCTTGACCGTTTTTTTCAGTGCGTGAAAATTTTGTTCCCTAATGGAATGCCGTATATCAGACATTAATTCAAGATAGAAATGCAGGTTATGCACCGTATTGAGCAGGGAGCCGAGGATTTCTCCGGATACGAAGAGGTGCCGCAGGTAAGCCCGGGAGAAATTCCTGCAGGTATAACAGGTGCACGCCTCGTCGGGAGGGGCCCCGTCCTGCCGGAATCGCGCCTGCTTCAGAGACATCTTTCCAGTGCGGGTGAAGAGCATACCGTTGCGGGCGTTCCGGGTGGGCAGCACGCAGTCGAACATGTCCACGCCCCTGGACACCGCCTCCACGATGTCCACGGGCGTGCCCACGCCCATGAGGTACCGGGGCCTGTCTCCGGGCAGGTGGCGCACGGTCTCGCCCAGCACCCTCATCATTACCTCGTGCCCCTCCCCCACCGACAGGCCGCCGATGGCAAACCCCTCAAAGGGCAGCGCGGTGAGCTCACGGGCACTGAGCGCCCTCAGGTCGGATTCCATGCCCCCCTGGACGATGCCGAAGAGCGCGGCATCGCCCGTTCTGGCGGCCAGGCAGCGCTCGGCCCACCTCGTTGTCCTGGCCACGGACGCCTCCACGTATGGCCTGGGGCTCGGGAATGCCACGCACTCGTCCAGGCACATCATGATGTCCGATCCCAGGTCCTCCTGGATCTGCACCGCCTTCTCCGGCGTGAGCATCCTGCGGCTCCCGTCGATGTGGGAGGCGAACAGGACACCCTCGTCGCTGATCTTCACCAGGGTGGCGAGGCTGAATACCTGGTAACCGCCGCTGTCGGTGAGGATGGGGCCGTCCCAGCCCATGAAGGCGTGCAGGCCGCCGAGCTCCCTGATGAGCTCCTCCCCGGGCCTGAGGTGCAGGTGATAGGTGTTGCCCAGAATGATCTGTGCACCAACCTCCCGGAGCATGGCAGGGGTCATGGCCTTCACCGTGGCTGCGGTGCCCACGGGCATGAAGGCAGGCGTGTCCACCGGGCCGCGCCTGGTCAGGATCCTGCCGCATCGAGCCTCCCCTTCGGAGCGCTCCACACGGTATTCAAATGATGAACATTGCGTCGCCATAGCTGAAGAACCTGTACCGGCGCTCCACCGCCTCCTGGTAGGCCCTCATCACGAGCCCGTGACCGCCGAAGGCGCATACCAGCATGAGCAGGGTCGAGCAGGGGAGATGGAAGTTGGTGAGCAGTGCGCCCACGGCCTGAAACGAGAACCCGTTGCGGATGAAGATGTCGGTGGAGCCCTTTCCCGGCACCACCCTGCCCTGTGCGTGCATGAGGTGCTCGAGCACCCTGGTGGTGGTGGTCCCCACCGCGACGATCCGCCTGGCCTCCCCCATGGCCCTGGCTATGGCGTCGGCCGCCTGTTCCGACAGGGCGAACTCCTCTGCGTGCATCACGTGGTCCTCCACCCGTTCGGTACGCACCGGCAGGAAGGTTCCCGGTCCCACGTGCAGGGTGAGAAAGACGACCTCCACCCCCCTGTCCGCACACTGGCTGAGCATCTCGGGCGTGAAATGGAGGCCAGCTGTGGGCGCGGCCACTGACCCGTCATGCCGGGCAAAGACGGTCTGGTAGTCCCGGGTGTCCGATTCCTCGGCATCCCGGCAGAGGTAGGGCGGAAGGGGGACTGCACCGACCTCCAGCACGCGACCGGGATCCGAGAACGTGACGATGTAGGCGTCTTCGTCCCTGCCTTCGATGCAGGCCTTCAGACCCTGGTCGAAAATCACGACAGAGCCCTGCCGCATCTTTTTCGATGCCGAGACCAGGCACCTCCAGGTCCCGGGTTCCAGTTCCCTGAGGAGGAGCACCTCCACAACCCCGCCCGTGGGCTTTCTCCCCATGAGCCGGGCCGGGATGACCCTGGTGTCGTTGAGCACCAGGACATCCCCTGCCGCCAGGTACTCCACGATGTCCGGGAACTGCCGGTGGGAGAGCCGGTTCTCTCTGCGGTCCACCACGAGGAGCCGCCCTGTCCCCCGGGGCAGCGGGTACCTGGCGATGAGCTCCTTGGGGAGCGGATAGGAGAAGCTCCGCGTCTTCACCGGGGCTATATCCCTGCCAGCATTCTGCCAACGTAGATGACGAGGAGGCCTGCGAATGCCGCAACGAGGCCTGCTGTCTGGAGCCTCCCGCTGGGGATCTCCTGCATGAAACGGGCAAAGGCCTTGACCTTTCCCGGGAAGAGAATATACGGCACGGCCTCCACGATGAACACCATGCCGATCACGCATAAAAAGTAGCTCATGGGTGTGGTGTTCTTACCAAGTTGGCCCGGTGCCGTCAATCCTGCAG
>CAZNGL010000190.1:0-4623 GCA_964572405.1 uncultured Bacteriovoracaceae bacterium
TGATGAGGTCCACGCTCCCCAGGAAGGAGTCGTGGAACACGAGCAGGCGCGCGCTGCAGTTGTTGAGCTGGTATTCCAGCTCCGGGCCCACGAGCCGCCAGTTGAGCGGCACCAGGATGGCGCCGATCTTCGCGGAGGCGAAGTACACCTCCAGGAACTCGATGCAGTTCAAAAGCAGCACCGCCACCCGGTCGCCCTTGCGGATGCCCTTCTTGAGCAGGAGGTGGGCGCAGCGGTTCGCCCGCTCGTTGAGCTCACGGTAGGTGCACGGGCTGTCCTCGTAGATGACTGCGGTCTTGTCCGGCGTGACCAAGGCGCGCTTGTAGGGGATGTACCCCACATTCCACTCCACGGGTGCGCAGCGCGGGAGCCTTTCCTGGTCGCTGTCCCCGTGCAGGTCCTTTCCCCTGGCTGCAAAGACGTTCACGGCGCCCTCCCTGGGACTGCGGGTCCTCTTCTGAGCGTGTCCGGTTTCCTTCTGCATGGTGAACCTCCCCTCGTCTTTCTGCGTTTTGGGCCGGGCCTAGATTCCCTGGCCCAGGTCGAGGATGGGCCGCGCCTCCACGATGTCGAACCACACGAGGTGCCTGAGCATGTCGGCCGCGTTCCCGATCCGCTTCCTGACGGATTGCCTGACCTCGGACCACGTTTCGCCCTCGTCCTCGATGCTGCGGACCTTCATGTAGAGCCTGCAGCCTTCCGTGGCCATGCCGAGCGTGCCCTGGAGCATGACCAGGCAGGCGGCATGGGGGTTCTCCCTGAGGTTCGCCATGGTCCGGTTGTCCGAGAGCATGACGATCACCGACGAGTCGTCCATGAGCCGGCACGACCCGAACATGGCCACGTTCACCTTCCCCGACCGGTCCGAGGTGGCCAGGACGTTCGTCCTGCCCTCCTGCTCGAGGCATTGCCTCACCGCTGAACTCACCTGCATCTCACGTTCCCTCCTTCATGGTCCTGCCGGACCCCATGTTCGGCACGGACGCTTTCCGGCACAGGAAGGTCCTCCTGAGGAGACGCTCAATGGCCTGTGGCAGCGCCCCGAAGCCCCTGATGAACTCGATGGTGCCGCCGTACTGGGCCAGCATGGCCTCCTGGTCCCGGCACCCGCAGCCCAGCGTCACCAGATCGATGCCCTGTGCCCTGCAGAAGCCGATGCCCGCGGATACGTCCGCGCCGTAGTTTGACTCGCCGTCCGTGATGTGGATGAGAAGCCTGTGCCGGAGCGCCTTCGGCATAGACAGGGCCGCCGCGATGATGGCCTGTCCCGATGCGGTCTTGCCGCACGGCGGCACCGAGAGCACGCGGCCCTCTTTGATGAGCGAGGAGATCATGCAGATGCCGTCCGCCTCGAAGTAGGCATAGGCCGACAGGCTGTTCCGGTAGCCCGAGAGCGCCCTGTGGAGCGTGGACACCGTGTTCTCCACGAGGCGCCATTTGGCCCCGCGCATGGACCCGCTCGCATCGATGAGCAGGGTCACGTTCCAGTCCATGGCGGGCCTGGTATCGAGGTACTTGAAGCACCTCCCGGTCACTCCAGCCCTGTGGAGCCTCCTTGCATCGATCCTTCCCGAGGAAAGCCCCCTGCTCACGAGCGCCTCCCGCGCCGAGTATGCCCGGAAGACGGCACCGATGCGGGAGGCCATGACATGGTCCACCACCGGGTGCGCCGGAATGGTGAAGTCCCACCGGGAGGTGGGAACGACGTCGTCGCCGTCGGGCCCCACGACCCTGCGGATCAGCGGGGTGATGTCGGTGGACGTGGCGGCGAGGTGCGCCTCGATGTCGCACAGGAGCCCCGCAGGAAGGCTTCCTGTGCACAGGGCCCGCTGCGCACGGCGCCCCTTGTCCGGTCGGGTGTTCTGCTGAGACCCGGTGACCCGGAAGAGCCTGCGGTCGATGAGGGCCAGATCCCTGACCATCGGCGCTATTCTCTTCCAGAGCTCTTTGTACAGGTCTGATCTGAGGGCGCACTGTGCGAGGGTGCCCGTATGGCTCCCGATAAGCCTCCTGAGTTCCCCGGTGAGCCCCAGGAGCAGGCCATGGGCCTCGTCGTGGCGCGCATCCGGCACAAAGTTTCCCGGCTCGCCGAACGAGGCGGCCCACCAGAGGAGGATCAGCGCGTCGAAGGAGGAGCCTGATTTGGAAAGGACGGCGCGTGACGCGGCCCCATGCAGGACCTTGTGCCGCGCCACGGCCACGTATTCCCCGAGCATGGTGCCTTCGAGGATGGAGTCCACGTAGATGTCCTCCGCCGTCTTCACGATCTTCTGGAACTTGATGAGGGGAATCCCCTCCATGGCAGCACAGCAGTGATCAAGGGTCTTCCAGACGCGCTCGCTCCATTCCATGACGAGCAGGGCCTCGTGCACCACCTCGCCAGTGAGAAGGTCCACCCTGTCCGGCGGAACCGGGTATGCACCCATGACCCGGGACGGATCCACCATGATGGCAGGAGATCCTCCACCTGCAATACCAGCGTACTCCACGCCCGGTGCACCCGCCCCCAGGTGTCCAACGACCTTGCGCAGGGCGCGGACGAGGTTCGCGAGTTCGACAGCCTCCAGGGACGAGGTGTTCTTCCGCCAGAAGGCTGACATGCCTTCGCGAGGTTCCTTCGTCATCCTGTCCTGTTCATGCATGGCATGCCCCTAATATGTCCGATACTCGTATGACGCCTCTCTGCCCCGGAACCCGAGCTCCACGTGGAGCGAGAGCAGGACCGACTCCAGCACATCCGGGTTTACCTGGAGGCTGTGCATGAAGGCTTCCTTCACCGTGGCGCCCACGCAGACCATCTCGGCGATCATGAGGGTGTGCCGGGTGGACACGACCATGGGCTCGTTCCGGTTACTGCGCAGCCTGTTCGCCACGTTCACGATGGTGAGCGCGTCCGCATCCGGCACGCCTCCCTTGAGGCGGAGCACCTGCGCCTCCACCTCGGCGGGCAGGTAGTCGAGCATGGTGACGTAGAAGCGGTCCCGCAGCGCCGCGTCCAGCATCTCGGTGCCGATGAACTCGTCCCCCTCGTTCAGCGTGGCAAAGAAGACCACCCCGTCCGCCACATGCACGTGCCCGAGCTCGTCGAGCCAGGCGCTCCGGTCCTCCGCCAGTACGGAGAGCAGCATGTTCAACGCCTTGGGGTGCTCGGGCCGGTTGATCTCCTCCAGGTGGATGACGCACCCCGGCGTCCTGAGCGCCTGCGGGAAGAGGAATTCCTGGAAGAAGGTCTGGCCGTCTTTGAGCCGGTGCTCTCCGAAGAGCTGGCCGGGCTCCGAGAGGATGCCGATCTGGAAAGTGGCCAGAGGCCTCCTGTTCCGCGCCGCGAACTGGCGCACCAGGGTGGACTTGCCGCAGCCCTGCTTGCCCGCCACCAGCACGTTCACCGGGTGCCGCTGTGAGAGCCGCCCGATGCGCTCGAGGTTGGCGATGACCTCGGTCCTGAGGAAGAAATGGTCCTCGGGCTCCGGCACGGCCGCCGCCGGGTCGAAGGCGTCCTGATCCACACTGTGCAGTCTCTTCATCGGTCCTGTGCCTCCCAAAACAGCTCCTTCTGCTTGTGCAGAATGAGCTCCCTGATGCCGGGGATGTTCCACCTGAGGTTCATCTTCGAGAGTACGCTCATGATCCGCTTCGCCTCCCTGACTGCCTCGGGGTCATGCGTCTTTTCCATGGACCAGAGCCTGTATGCGAGCTCGTTCATCTCCATCTCCTCGTCCTCCAGGGACTCGGCCCGGGAGAACACGCACCTGGCACCGCACCGGGGGCACTGGCGCAGGTCCGACTCGCCGCAGGCCGGGCACCCGTTCCGGCAGAGGTAGGCGAATTCGAGATAGTGCGCCTTGAACCCGCATGTATGACAGGTGAGGTCCATGATCCCCTTCCTCAGGCTTCTCTCAAGGGGTCCCGCGGCTACAGGGACCGTGGAGGCGTCGGTCCCCGTGCGCCGCGGTACCCGCGCTGCCCTTTCCTCATGACTGTGGTTTGACGTCCTCTGCCAGTCCCTCGATACCCGCGGACTTGCCCCAGGGGGCCTCGCCCGGACCAACCTTCTGCGTGGCGACGCCCCTGAGCTCGTCCACGGCTATCCATGCCTGGCACTGCGTGCACTGCCTGATGCTGATGGGGGCGTCGATGCGCGCGTTGTACAGGTACCGGAACTTGTCCACAGGGGCCTCGAATCCACATTCCGTGCACTTCATAGTGTTCTCCTTTGCGTATGCCAGCCTGAACCCGTCACTTGTCCCTCAGCTGCCGGATGAACCGCCTGAACGCGGGATCGCTGCACTCGTACCCGTCCTTGTCGATGAACTCGTTCCGCTCGTAGTACGTGCACCGGGAGGCGTCAGTGAGGATCCTCAGCAGGTACCCGTCCTTTCCCTCCAGGACGAACACCGGGGGATTGATGGTGATGTCCGACCCCTCCTTCAGGACCTTGCAGCTCCCCCTCCCGTCGCTGGACCATGCGCTCTCCATGAAGTGCCTGCACAGTCCGCACGGCTTCTCCGGGACCTTTTCCAGGTCCTCCTGTTTCTGGGCCCCGCCCGGTGCCAGACCGAACACCCCCGAGGCCTTCGCGTACTCATCCCTGCTGATCCTTGCCATACTCACGCCTCCTTCGGT
>CAZNGL010000191.1:0-4616 GCA_964572405.1 uncultured Bacteriovoracaceae bacterium
GTCCGCGGACAGGCTCATGCGCGCGTAGCGCTTGAGCACGCCCGTGAGCTTCTTCCTGGGCGGTTTCCACACGGCCCTGCGCGCCGCGAGCACCTTGTCCGGCACGAGGAGGTCGAGCCTCCTTTTCGGGATGTCGATGCGGATGCGGTCCCCCTCCTCCACCAGGGCGATCGGGCCTCCCGCAGCCGCCTCGGGCGAGCAGTGGCCGATGGCTGCGCCGCGCGTGCCGCCCGAGAACCTCCCGTCCGTGATGAGGGCCACGTCCCTGTCCAGGCCCATGCCCGCGATTGCCGAGGTGGGGGTGAGCATCTCCCGCATGCCAGGGCCTCCCTTGGGGCCCTCGTACCGGATGACCACGACGTCGCCCTTGGTGATGCCGCCCGCGAGGATCACCTTCACGGCCTGCTCCTCAGAGTCGAAGACCCGGGCAATGCCGGTGCGCTTCATCATCTCGGGCAGCACGCCCGACTGCTTCACCACGGCGCCGTCGGGGGCCAGCGAGCCGCGCAGGATGGCGATGCCGCCCTGCCTGTGGTGGGCCTTTTTTATGGGCCGGATCACCTCGTCGTCAGCGACACAGGCTGTCTTGAGGTTTTCCCCCAGCGTTTTTCCGGTGACCGTCATGACCTTCGTGTGGAGCACCTTGATCTCGGTGAGGCGCTTCATCACCGCCTGGATGCCGCCCGCGCGGTAGAGGTCCTCGATGTGGTGGGGGCCTGCGGGTGAGAGCGAGCACAGGTGCGGTACGCGCTCGCTCATGGTGTTGAAGTCGTCCAGGTCCAGCTCGATGCCCGCTTCATACGCCACGGCCGGCACGTGGAGGACCGTGTTGGTGGAGCAGCCCAGCGCCATGTCCACGGCCATGGCGTTATCGAAGGCCTCCTTCGTGGCGATGTCGCGGGGCCTGATGTTCCGGTTCAGCAGATCCATGACCCTCATGCCCGCGGTCTTGGCGAGCCTGATGCGCTCGGCGAACACGGCGGGGATGGTGCCGTTGCCCGGCAGGCCGAGTCCCAGGGCCTCGGTGAGGCAGTTCATGGAGTTGGCCGTGAACATGCCCGAGCAGCTCCCGGCGCCCGGGCAGGCGCACCCCTCGAGCTCGGCGAGCTCGGATGCATGCATGGTGCCCGCCTTGACCCTGCCCACGCCCTCGAACACGCTGATGAGGTCCACGGGTCTGCCCCGGTGGGTGCCTGCCAGCATGGGGCCGCCCGACACCACGATGCTCGGGATGTTGAGCCGCAGCGCCGCCATGAGCATGCCCGGCACGATCTTGTCGCAGTTGGTGATGAACACCAGGGCGTCGAAGGCATGGCCCATGGCCACGAGCTCGATGGAGTCGGCGATGATCTCCCGGGAGGGCAGGGAGTAGTGCATGCCCGCGTGGTTCATGGCGATGCCGTCGCAGATGCCGATGACCGGGAACTCCATGGGCGTGCCCCCCGCCACGCGGACACCCGCCTTGACGGCGTCCGCCACGCTTCGCAGGTGGATGTGGCCGGGGATGATCTCGTTGGCCGAGTTCACGACGCCCACAAAGGGCCTGCTGATCTCCTCGTCGGTGAAGCCGTTCGCCTTGAGGAGGCTCCGGTGGGGCGCCTTCTCGATGGCCTTCTTGGTCTGGTCGCTTCGCATGGACGTTCCTTTCGATTTTATGTCGTGGGATGGATGGGAAGTATGGCACTAATGGGTGTGGTTTTCAAGGGGTGTGCGTGCCGGCCGGGGACCGGACCGGACTACCTGTCCCGTGACCGGTGGAGCCGGCCGCGGATGGACTCGATGAGCAGGTTGGCCGCGAACACCCCGATGTAGACGAAGAGGCCCGTGCCGAGCCTCGATGTGATGAGCCCCGGCTGCACGAGGTCGACCATGACCACGATGGCCACGGTGGCCGCCAGCGAGACCAAGCCCGTGATGATGAGGTATGCCACGTCGATCCTGAACGGCTCCACACATCCCCCTGCCTGAAAGGACTGCTCCGAGGTTATACCGCAGATGCGCGTCCGTTGTACAGACACGGCGGCGGCCCGGCACCATCGGATCCGCAGGGAGACGCCATCATGACGGGCCTTTCCTCCCCTCGTGCACTGCCCACATGTCCTCGTCCGTGAAGCACCGCTCGCTCTCGTCCGGGTGCATGGCGTCCTTGTCCATGCGGCGCCGGTCGTAGGGCTGGTTCATGATCTCGTCGAAGTACTCGTGCTGGATCATGAGGTTCATGATCTGGCTCGTGCCGGTCCAGATGAGCGCCAGCCGCACGTCGCGGAGCGCCCGTTCCACGGGGTACACGTCGGTGTAGCCGATGCCGCCCATGATCTGCATGGCGTTGTTCACCACGGTCCACGCCGCTTCCGTGGAGAACCGCTTGGCCTCGCTCACGATGCGACGCATGTTGGGGTAGCCGGCATCCACCGCCTTGGCCGCCATGTAGGTGATGGCCCTGGCCGCGTCCAGCTGCATGATGGAGTCGGCCACCATGAACTGGATGGCCTGGTACCTGCTGATGAGCTTGCCGAAGGCGGCCCTCCGGTGGGAGTAGCGCACGGCCAGGTCCAGGGCTCCCCAGACGCCCAGGCAGCCGGCGGCCGACGTCATGCGCTCCGGGATCATCATCTGGTGGAAGCACAGGGCCCCGCCATGGAGCTCGCCGATGAGGTTCTCCCTGGGCACCTTCACGTCGCGGAACACGAGCCTCCCGGTGCCGCCTCCCCGGCAGCCCAGCAGGCCGTAGTGGTACTCGGTCTCCACCCCCGGGCCGTTCTCGACGAGGAGCAGGCTGATGCGCTGGTACTTGTGGGCGTCGGGCTCGAAGTTGGTGCGGCAGTAGACCAGGAAGAAGTCCGACCCCTCGGCCCCCACCACGAAGCGCTTCTGGCCGCTCACGACGAAGTGGTCGCCCGTGAGGACCGCCCTGCTGGTGGCGCCGAAGAAGTCCGAGCCGCCCCTGGGCTCGGTGAGCGCCTCTGCGGCCACGAGCTTCCCCTCAAGATAGGGCTTGAGGAAGCGCTCCTTCTGCTCGGCGGTGCCGAAGCGGTTCAGGGCCTCACCCACGATGGAGGGCATGACGAAGGCGCAGCCCAGCGCCATGCCCAGGCACCCGATCTCCTCCTCGGCCGCCACCTCGGCCACCCAGCTCATCCCTCTCCCGCCGTACTCCTTCGGGAACCGGATGCCCCTGAGGTTCAGCTGGGCGAGCCTCTCCACGAACTCGCGGGGGTAGACGACCTCGTCCCGGTCCATCCTCCGGAGGAAGTCGCTCTCGATCTCCTCGCGGACATACCGCCTGACCTCGTCCCGCAACGCCCGCTCCTCGGGGTTGAGCAGAAAATCGTACATGATTCACCTCCAAAAAGTTTTCATGCAGCAACGCCATCTCTTCCCTAGAATAATCCCCGGATGCGGGAGAGGAAGGGGCAGGAGGACGAGGACCGTTTTCCCCGCGGGCACGGGCATGCTATACTGCATCCCCGGCACGACACGCATGAACGCCGCACAGGAGGGAACGCATGCACGCCTTCGACGAGGACCTTGCCCTGAAGGGGACGGACGGACGCCTCTTCACGGGCGACATATCGCCCCGGTGGTCCGTGAACAACAACCCGGACGGCGGGTATCTCATGGCCGTCATGGCCGCCGCCATGGCCAGGGTGAGCGCGAAGAAGGCGACCCCGGTGTTCACGGCCAACTACGTCTCCCGGTCCGTGCCGGGCCCGGCCGAGGTCGCTATCGAGGAGATCACCCAGTCCACCCAGTTCAGCCGGCTTCAGGCAAGGCTCGTGCAGGAGGGCAGGGAGCGGATCCGCATGCTCGGCACCTTTTCCCGCGAGCTCGACGAGTGCTTCATCCGGAAGTACGAGGCGACGCCGCCGGAGGTGGCGCCGCGCAGCGAGTGCGTACGGATCCCCGCGCTCCCGGGCTACACCCTGTTCGAGCACATGGACGTCCTGCTGGACCCGGCGTGCGCCGGGTGGCTGCAGGACCGCCTCGTGGAGACCTCCGAACAGCGTGGCTGGATAGCCTTCCACGACGAGCGGCCCCACGACCTGTTCTCGGTGCTGCTCGCCGTGGACTCCTTCCCCCCAGCCATCCTGGCGAGCCAGGGCATGCTCGCCTGGGTTCCCACCATCGAGCTCACCGTGAACATCCGGAACATCCCGGAATCCAGGTGGATCAGGGGCGTGTTCCGCACCCGCTTCATCACCTGCGGGCTCGTGGAGGAGGACGGAGAGCTCTGGGACGAGGGCGGCGAGCTCGTGGCCATATCGCGGCAGATCGCCCAGTTCCGGAAGGCGGCGTAGCGGGCATGGTGCAGCCCGGGTGCCGCCTCGACGTGCTCCGGGTTGGCCGATTCCCATGGCTCCGTAGGCGGTCTGAAGAAGCAGCGGGGGAGCGGCCTTGTGCCGCTCCCCCGCGTATGGGAGGTAAGGGGGCCGGTGCCTGTCAAAGGGTGCGTGTCTCTTCAAGGCCCCCTGTGGATCGTTCGTCTGCTAGACGTGCCGCCTGTTCACCGGGCCCATCCGGTCGCTGGTCTTCTTGAACTCGATGTAGAGCCTGCCCACGATGAGGAAGACCGCCAGGATGAGCATGCCGAGCATGAAGAAGGGGCCCGTGCCGAG
>CAZNGL010000192.1:0-4590 GCA_964572405.1 uncultured Bacteriovoracaceae bacterium
GGTGGCGTACAACACCCGCTGGAGCCTCGGCCATGTGGAGCGGTTCGTGGGCAGGAGGCTCGACCCCATCACCATCGTGGGCGGCGGCGGGATATCGGACCTGTGGTGCCGGATCTTTGCCGACGTGCTGGACCGGCGCATCCGCAAGCCCCTAGACCCCATGCGGGCAAATGCCCGGGGAGCCGCCTTCATCGCATCGGTGGGGCTCGGCGAGATCTCTTTCGAGGACATCCCCGCGCTGATGGAGTATGAGGCCGATTTCTGTCCTGACCCGGCGAACCGCGAGGTGTACGACCTGATGTTCCGGGAGTTCCTGGGCATCTACCGGAACACCCGGGGCATGTACCACCGGCTGAACCGCGCCTGAGGTCGCCCGGTGCGGGCCTTACATCATGGGCATGCACCTGACGCCCAGAGTTTTCTCCAGACGGCCCAGGCCGTGGAAGACCGGAGGGGGCATGGGCAGCCGCAGCCCGAAGTAGCGCATGGTGATGTACTCGACGATGATGCCTGCCTGGGCCTCGGTGTCCATGTAGGCGAACTGAGCGGTGGTGGGGAAGGCATGGATGGTCCCGCGCACCCAGGTCCGCATGCAGTCCTTCTCCAGCACGGCGGCGTGCGCGTCCACGTCGTCCACCAGGAAGCCCAGGTGGTGCACCGCCATCCGGCCCGAGGGGTCCATGCGGTCACGGTAGAACTCTGCGTTCTTTCCGGGCTCGATGAGCTCGATCTCAACCCCTTTATGGTAGGCGAGGCCGATCTTGACGGAGATATCCTTGAGGCGCCCCCGCTCGTTCCAGAACACCGGGCTCCCGGAGACGATGAAGAACGGCCCCATGCCCCGGGCCTCCAGGGTCGAAGCGGCCGCCTCGATGTCCGGGACCACGATGCCCAGCTGGTGGAGCAGGGGGAGTCCGTAGCGGTCTCGGAAACCCTTGGCAATGCGGCTCGCGGCCAGGGTGAAGTTGTCGGAACTGAGCAGTTCGTCCAGAGAGATCATGTGCACCTCGAACCCATACCGTTGCTGTCCTGGCGTTCGTGGGCCTTCTTTCCATACACCTTCTCGTAGGCCATGCAGAAGGGGCAGAACCTCCCCTCGATGGTCTTCACAAAGGAGTAGAGCAGCCCTTTCTGGTTCCTCCGGGCAGCCCTGCACACGGGGCAGACGGTACACACCGCGGCCAGGGCCCTGGTGAGCGTTCCGGTGGGTTGTTTCTGCACGGCATCCACCTCCCCGACAAGAATTCCATGGATCCTGTTCACTGTACCACGACAGACCCTCTCTGGAGAAGATAATTGTACGCCGCAAGGGCCGCCTTGGCGCCCGCCCCCGCGGCCACCACGATCTGCTTTTCGCGCTCGTCCGTCACGTCGCCCGCGGCGAAGAACCCCGGGACGGAGGTGCCCTGGTCGCGGTCCACCTCGATCTCGCCTGAGCTGTTGAGCCGCACCAGGTCCTTCACCGGAGACGAATTGGGCACGAGGCCGATCTCCAGGAACACGCCGTCCACGTTCAGGTCCAGCCTGTCCGTGCCGTCGGTCGCGGCCAGGCGGACGCCGGTGAGCTTCTCCATGCCCAGGAATTCCACCACCTGCATGCCTCCCATGAGCTCCACGTTCTTCGCCCCTGTCACCTCGCCCATGAGGACCGGGTCTGCCTGGAAGTCCTTCAGGATGTTGATGACGCGGATCTCGCGGGCATACGCCAGCAGGTCGCGGGCAGCGGTGAAGGCCGAGTTGCCGCCGCCGATGACCGCCACGTTCCGGTCTTTGAACAGCGGCGCGTCGCAGGTGGCGCAGAAGGCGATGCCCCGGCCCAGGAAACGGCTCTCGCCGGGCACGCCCAGCGTCCGGTACTCCTTGCCCGCGCAGTAGATCACGGATCGCCCCCGGAAAGACGGCCCCTGCGCCGTGTCCACCACGAACAGGCCTCCCTCCTGCCTGACGGAGCTCACCTTCACGCCCAGCTGCTCGGCAAGGGGGTAGCGTTCGGCATGGGCCCGGAACAGGGCCGCCATCTCGCGGCCGCTCATGTGCGGGATGCCGAGCCAGTTCTCGATATCTGCGGTGTTGGTGATCTGGCCGCCTGTTGCCTCGCCCACGAGGGCCACGGCCAGGTTCTTGCGGGAGGCGTAGATGGCCGCGGAGAGTGCCGCCGGGCCTGCCCCCACGATGAGGACGTCATAGGCCACGTCCGGCGACGCGGGCTTCGCGAAGCGCTCGCCCGCGGCCTCGCGCATCCGGGCGTCGATTTCCTCGTACACGGATGGCTTGACTGCCTTGAGGACCTCGAGGACGGCCTGGGATGCGGGCAGGGCACCCTCAAAGGCTGCGGATCCTTCGTTGATCACGGTCTTGGGCACGCCGGAAACGTTGTAGCGCTGCACCAGCGGGGCGAACTGCGAGGACTCCACCATGTCGGCGCGGATGTGTACGCTGGCCACGGCCATCTGGTGGGCCAGGTGCACCATCTTGGGACAGTACGGACAGGTGAGCGTCACCATGACCTCCAGGTGCACCGGGACATCGATGAGCCCGAGGAGACGCTCCATCTCCGGGGCAAGCCCGGAGATCCCGGAAGATGCCAGGAGGACCGCCTCGACGAGGGAGCCGAACTCATAGCCCATGGTCATGCCGAAGAAACGGATGCCGTAGTCCTTCGCTCCCATGACCGCCGTTGCCGGGACCTTGTTGACGCCCAGGTCCCGGGCAAGCCCTGCATCGGTGAGGAGGTCCCGCCGTTCCAGGGTGATCTTTTCGGACAGGCCGGAGAGCTCCATCAGGAGATTTTCCTGCTCCCGGCAGGCCACACAGGCGTGCTCCTGGGAGAAGAACACGAGGCGCACCTGGTCCTTGAGTCGTTTAAGGATCTCCCTGAGTTCCTTCCTCGTCTTGGCGTCGATGAGGTCTGCCATAGCTTCCTCCCCCCATGTTCAGTGCATGGTGCTTCACTCTTGTTTATAATGCACGCGGGTTCCATTTCAAAGGGCACAAGAGGTGGCGGAACCCCGGAACGCGGGGATCGGTCTACTCCCTGAGCGCCACGTGCACCCGCCTCACCGGGAAGGCCCTTTCCAGGTCCTTGGGATCGATCTCCACCATGAAACCCCGCTTGCCGCCGTTGATGAAGATGCGCTCGAGCTCGAAGATGGTCTCCTCCGCGCAGACCGGCAGCCGCGTGCGGGTGCCCAGCGGGCTGATGCCGCCCACCAGGTAGCCGGTGTATCGGTTCGCGTCCTTCTCTTCGCACGGGTCGACGCGCTTCACACCCAGCTCCCGGGCGAGCTGTTTGGTGGAAACCTCGCAGTCCCCGTGCATGAGCACGATGAAGGGCTTCCTGCGCTCGTCCTCCATAACGAGCGTCTTGATGACCCGGTGCTCGGGGATGTGGAAGAACTCGGCTACATGGTGCGTACCGCCGTGCTCCACGTAGGTGCAGAGGTGGGGGATGAAGTCGATCTTCTTGTCTCTCAATACCCGGACGGCCGTGGTGACCGGGTAGTCGGACCTGGTCATCGTCGCAGCGCCTCCTCCATGACGGGAATATGTGACCCTGGCGTGATGCAGCATGCCATGGCGCAAGGAGTATATCACGGAAGACCGTACTGGCGGTATCTCCGCGGCGGGAGACAATCCCGCCTCTACCGTAGGAGCTTCTCACAGCTCATGCAACGTATAGATTTTTCGAATAGTGGCAGGGGAACACTGGCCTGGCGGTGTCCGTTCTGGTTGAAAAAAAGCAAGGTCAGGGAGGATGAGTCCTGACCTTGCCGAACCGGAGGTCAGGCGTTGCACGCGCCTGATGGATGGGTGTTCGTTCCGGGCCTCTGGATGAGAGGGGCCGGTTGCCTCACGCCCGCAGCATGATCAACGTCCAGGGCTCTCTTGATCATTCCATCCTTTCATGTTCCAGAGACAGTGGTCGGAAGGTTCCCTGTCGCAGTTCGCGGGCCCGATGTCCATGTCGTTCAGTGACTGTCTGATGCTCTCGGGCACGATACCCGTGATGCTCAGGGTCTTGTGCGCGGCACGGAAGGCGCTGTTCGCGCTGCACAGCACCTCGGCGCAGGCAAAGTCGAGAGACTGCGCCCCGGACAGGTCAATGAGAAGGACGCGCACAGATTCGAATGCCTTTTCCAGCAACCCTTGCAGGGCCGATGCATCCCGGACGGTCAGTGTGCCCCCGGCGATGAGTGTCCGGGTATCCATACCTTCGCCAAGCCTGAGTGTTCCCATGGTACCTCCCGTGTTTTTCATGATGCTTCAGGAAGAGGGTGTTCCGGAGCGATGTCCTCACGCCGCGTGATCCCGGAGTCCATCCCCTGTCTTCCCCTGGCTACGGTATCGGGCGGACGGGTGGGCATTCGTACAGTGAAAGAACCATGACCGACTAGTGATGCCCAATCACTGGCGAGGATATTCCAGGGTTTTCAGGTACGACTGCAGGTTCACCTTCGAGTGCTTGAGGCCGGTCTTCTGGCGGATGTGGTAGCGGTGCGTGAGGACGGTGTTCACGGAGACGTTCATGATGGCGGCGATCTCCTTGGAGCCCTTTCCCTCCTTGATGAGGTTCGCCACCTGGATCTCCGC
>CAZNGL010000193.1:0-4409 GCA_964572405.1 uncultured Bacteriovoracaceae bacterium
GAGATCGGCTCCACCGGCAGACCCGTGGAGTGCCTCATGATCCAGAACGAGGGGGGCTCGCGCAGGACCGCGGACAAGGGCATCGCCATTGCCGGGAAGATGCTCCGGGATGCCTCGTCCATGGCCAGGACACAGCGCCCGGTCTCGGACATCGTGCTCGGCCTCGAGTGCGGCGGGTCAGACGCCTTTTCCGGTGTGACCGCCAACCCCGCCCTCGGGCTGGTCTCCGACTGGCTCGTGGACGAAGGCGGCACCGTGGTCCTCACCGAGAGCACCGAGATGATCGGCACGGCGCACATCCTGTCCCGCAGGGCGGCGACGCCGGACGTGGGACAGAAGATCACGCGCATCATCGACGAGGCGGAGAAGCGCACCAGGGACATCCTGGGCCCGCTCGCCTCGCTGGTCATCGCGCCGGGCAACATGGACGGCGGCATGAGCTCCATCCGGGAGAAGTCGCTGGGCTGCATCTGCAAGGCGGGCAGCCGCGGCATCACCGGGGTTGTGGACTACGGGCAGCGGCCTGCAGCCAAAGGCCTCATGATCATGGACGGACCCGGGTACGACATGGAGTCCATGGCCGGCCTTGCCGCTGCGGGGTGCCAGCTCATGATCTTCACCACCGGGAGGGGAAACCCTGCCGGGTTCCCCCTCGTGCCCGTGCTGAAGGTGTGCAGCACCAGCAGGGTTTACCGGGCCATGGAGGACGACATGGACGTGAACGCCGGAGCGGTCCTCGAGGGCAGGGCGCTTGAGGCGGTGGCGGACGAGATCAGGTCCTGCGCCCTGGAGATCATGAACGGCAGGCCTGCCAAAGCCGAGGTGAACGGTCAGGGCGGGATCCTGTGTCTGTACGCCTTTACCCCGGCGTTCTGATAATTCCAGAGCATCTTCTTGGAGCCACGGGTTCGGGGAAGCGTTAAGATAATCGATGCCGATACGATGAGATTCAGAGGTGCTCTGGAAGAAGAGTGCGCCCTTCATTAAACACATCTAAGCATTATTGCTGGTGATTCTCCTATGTTTTCATGAATGTCTGTGATAAGGTTTGGTGAACGTATCAATATGGATATGCAGGTCGTCCTGGAAAGTGCCCCGCCTTCAGGGATAAGGACATGCAGGGATCGCGCATCAGGTACGGGCAGAGGTGCTTCCTGGCTGAATAAGAACCGTGCATACGCAGCGGGATGCAGCTCCATGCAAGATATTTCATGAGAGGTGACCATGGGAACACGAGGCAGGAAGCCCCTGGGTCTGCGAGACGCCGAGGGGGAGGTGCGTCTTGTCAAGAGGAACTACTACATCGAGGAGCGGTATGCGAAGGCCCTCATGGTCCTTTCGGCGCTCACCGGCAAGGAGCTCTCGCTGCTGGTGAACGAGGCCATCGGAGACCTCATTACAGAATATCAGCCCATGACGGACATTGACCTCCTTACGCTGAAACATATCGGGTAATCCCATGGTGCCCGATGCGGGATTCCCAATGGGTGGGAATATTCAGGCAGAAACACATGGATGATGTCCTGCACGGTTCAAAGGCCGGGAACCTCATGACTGCCGGCGAAGGGGATCCCCCGAAGAACAGCGACGAGCTGTTCAGGGAACTCGCCGATGCCATACCGGCCGCCATCTACCAGTTCTATGCCCGTGAGAATGGAGAGATGGGGCTCTCCTACATCAGCAGGAACGCCCGGGAGATCACCGGGCTGGACAGCAGCGTCGACGGGTATTTCGAGCGTTTCCGGGCCTGTGTCGCACCCGAGGACAGGGAGGGGTTTCTGAGCTCGATCATGCAGGCGGTCCGTTCGTGCGGCAGATGGGAATACGAATGCAGGTTCATCCGGCCGGACGGTGAAGAACGCTACCTCCAGGGGGCATCGAACCCGAAGCCAACAGGCGGCGGGATCGTGTTCAGCGGCGTGGTCCTGGACGTCACGGGCCGAAGGAAGGCGGAGATCGCCCTGCAGGAGAGCGAGGCGAAGTACCGTTTTCTTGCGGAAAAGATGAACGATATCGTGTGGACCATGGACCTGGCTTTGCGCACCACCTATGTCAGCCCGTCCATTGCCAGGGCACTGGGGTTCACCCCGGAAGAGCGCATGGCGCAGGATCCGAAGGACCAGCTCACGCCGGAATCCTATGCACTCTGCATGAGCATGCTCGCGCAGGAGCTCGAGAGAGACGCTCAGGAGGGGGTGGACCCGGACAGGACGATCGCCATGGAGGCCGAGTACTACCACAAGGACGGCACGAAACGGTGGTTCGAGAACGTGGTGAGCGCAATCAGGGACGGTTCAGGCTCTGTAATCGGCCTCCACGGTGTGTCGCGCGATGTCACTGGGCGGAGGAGGGCGGAAGAAGCCCTCCTTGCATCGGAACGGAAATTTTCCGCCGCCTTCCATGCAAGCACTGCGCCCATGGTGATAACGGATGTCCGCCAGGGGGTGATCATCGACGCCAACGAGGCATGGGCGGCATGGTCCGGCTACTGCCGCGAGGATGTCATCGGGCGCACCACCACGGACCTCGGGTTCTGGGAAGATCCCCTTATCCGTTCGGATTTTATCGCGCGCAGGGTCAGGGATGACGGACTGGATGCGTACCCTCTGACCTATCGGATCAAGGGCGGAGAACCGAGGGACACCCTCCATTCGGCGCGGCTCATAGATCTGGAGGGCGTGCCCTGCATCCTCTCCCATATCCAGGACATAACAGAGATGCGGCGTGCCCAGGAGGAGCTCCTGAGGCACCGGGATCAACTCGAAGAGATGGTGAAATCCCGCACCCTGGACCTCAGCAATGCACTTGAGGAGCTCACCGGGGAGATCGAGGCGAGGAAGAAGACCGAGGCCGCACTCAGGGCCAGTGAGCTGGAGCTGCGGAGCCGGGGGGCCGAACTCGAGGACATGAATGCAGCCCTGAAGGTCCTGCTCAAGCAGCGGGACGAGGACAGGCAGGCCATGGAGATGAACATCATCTCGAACATCAGGACCTTTGTGCTGCCCACCCTGGACAGCCTGGAAAAGTCCGGGCTGGATACGGGGCAGATGCGCTCCGTCGCCCTGGTGAGGGCTCAGCTCAATGATATAACGTCCCCCTTTGCAAGGATCGTCTCCATGGAGCACCTGGGGTTTACCCGCGCCGAGATGAGGGTGGCAGCACTCATCAGGGAGGGCAAGAGCTCCAGGGAGATCTCCCGGATCCTCGATGTCTCCCTCAACACGGTCCACACCTACCGCTTCAACATCCGCACAAAGGCGGGTCTGAAGAACAGCAAGCAGAATCTGCGGACCTTCCTGAAAACCCTAAATTAGTTAGAAATTATCACTAAAGCATCACCCCTCTTTCAACATCGACAGGGTGGTCGGTTGCTCTCATAATGATAATAATAATTTCTCCATATCTCCCGGAGACCATGGACATGGCGTGGGAGATGCGATCACGGAGAATCTCGAACGTGGGGGCGACAATGGGTGCACCGAGAAGAAGGCCGTTTATCCTGGATGCGGAATGTTTGTCCAGCAGGCGGAGCAAGGTGGACGTACAGATAAACGAGTCCCACGACGCCTTTCTCTCGCGGCTTGCCGCCATGACGGGAAAGGATCCTTCGCACCTGGTGAACGAGGCGGTGGAGGAACTTATCAGGAAATACCGCCCCCGGACAGAGTTCAAGATCAGCAGGTGGTATCCGGCAAAAAACTAGCCTGGCAGTTATGTTGGCTACACCTTCTCCCCGGGGCGCCTCCTCCCGGGAAGGGATGTAGCCATTTTTTTACCCCTTTGTTCCGTTCAGGTGAAGCATCTCCTCTGTCAGCCGTTCGGTCTCCCGGCTCAGGGGGCATCCGAGGTCTTCCACGATATACTTCACGCAGCGCTCATGGGTCTTCACGGCCATGGGCCTGTTCCCGGTGAAGAGGTACAGGCGCATCAGTTCCCGATAGATGTCCTCCGCATAGGGGTCCAGTTCAAGGTATGCGGTGCATGTCTCTATGGCCGCATCGTATTCCCGCTCCATGATATGGCAGTCCACGATGCTGGCCAGCACCGAAAGGTAGGTCTCTCTGAGCCTGTCGCGCTCCTCCCTGCACCATGGCTCGAAGGGATCCTCCTCGAGGAAATCGCCCGTGTAGCATTGTCTTGCCTCCATGAGATGTCCCATGGCCTGGGATGGGTCCTGGGCGGCCTTGGCCTTCCTGCACGCCTCGTGAAAGCGGTCAATGTCCACCCCACCGTCCCGTCCGAGGTCGAGGAGGTAGGCATCCCCGTCCGCCTTGAGGTATGATGACGGCGTGCCCCGCTCCAGGTCCGGCTCCAGAATCCTGCGCAGGGTGGTCAGGGTGACGTGAAAACGGCCGGCGGTCTTCCCGGGGTCATCCTCAGGCCAGAGGTGCTCCATGAAGATCTCCTTG
>CAZNGL010000194.1:0-4377 GCA_964572405.1 uncultured Bacteriovoracaceae bacterium
GTGAGCTCGATATAGTACCCGAAGACCTTGTTGTACCCGATCTTGAGGGTGCCGATGCCCGTGGCCTCGCGCTCGCGGGCCTCCAGCGCGGCGATCCACTGCCGGGAGTCCCTGCGCAGCTCCCTGAGTTCGTCCAGCTCGGCATCGACGCCTGTGGCGATGACGTTCCCGTCGGTCAGGCGCAGCGGCGGGGCCTCCACCATGGTCCTGTCGATCCGCTCCCTGAGTTCGTCCAGGGGGGAAAGCCCCTGGCAGAGTTCCATCAGGAGCGGTGCGTCGACATCTTCCACCATGGACCTGATGCGGGGGATCTCCCCGAGGCCTTCCGCCAGGGAGCGCATGTCCCGTGGACCCGCAGAACCCGCACAGATCCTGCCGATGATCCGCTCCAGGTCCGGGATGTCCTTCAGCACCTCCCGAAGCCCGTTCAGGACCGTCTCCCGGGAGAGCAGGGCCTCCACCGCATCGAGCCTCGCGTTGATGGCATCCATATCCATGAGTGGAAAGGAGATCCAGTCGGCGAGCATGCGGGACCCCATGGGGGTGCCGGTATGGTTGAGCAGGGAGAACAGGGTGTTCTCGCTGCGGCCCGAGATGGTTTCGAACAGCTCCAGGTTCCGTTTCGTGGTTGGTCCGAGCATCATGAAGCGGCCAGGGTTGTACAACGTCAGGGAGGTGATGTGGGGCAGCACCGTCTTGCTGTGGTGCTTCACGTACTCCAGCACCATGCCCGAGGCCCTCAGGGCGTCCTGACTGTCCTTGAACCCGAAACCGTCCATGGTCACCGTGCCGAAGTGGTCGCTCAGGATCTGGTGAGCCCGCTGCGCGGACAGGGGCAGACCCACCGGGCTCACGAGGAAGCCGTCCGGCACAAGACCCTCTTCCGCGGTTACGACCTCGCTGGGCCCCACGCGGAACATCTCGGCGACGAGGTCTTCCCTGGCCTGGAGCTCGGTGGCCCTGAAGTCCCCGGTGGAAATGTCGATATAGGCGACGCCGTATCGTCCGTTCTTCAGGGAGGAGCACACGGCCATGAGGTAGTTGGCCCTGTCCCGGACGAGGTGGTCGTCCTCCATGACGAGGCCCGGCGTGATGATGCGCACCACCTCTCGCCGAACCAGACCCTTGGCGGCAGATGGAGCCTCGGCCTGCTCGCACACCGCCACCTTGTGGCCGGCCCGGATGAGCCGGGAGATGTAGGCCGATGCGCTGTGGTACGGCACCCCGCACATGGGCACCGGGTTCTCCTTGCCCTTGTCCCGGGTGGTGAGCGCTATGCCCAGCAGCCTGGAGGCCACCACGGCATCGTCGTGGAACATCTCGTAGAAGTCCCCCATGCGGTAGAACAGGATGGCGTCCGCGCAGTCCCTCTTGATTTCGAGGTACTGCTGCATCATGGGTGTCAGGCCGCTGTCATGTTTCATGGAGCGCAGCCTTGCGGGCCTTCTCCTCGGCTTCCCGGTACCTGGCGAGGCTGGTGCGCTTGAAGCGCTCCACGAACCGGGGGTTCTCCAGGTAGGGCAGGTTCGTGTTCAGGAAGGATTCCTTCAGGCCCCTCTTCACCTCGGAGAGATCCCGTGCATGAACCCCGGGTCTGTTGAGCACCCGGGTGAGACTGAGGCGCCCGCCGGGGCAGTACTTCCTCAGCTCAGCGTCATCTTCGTCCAGGGCCACGGAGAAGGTGATGGACACGTGCACCATGTACAGCTCGCCGGAGAGGTGCGTGGTCTTGTCCTCCACCTCGATGAGCACGCCGTTCACAAGTTCGATCCGTTCCATACCCCCCTAGGGATAATACGATGCGGGGGCCAAAAGCAAGAGCTTGTCACGGTGTCTCACCCGGTCCCGGGCGGTTCCGGTTCTCGTGCGTGCGCAAGGGGTGATTGTGGCAGCGGTGCATCACCCAGGTCCCGCATTCCTGGAATCCCATGGAGACTCCATGGGGTCTCTGCTGCCCGGGAGACAAACCCTCCGGACCCTCAGTACAGCACCATGGCCGACCGCATGAAGTTCCAGGCCCGATCGAGCGATCCGCTCATGAGCACGGGCATCATCCTGATGATGAGCGCCGTGAAGACGAGGCCCACGGCAATGGTCAGCGGGAAGGCCATGAGGAACACGTTCATCTGGGGCAGTGCCCGCGCGATGATGGCAAAGGACACGTTCACCAGAAGCAGGGTGCCCATCACCGGCGCGGCCACCTTGATCCCGATGACGAACATCTGGCCCGCGTAGGTGACCGCCGCCATGAGGAACGGGGTGCGCACCGGGCCGCCGCCCACGGGAACGATGGAGAATGAGTCCACCAAGGCCTTGATGAGCATGTGATGTCCACCGAACGAGAAGAACAGGAGAAAGGCGGTGATGTAGAGGACATTGGACGTTATGGGCGCTGAAGCGCCGGTCATGGGGTCCACCACGTTGGCGATGGAGAATCCCATCTGGAAGCCCATGAGCTCGCCGCCGATCTGGATGCCAGCGAAGATCACGTCGATGGCGAGCCCCAGTGCCAGGCCGACGAGCATCTGGTGGACCAGGATGGACGTCAGCAGGAGGAGGTTCAGGTCCTCGGGCCTGATCTGCACCTGCGGAACGACGGGCATGAGGATGTAGCTCAGAAAGAGCGCGATGAGCGCCGTGACCCTGCGCGGGATGATATCTCCGCTGAAGAAGGGCACCACCGCGAAGACGACGCCCACACGGACAAAGATGAGGAACAGCGAGAGAAAATCAGTCCAGGCGAAGGTGACGAGCTCGTTCATCGCACAAGGTTGGGGATGTTCGCGAAGAGGTTCGCCGTGTACGTGACGAGCTTCTCCATGATCCACGGCAGCGCCACCAGCAGCGCCAGGAAGACCACCACGATCTTGGGCACGAAGGTGAGCGTCATCTCCTGGATCTGGGTGACAGCCGAGAATATGCTGATGGAGAGACCCACGAGCAGGCCCATCAGCAGCATGGGCGCCGACACGAGGAGCGTGATCTTGATGGCCTCCGCCATCATGGTGGTGATGGTTTCCGGTGTCATCCGACAAACCCCCTTATGATTGACCCGACGAGCAGGTTCCACCCGTCCACCAGCACGAAGAGCATGATCTTGAACGGCAGGGAGATCATGACCGGCGGCAGCATCATCATGCCCATGGACAGCAGGATCGACGACACGACCATGTCGATGATGAGGAAGGGGATGAACAGGATGAACCCGATCTGGAAGGCCGTCTTGAGCTCGCTTATCATGAACGCGGGGATGAGCGCCCGGGTGGGCACGTCTTCCTTGTTCTTGGGCTTCTCCCTGGTGGTCAGGCCCATGAAGAGCTGCAGGTCGTTCTCCCGGGTCTGCTTGAACATGAAGTCACGGATGGGTCCCTCGGCGTTCGTGAGGGCCTGGCCGAAGGTGATGCTCCCGTTCTTGTAGGGGGTCAAAGCCTGCTCGTTGATCTTGTCCAAGGTGGGAGACATGATGAAGAACGTCAAAAAAATGGCGAGCGCCGTGAGCACCTGCATGGGGGGCATCTGCTGGGTGCCCAGGGCTTGGCGGAGAAAGCCCAGCACCACCACGATGCGGGTGAAGGCGGTGACCATGATCACGATGGAAGGGGCAAGGGCCAGGATGGTCAGGATGAACAGGATCTGGAGGGCCCCCACGACGTCCTCGGGGCTCCCCGCCTGCTTCACCCCCAGGCTGACGCTGGGGATGGTGACGCCCTCCGCGGCGTTCAGGACTGCGGGGATAGACACGGCGATGATGAGCGCCGGAACGAGCATGCGCAGGACCTTCATTGCCGCCCTCCCCCCTCGTACTGTGACAGGGAGTGCTCGAAATCGCCCTCCTGCATGTCCTTGAGCAGGGTCACGGCGCTGGCGGTGACCCCGATGAGGAGCACCGACCTGCCGACCCTGATGAGCGCGAGGCTCGCCCTGTTCCCCACTGCCACCTGCCCGAGCACGTCCAGCCCGAGGGACTTGCGGACCCTGGCCACGGGACCGTACCGCCTGACGGCCCATGCCAGCGCGAACATGAGGGCTATGACGAACAGCAGGGACGCCGCCGCCCTGAGGCCCGTTGACACGGAGCCCGCCTCGGCCGCCAGGAGCGGCTGGCCGTACGAAAGGAGGCACAGGAGTGCCGCTGCCTTCAGACACCTCATGCGAGCCTCTTCACCCTTTCCAGGGGGCTCACGATGTCCGTGATCCTGATGCCGAACTTCTCGCTCACCACCACCACCTCGCCCCGTGCGATGAGCTTGTTGTTGATGAGGATGTCCAGGGGCTCGCCCGCAAGCCTGTTCAGCTCGATGACGGATCCCTGACCGATCTGCAGCAGGTCGTTGATGAGCATCCTGGTCCTGCCCATCTCCACGGTCACCTCCAGGG
>CAZNGL010000195.1:0-4354 GCA_964572405.1 uncultured Bacteriovoracaceae bacterium
ATGGAGAACACCGCGGCCAGGTGAAAGACCGTGTCCACCCCGTCCAGGGCCTTCTTCACGGCGGCCGCATCGAGGATGTCGCCGGTCAGGGTCTCCACATCGAGACCCTTGAGGTTCGCCGTGTTTTCCCCGGGCCGCACCAGGCACCTCACGGAGCGGTTCGCGGCCAGCAGCTCCCTGACCACGTGCGAGCCGATGAACCCCGCGGCCCCGGTCACCAGTACCTTGCCCATGCAGCACCCCCTCAAGTACGGTAGTCGTCAAGAAAACACGTCTGGCATGGACCATAATGGCGGGAAGGCCCGGCCTAGTCAATGGGCTTGTCTGAAGGGTAGTCCGGGTTGAAGTTGGCTACGATGACGCCCCTGGTGCGGTCCACCAGGTCCTGCAGGGTCTCCCGGGTGTAGCCGGTGGTGTCGATGGGGTCCGCCACCACCACCTCGATGGGGCCCGGGTGGAAGGCCAGGCTCTTCTTGGGCAGAACCCTGCGGCTGCCGTTCACCGTGACGGGCAGGACGGGCAGGCCCTTCTCCAGCGCCACCTGGAACCCGCCCTTCTTGAAGGGAGCGATGGAGCCGTCCGCAGAGCGTGTCCCCTCGGCGAAGAACATCACGCTCACCCCTTCGGGCAGGCGCTCGAGCCCGTGGCGGATGCTCTGCATGGCCTGCTCGTGGTCGCCCCGGTCGATGAAGATGTTCCGGGACGCGTACAGGGCATAGCCGAACAGGGGCACATTCCTCAGCTCCTTCTTGATGATCCACCGGTACTGGATGCCCAGCGTGGTGACGATGGCGAGAATGTCGTACTCGGACTGGTGGTTGCTGATGATGACATGGGACCGGCCGGGCCTGATCCTTTCCTTGCCGCGGATCACCACCCGGACACCGGTGGCAGCGAGCATGATGCGGGCCCAGACCTTGGACAGCGTGAACGCCAGGTTGCCGGTCCTGCTCAGGAGCGCGGCAACGGTGACGGGCAGGAACAACACAAGGGTTGCCATGGCTGCCCACAGGCAGATCCAGAGAACCTTGATCCAGTCGACGAGAGAATACCCCTTCCCTGCCATGTCATATACAGAATACGCCTTCGAGGCGCGGGCGCAAGGGGGAAAATCCGTGTCCCCCATGCCGGTCCGGTCACGCGGGCATGGGAAGCAGGGGCGATTGGTGGTACAATGTTCCACAGGGGGTGGCCATGGCGAAGAAAGACAGGTACCGGGAACGCACCGTGTACATCTCCGGGGGCTCCAGCGGCATCGGGCTCGCCTGCGCGAAGCTCTTCGCATCGCTCGGCGCGGACGTGTTCGTCTTCGCCCGGAGGGTGGAGGCGCTGCAGGAGGCGGCCCGTGAGATCGAGGCGTGCAGGACGCATCCCGGCCAGCGCGTCCGGTGGGCGAGCCTCGACGTCACGGACCACGACCTCGTCGCTTCCTCCCTGTCAGCTGCGATCGTTGAGTTCGGGCATCCGCACGTCGTCATCGCCAACGCGGGGCTCGCCTACCCTGACTACTTCGACAGGATTCCCTTCGCCATGTTCGACCAGAGCATCAAAACCAACCTCTACGGCATGTGGAACGTGCTGAGCGCGCTCATCCCCTCCATGAAGGCCTCCGGCGGGCACATCGTGAACGTCTCCTCCATCGCGGGGTTCCTGGGCGTGTTCGGGTACACGGCGTACAGTGCGTCCAAGTTCGCGGTCATCGGCCTGTCCGAAGCACTGCGGAGCGAGATGAAGCCCCACGGTATCCACGTGTCCGTGCTCTGCCCCCCCGACACGGACACCCCGGGCTTTGCCCGGGAGAACCTGACCAAGCCCTCCGAGACGAAGGCCCTGGGGGAGAGCGCCGGGCTCATGACCCCGGACGAGGTGGCCCGGGCCATGCTGCGCGGCATGGAGCGCGGGCGCTTCCTCATCCTGCCTGGCATGGAGGGAAAGTGCATCCTCGCCGCGAAACGGCTCCTGCCGGGGGTGGTGAACACGGTCATGGACCGTATCGTCGCAAGGGCCCGCCGGTCTGCAGGGGGCCCGTAGCCCCTCCCTCGCCCCGGTACGTCCCTTGACCTGCCGCACGATGCGGTTATTCTTTCCCCTAGCAGCCACCACGATCCCGCCCTTTCCACGAGATGCACGGCCCATTGCACTGAAAGGAGAATGTCATGCCCCTTGAACGCCCCTGGCACGCTGCATACGCACCCGGCGTCCCCGCGGAGGTGGAGATCCGCACGGTCACCATGGCCGAAGCGCTGGCGAACTCGGCCCGGAGGTTCGGCCCGAACACCGCCTATGTCTACCTGGGCAGGAAGATCTCCTACCGTGACCTGGAAGGCCTGGTGAACCGGTTCGCCCGGGCGCTGAAGGCCCTGGGGGTGAAGAAGGGCGACACCGTGGCCATGCTCCTGCCCAACATCCCCCAGGCGGTCATTGCCAACCACGCCTGCTACCGCCTCGGCGCGGTGACCGCCATGAACAACCCCCTGTACACCGAACGGGAGCTCGCCTTCCAGCTCGATGACTCGGACGCACGGGTCGTGGTGACCCTGGACCTTCTCCTGCCGAGGATCCTCAAGATCAGGGCCTCCACCAAGATCGACACGGTGGTCACCTGTCATATCAACGACTTCCTCCCCTTCCCGGCCAGGCAGCTCTTCCCCTTCGTGAAGAAGGAGATGTACCGGAAGATCACGCCGCAGACGGGCGTTCACCAGTTCATGGACCTGCTGAAGGACCAGCCGGACACCCCGGTTCAGATCGAGGCCGGCTGGGACGACCTCGCCGCCCTCATCTACACCGGCGGCACCACGGGCGTGAGCAAGGGCGCCATGCTCACCCACGCCAACATCTCGTCCGTGGTGCAGATCTTCCGGGCCTGGTTCCCGGACCTCGCCGACGCCTCCGAGAGCCTGCTGGGCGTGTACCCCATCTTCCACTCCGCGGGCTACTCGGTGAGCCAGAACCTGCCCATCTGGAGCGGCTGGACCTGCGTGCTGGTGCCGCGGCCCACCCCGGAGGTCATCGTGGAGCAGCTGAAAAAGTTCAGGCCCTCGTTCCTGCCGGGCGTGCCCACCATCTACACCGGGCTCCTGCAGAACAGGGAGTTCCGCACCATGGACCTGGGCTTCGTCAAGGGCTACTTCGCCGGCGCGGCGCCGCTGCCCGATGACACGGTCAGGGAGCTCAGGGAGCTGCACCACGCCACCATCTACGACGTGTACGGCGCCACCGAGAACACGGCCTTCGCCACCTGCACCCCCTGGGGCGGCAGGATGAAGCCCGGCACCGTGGGCCTGCCGCTGCCGAACACGGACATCCGCATCGTGGACATCGAGACCGGCGAGGTGGAAATGAAGACCGGCGAGTCCGGGGAAGTATGCATCAAGGGGCCCCAGGTCATGACCGGATACTACAAGAAACCGTCCGAAACCGCCTCGGCCCTGCGGGACGGGTGGTTCTACACCGGCGACATCGGGGTCTTCGACGAGGAGGGCTATCTCTCCATCGTGGATCGGAAGAAGGACCTGATCATAGCCGGCGGGTTCAACGTCTACCCCAAGGAGGTGGACGAGGTCCTGTTCGGCCACCCCGGGATCCTGGAGGCGTGCACCGTGGGCGTGAGCGACGCCTACCGCGGGGAGAGCCTGAAGGCCTTCGTGGTGCCCAGACCCGGCGGGTCGCTCACCGCGGACGAGGTGAGGGCGTGGTGCCGGGAACGGCTCGCCGCCTACAAGGTGCCCACCGAGGTGGAGTTCCTTTCCGAGCTCCCCAAGAGCGCCATCGGCAAGATCCTCAGGCGCGAGCTCAGGGACAGGGAGGCGAAGCGGAGGTCAGGGCAGGAAGGCTGATGCCCGCGTATTTCCATAGTCCCCCGATTCCTATCACCAGCCGTGACGGTCCGAAGGGTTCCATCCTGAGCCCTGCGGACCGTCCGGGACACGACGTGGACAGGCGACCCATCCCGACATGTATCTCTGATCCTGCATAAATCACAAAAACATCCCCTGCTTGACACCCCGAGCCCACCTCCTCTATAGTTTTCACGGCCCGGATGCTCTCCATCGCTGCAGTAAAGCAGGTGCGCATGATCACGTTCAAGAAGGTGAACAAGTGGTTCGGCGATCTCCACGTCCTGAACGACGTGGACTTCCACGTGGAAGCCGGCGAGGTGGTGGTCATCTGCGGGCCGTCCGGTTCCGGCAAGAGCACGCTCATCCGCTGCATCAACAAGCTCGAACCCATCGGCAGCGGCGAGATCTGGGTGGACAACATGCCCATCCACGACCCCAAGATCAACCTGCGGCGCCTGCGCGAGGAGATCGGGTTCGTGTTCCAGCAGTTCAACCTCTACCCCCACAAGACC
>CAZNGL010000196.1:0-4273 GCA_964572405.1 uncultured Bacteriovoracaceae bacterium
CAGCCAGCAGGTCGCCCCGGTCCCCCTGCCCTACCTCTCCAGGTACATGGTCCGCTGTCCCGAGGGATACGAGGCAGGGCCGCAGATCAAGGGCATGATCGCCTTCAGGAAGCTCAACCTCATGGACCAGGTGTTCCCCATGAAGAAGCCCTTCGACATCATCTTCTGCAGGAACGTCATGATCTACTTCAACGAGGAGACAAAGCAGGAACTGGCGAAGAAGTACCACCACCTCAAGGACGGCGGGTACATGTTCGTGGGCCACTCTGAGTCGCTCATGACCATGAAGCACCTCTTCAAGTTCCTGAAACATACGGTGTATCAGAAGGTATAGCATGTACAAACGGCACAGCGCGAAATTCAACAGGACCATGGTGATCATCTACCCCGGGGAGTTCCACGTGAGCCCCACGGACATCATCGCCACGGTGCTGGGTTCGTGCATTTCCGTCTGCATAAAGGACTCCAAGACAGGGCTCGGCGGCATGAACCACTTCATGCTCCCCGGGGATGTGCGGTCCGAGGAGATGTTCCTCTCCGAGTCCGCCAAGTACGGCATGTTCGCCATGGAGCAGCTCATCAGCGCCATCATCAAGAAGGGCGGTTCCCAGAAGCATTTCCAGGCCAAGGTGTTCGGCGGCGGGCACGTGCTGAACTTCCGCAAGACCGACGGCAACGTCCCCGAGTCCAACATCGACTTCGTGCGCGCCTTCCTCAAGATGGAGCAGATCGAGATCGTCAAGGAGGATGTGGGCGGATATACGGGAAGGAAGATCCTCTTCTTCCCGGACACCGGCAAGGTGCTGCTCAAGCGCCTCAAGTCAACGGTGGACTCCCGGATCATCGAGGCCGAGCAGGCGTACAAGACGAGACTCTTCAAGGAGAAGGAGAAGCTCCAGGCCGAGGGCGGAGAGCTGACCCTATTCGAGTGAGGCGGTGATGGATAGAATCAAGGTATTGATCGTGGACGACTCCGCACTGGTGCGGAAGCTCCTGAAGGACATCCTCGACTCCGACCCCGGCATCGACGTGGTGGGCACCGCACCCGATCCCCTCATCGCCATCCGCAAGATCAAGGACCTCAAGCCCGATGTCCTCACCCTGGACATTGAGATGCCCAAGATGGACGGGCTCACCTTCCTCTCCCGGCTCATGCGGTCATCGCCCATGCCCGTGGTCATGTTCTCCTCGCTCACCGAGCACGGGGCGGACGCCACGGTCAAGGCCCTGTCGCTGGGCGCCATCGACTTCCTCACCAAGCCCAAGGTCAAGCTCAGCGAGGGCATGGAGGACCTGCGCATCGAACTGTGTTCCAAGGTCAGGGCCGCCTCCTCGGCCAAGCTGAAGAGGGCCGTCTCTCCCCCGAACCTCGAGGTGCCGCCCAAACTGGGCATGGACGCCATCCTCAAGTCCGAACGGTCCATCCCCATCAAGGAAGGGGCAAAGGTCCTCGTCATCGGGGCATCCACCGGCGGCACCGTGGCCCTGGAGCAGATCCTCAACAAACTCCCGGCGGACGCGCCCCCGACCCTCATCGTGCAGCACATGCCGCCTGTCTTCACCAATTCCTTCGCCAAGCGTGTCAACGGCCTGTCGGCCATGAACGTGGTGGAGGCCCGGGACAACGACGAGCTGCGCCAGGGCCAGGCGCTCATCGCGCCCGGCGGCAGGCACATGATCGTCAACAAGGGGCCCAGGGGGTATTTCGTCAGGGTCAAGGAAGGCCCCCCGGTGAACCGTCACATCCCCTCCGTTGACGTGCTGTTCCGTTCTGCGGCCAACGTGCTGGGCCCCAATGCCCTGGGCGTCATCCTCACGGGCATGGGAGACGACGGCGCCAGGGGCATGAAGGAGATGAAAATCTCCGGTGCCTTCACCATCGCCCAGGACGAGGAGAGCTGCGTGGTCTTCGGCATGCCCAAGGTGGCCATCGAGATGGGGGGGGTGTGCAGGATCATGCCGCTCAACACCATCGCCGGGTTCGTCATGGGCATGGTCAAGGGTGACAAGGGTTCGTAAGTGCCGGGGCGATCCACCGGACAATCCGCCATGCAGACTGGAACTCCCATGAAGTCCATCAAGGACATCCTCATCATCGACGGCCACAGGTCGTCTTTGGATCTCGCACGGAAGCTCTCCCGCAGGGGCTTCTCCGTGAGCAGGGCAATGACGGCCGCCGATGCTCTGGCCGGTCTCATGGATGCGAAGCCCGACCTTGTCCTCGTCTCGGTCGGTCCCGAGGACGATTCGGGGCTCACGGCCATGCAGGAGCTCAGCAGCTCGTGCCCCCAGGCGTTCATCGTGGCCGCCGCGGAAAGGGTGGACGGCTACCTTGCCCTGGAGTGCCTGCGCAGGGGCGCCATGGACTACCTCATCAATCCCGTCTCCGTCGACGCCCTCATGGAATCGCTGGAGAGGATCCAGGGCCGCCATCGCTCCCTGTGCATCGGCGGGATGCCCGACACCGCGAGCGTTGTCAGGGAGGACAAGATCCTCCAGTTCGACAGCGATGTGGAGCGGATCCCCTTCATCATCAACCAGGCGGTGCTGAACACGGCCGCTGTGTGCCCGAACACGGACATGCTCAAGATGGCACTGGGCGAAATCCTGCTCAACGCTGTGGAGCACGGCAATCTCAACATCACCATGGAGGAGAAGGCGAAGGCGGTCAGGAAGAACACCTTCGAGGAGCTTGTCAGGCACAGGAGGAAGAACCCTGATCTGGGCAACAGGACCGTGACGCTGCAGGTCCACATGGACCCGGATCTCCTCGAGTACACCGTCATCGACGAGGGCCAGGGGTTCGATTACGAACGGCAATTCGACCCGGACCCGCAGAAGCACATCGGCAGCGGTCTCGGCGTGCAGATCGCCCGGAACTTCTTCCACGAGGTGGTCTACGAGGGCAAAGGCAACCGGGTGCGCCTCGTCTACCGCCGGGAGGGTGCGCAGGCGAAGAAGACCTCCCCCGCCGCTCCTGTGCTGCGCGACGATTTCATCGTCCAGCTCACCAGGTCGTTCCCATCGGGCCTGCTCCTCGTCTCTGACGTATCCCGCATCCTCCTGTGGAACAGGAAGGCGGAGGAGATCACCGGCATCAGGTCGAAAGAGGTGCTGGGCAGGCCCCTGGCGGAGGCGCCGGGGATCGTCAGGGACCTCCTGGCGGGCAGGAACCGCCAGATATCTCTGGATACGGGCGACTTCGACCAGCGCGTCATCGACAAGACCGTGCATACCGTGGAGCCGAAAAGCGGCGGCAGGTACACCGCGGTGCTGTTCACCGACGTGACCGAGTCCACGCGCCAGAAGGAGGCCATGGAGCGCCTGCTCATGGAGAGCGCCGAAACCAGGGACCTCATGGAGGAGCAGGCGGCGCAGCTCGCCATCACGCTGGCCGAGATGGAGGAGAAGAACGAGATCATCCGCGCACAGAACCAGCGCATGATCGGCGAGCTGGAGATGGCTGCCAGGCTTCAGAAGAGCCTCCTGCCCGACACCTTCGAGAACCGCAACGGCGTGAGCTTCACCTGCAAGTACATCCCCTCCATCCACATCGGGGGTGACCTGTACGACGTGGTGGACCTGGGAGGCGGCCAGACCGGCTTCATCATCGCGGACGTGTCCGGCCACGGCGTGGCGGCGGCGCTCATCTCGTCCATGTTCAAGATGAGCTTCCATGCCCTTGCCGCCACCGTGGCGAGCCCCACCATCCTCATGCACATGCTCAACCGCGAGCTCAAGCCCGTGCTCGACGAGGACTACATCACCGCGTTCTTCGTGCTCACGGACCGGCACGACAAGAGCATCACCTACACGAACGCCGGCCACCCCACCCCCCTGCTCTACAAGCGCGCCACCGGCGAGATCAAAGAGCTCGACACGGACGGGTTCTTCCTGGGCTCCTTCGAGGACGGCGGCTACGAGGAGAAGACCGAGGCGAACATCGAGATGGGCGATGCACTGCTCATGTACACCGACTGCATCATCGAGACCGAGGACGCCTCGGGCGCCCAGTACGGCAAGGACCGGCTCATCGCGTGCTTCAAGAACGCGGTGGGCGTCCTGCGGGGCAACGACGTCATCGATGCCATAGAGGCGGACGTGAGGGCCTTCAACTGCAAAGAGGCCCTGGAGGACGACTTCACCGTCATGCTCCTGGAGTTCTGGGAGGAGGTGCCGCCGGGCGAGGACACCGCCGGAGACGTCGGCTCGGGCGGGTTCGTGGAGTTCTGATCACCCCTTCAGATACGGATTGAAGTACCCCCTCCTGACG
>CAZNGL010000197.1:0-4231 GCA_964572405.1 uncultured Bacteriovoracaceae bacterium
CATCGACGCCGACCTCGGCAACGCTGACATCTCCAACAAACTGGCCCTGTTCCCCGAGTACACCCTGTACGATTTCCTCCTCGGGGACGTGGAGCTGGATTCCATGATCGAGAAAACCCAGATGGGGTTCGACCTCATCGCGGGGAGTTCCGGGGAGTTCAAGCTGGCCAACATCAACTACATCCAGCGCTCCAAGTTCATCCGGGGGTTCAGGAACATCAGCCAGCGGTACGACTTCACGGTCTTCGACCTGAGCGCCGGCATCACCACCACGGTGCTCGACTTCGCCCTGGCCTCCGACGAGATCATCATCATCACCACCCCCCAGGACATCATTGCGGGGTACGCCTGCATCAAGGCGGCGTTCCAGCAGTTCAAGGCCATCGAAGAGAAGCTCATGGAAAAGGTGGAGTTCTACAAACCGCGCAAGGTCTTCTCTCCATGGGTGGTCATGAACCAGATCGCCAACCTCAACCAGGGCATCTTCATCTTCAACAGGATCTGCCAGACCGCGGACGAACGCATCAACAACCTGGAGACCTTCTTCTCCGTGAAGCCCCAGTACCTCGGAGGGGTCCTCTACGACAAGGACGCCATCCGCGCGGCAGAGTCCCAGAGGAAGCCCTTCACCGTCGTGAACCCGAAGAGCAAGCCGTCGCAGTGCCTGGAGTATCTCGGCAGGATCGTCATGGAGCCGCCGGAGCTCAGGACATACAACCAGGAGCTCAAGAGCGGGCTCGGCCGTTTTGCCATGATTTTCGGCATGAGCTGACCTGTAACTCCTCAAGTGAACCCCGTTTCGACCGATAGAGAACAGTAAGAAGATCAGGAAAGGTCGCCATCACATGAGAATGGAAGAGTACAGGGAGAGACTCGTGAACAGGTGGGAAGAGGTAAGGCCCGTGGTGATCTATTTCGCGGGCGAGAGATTCGTGGTGGAATACGACGAGCACCACAATCCGCTCCTTTCACCGGCTGTTGCGTTGGTGCACTCCTATCTGGGAAACCTGGATCTCACCAAGACGGACAACTGATCCCGTCCCTGGTGCCCTGCGACCGTCGCCCCCGTCGTGACTGACGGTGGCATGCAGCACAGAGTACCGCACGTTCCGTTCGCACGTATCCCTTGATTAATCCACCCGTCTCGTTTATTTTTGAGAGATATATGAGATCTCCTGTGCCAGGCGAAGAGCGCACGGTCCTCGTCATCGATGATGACGAGGGCGAGTGTTATCTCGTGGAGGACATTCTCGTCGAGGAGGGCATCAAGGTCGACATCGCGGTGGGTGGCGAGATGGGCATCAGGCTCATGACGGAAAAGGAATACCCCGTGGTGATCACCGACCTGAGAATGCCCGATATCGACGGAATGGCGGTCATCGACTTCATCCACAAACGCCGCCTGAATTCCCTCATCGTCGTCATCACCGGGTACGCCACCATCGACAGCGTCATCGACGCGTTGCGTGCCGGGGCCTATGACTACATCATCAAGCCGTTCTCCGCAGAGCTGCTCCGGTTCACCGTGAGGAGGGCCTTCAACTATATCACGATCCGTGACGAGCAGGACAGGCTGAGGTACTTCGACGTGATCACCCAGCTCGCCAGCACCACGGCCCATGAGGTCTTCCAGCCGCTCACCGTGCTCATGGGCGAGGCGAGCGCCATCGCCAAGGGGACCGCCGAAGGCCCCGTTGCCAGGGAGATGGGCCAGTCGATCCTCACCGAGGCGCGCAAGATCCGCGACATCATCCGGAAGATGGAGAACCTCCACGATTACGTGACCAAGTCGTTCCCTGGCGGACACATCATCCTGGACATCGAAAAGGGCTCCTCCCATAGCGAATGACCATCAACGAAAGGCCCAGATCATACAGCCCGGCATGCCTCCCTGTGCACCCCCGCGGACAGGGTGACATCCATGGCCTCATATGCGGAAGGTGAAGACGGTGATGAAGGTCGTGATCCCCGTGCTCATGGCCATGACCATGGTCCCCGTAGAACTCATGGCCCTCCAGCGGTCCGTGCCGAAGGACCCCCGGGTGGAGTCCCTGAGCATCGGCTTCAACGGGGAGGAGATCAGGGGTTTTCTCCTATGCATTGACGCACGCACCGGCCCGGAGAAACAGGCCGATGCGAAACGGGGATCCCCGGCAGGTCCGGTCCTGGTCTTTTTCCACGGACATGCCCAGCGGCCTGACGACGCCTACGGGTTTACCAGCAGGCTCGCCCTGCTGAGCAGATCCGGCCTGGTGGTGATACCCGTGTGCGACACCCCCTTTGGTGCAGACCCGGTGTTCCATGGAGACAGCGGAAAGGATGTCGTGCTCATGGAGATGGTGCGGTATGCCCTTGCCAGGCAGGGATTCGC
Organism: uncultured Bacteriovoracaceae bacterium; assembly: GCA_964572405.1. Classification (GTDB taxonomy): domain Bacteria; phylum Desulfobacterota; class Desulfomonilia; order UBA1062; family UBA1062; genus MWEI01. The sequence goes on from CAZNGL010000197.1 coordinate 2,372, forward strand.
CGTGGCCGGGTCCATGCAGCAGTCCGGGTTCCCGGTGACCGTGAACGGGGTGCCGGTGTCTTCGCCAGCGGGTTCGGACAAGACAATGCTCATTGCCACGGGGTGGTCCCACGGGGGGATTCTGGCCCGGAGGTTCGCCCATGCCCACCAGGGCTCGGTCCGGTCCCTGGGGCAGGTCTGTCCGGCGGGTTACGAGCGATGGAGCGCCTGGGGGCTCACGGGCAGGTTCTCCTACGAATGCCTGAGGATTGCGGCCAAGATGGGCAACGGCCATGCCGGCCAGACCTTCAGCTCGGCATGGGGCTTCACCAAGGGTCTTGCCGGGGACTTCTTCAGGTCCGTGCACGGCGCCGTCATCGACCTCAAGCCGTCCAGGCTCGGCCGTATCTTCACGGACATCCAAGACTGCGCGGCGTACACCGACAGCTCCTTCTTCATGGCGGCCCACCTGTATCGTATCGCGGTGATCTTCGGCGCCGACGACTCCTGCATGGATACCCGCCGCCAGCTCGGCGTCGACGGGACGGACGGGCTGCGGGAAGAGGACTCAATCAGGTTTGCCAGGACATTCTTCGCGGACGTGCCTGATCCCGGACGGGTCTCCCTGAGGGTGCTCCCAGGGACCCACCTGGCCCCGGCGAGCCACAGCGAGCTCTATGCGAGGACACTGCTGGAAGAGCTCGGCGAGCTCTCCGACAGATGAGGACAAGGGGACAGGAGAGGCCATGAAACGGGGTGGGAAACTCGTCGTCTTCCTCGCAGTGTGCGCATCCATCGTATTCCTGGGCATCTACCACGCCGTGGGCGCGGGCAAGACCGCACGGGTCTCCCGGGTCTTCGACGGGGACACGCTCCTGCTCCATGACGGCACCAGGGTGCGCCTCATCGGTGTGGACGCGCCCGAGATGGACACGCCCTATACCGTCCGGGAGCCCTATGGCCCCGAGAGCAAGGCTTTTCTCTCTTCGCTGGTGATGGACAGGGAGGTCCGTCTCTCCTGCACAGACCCGGCCAGGGACAAGTACGGCAGGATCCTTGCATACGTGTACGCCGGAGATGTGCTGGTGAACGGGCGCATGATCCGCGAGGGTTGGGCAAGGGCCTACCGGCAGTTTCGCCACCCGTGGCGGGACCTGTTCATCATGTACGAGAAGGAGGCCCGTTCCCAGGGACTGGGGATGTGGAAGGATGCCGATGGAAAGGGGCGCAGGGATGCAAAGGGCAGGGGCAAGAAAGCGCCGTGATCCCGGTCCGGGAGAATGCACGCCGTCTCAGGGCCCTGGGTGCCGGAAGGCCTCTATGCGTACCTGTTCTTCAGGCGGCCCGCCCCCAGCAGCAGTATGGCGCCGATGGCGATGAGGCCCGCGGAGAGGGGGCACTGTTCCATGACGTTCGCCAGGGCGGGGATCCCTGAGATGCTTCCGGACAACGAGGAAGACACGCGTTCCATCCCATCCAGCAGGGAATACGGGTTCCACACGTTGTCCTGGAGAAACGTGACAGCCTGGTAGAAGATCACGGAGAATCCACCCACCACGCCGGCTATGCCGCTCAGAAACAAGACCTTCTCCATTGCCCCTCCTTTCCCCGTGCAGGCATGAGGCCCTTTCACAAAGACCCGAGCGCAGTATAGGGAGAAATGGATCAGATGACAAGGGGTTCTCTGCAGGGCACAGGTTCCCTCGCCGGTTACGGCGCCTCCTGCATGGCAGGCCGCGCAGGAGGCGCCTGCATGAAATCCTTGCAATAATTCTTCTCTTCAACTATTTTGCCCTGCAATATGTCATTGGGTGTGAAGGAGCGCTGAATGCTTACCTATTTACGCAGACATTCCAAGGGATGGCTTGCATATATCGCCTT
>CAZNGL010000198.1:0-4156 GCA_964572405.1 uncultured Bacteriovoracaceae bacterium
TGTCCCACAGGGTCACGGGCAGGTCCTGGGCCTCGAGGCGCATGGGCACCGAGGGGTAGCGGGGCTTGTTGATCTCGCGGACCACGGTGATCATGGCGGGCATCTTCGCCTCCACGATCTCGTGGCGGCCTTCGAGCTTCCTGCTCACGGTGATCTTCTTGGAGGAGAGGTCGAGGTTCACGATGCGGTCCACCAGGGTGAGCGGCACCAGGTTCATGCGGATGGCGATGCCGGGACCCACCTGGGCGGTGTCGCCGTCGATGGTCTGCTTGCCGCAGATGACGAGCGCCAGCTCTTCGGTCTGGGAGAGCTTCCGCACCGCCTCGGCGATGACCATGCTGGTGGCCAGCGTGTCGGCGCCGCCGAAGGCGCGGTCCGAGAGCAGGTATACCTCGTCGGCACCCAGCGAGAGCGCCTTGCGCAGCGTCATCTCGGTGTTGGGCGGGCCCATGGAAAGGGCCGCGACCTTCACGCCGTACTTGTCCTTCAGGCGCAGGGCCTCTTCCAGGGCATGCGTGTCGAAGGGGTTCATGATGAAGGGGATCCCCTCGCGCACCAGGGTGTTGGTTACCGGATCGATCTTGACCTGTGTGGTGTCGGGCACCTGTTTGATACATGCGACTACGAGCATTGGCTACCTTCCTTTATTGGTACGTCCCGGTTCGGGATTGCGTTCTGAAGATAGTTGGATGTATGTGCTTCATCGGCCGGATCCACTCTCTTGCAGTCGAACATCCGCTCCCGAGCAACGCCTAACAGACCGTTTTCCCAGCATTCACGATCATGAGTGAATCATCATTCATCACCGGAAGTACATACAATATGGTTCGGATTTCTGTCAACCTATTTTTCAGAAATTCCGGGGGGTGCATGGCGGACCCCCCCCCTGTTTATCGGTAGTGTGATTCTTTATTTTCCTTCTCCATCCTGGAATCCACGAGGCGGGCTGGAGTACGTATCATCTTTATAATAAGTACATTTGAAAAGATCGTACGCTCTGTCATCCACAATGACCCGGGGGAAGTCACACCACCATTTTCCATTGCTGATTGTCCCTCCGGGACCCATCGCACAGGAGGCGTTCCGTACCGTGTACCATTCGGGCCCCGGGTGTGCTATCCTGCACGCACACCCCTCAGGGAGACAGGCATGGATAACGGCTGCAGAGGGCTTTCCCGGCATGTCGAGGCCGTCAGCACGGCATGCATGGGTGACGGCAGCGTGAACACCCCCTGGCAGGAGCCGGTAGAACGCGCCTGGTCGCGCCCGCTGGCGGGGATCCCGGGTGCGGAGAAGCGGTGAAGCCCGTCTGGCTCATCAGGGGCGGGAGCATCGCCGCCGGGGCCGGCGTGTCCCGGGGGTACGTTGACATCCTGAGACCCAGCTGCGAGGCCCTGGGATTCGAGGTGGTGAACCGTTCGAGGAAGGCGGACAACTCCTTTGACGGCGTCCGGACCTTTGACGAGGATATCGCCCCCTTCGCGCCCCGGGTGCTCCTCATCCACTTCGGCATCGACGACGCCTTCTTCCCGGTGTACCGCTCCGAGTTCAAGGAGAACCTGGTGAGGATGGTGAGGCGAGCCCGGGAGCACTTCGACCCGCTCATCCTCCTGCCCACGTCGCACACCTTCGACGACCCGTACGAGATGGACGCGGTGAACATCTACTACCGCACCATCCGGGAGGTGAGCCAGGACCTGGACTGCTCCATGATCGCGGTCCACACGTGGTGGGCAGGGTATCTGCACGAGCACGCTCTGAAGAACGCCGACCTCGTCCAGCGCGACGCACGGCTCCTGAACGCCCGCGGCCACGAGGTGTTCGCCCAGGCCCTCGTTCCCGTGCTGGGCCGGGTGACTGCGGATATCTGAACAGAAGAGGTTCTTCCCTGACCTCGCTCTTTTCATCGACTCCTCTTCTCAGGAGTCGATGAAAAGAGCGAGGCTGCAGTCCATGTACCAATCCACGAGGAGGGTACCCCCCTCACCGCCTCCCCGCAAGGTACTCCCCGTAGAAGGCCATGTGCGCCACTATGTCCACCGCTTCCTCGGGGGTGGACAGGCTGATCACCGGGCTGTGACTCGTCCTGCGCACGCTGAGCCCCTCCTCGGTGAGGGCCACCACCAGCACGGGCTTGCCCGTCTCCTTCTGGATCCGCCCGATGCCCGACATGACGCGGTCCTCGGCCTGGATCTGGGCCTTGAGCACGGCGAGCTTGAGCTCCTTGCTGTAGAGCTTGCCGTCGAAGCGCTCCTGGCACGCGATGAAGTCCTCCACGTAGCGGGACCTGCCCACGATTCCCAGCGCGATGACGGCATCCACCTCGTCCCAGCGCGCCAGCGTCTCGATGACGTGCAGGTACAGCTCCGGGTCGCCTTCCCCCACCACGTCCACCGGGTTCCTCCGGTTCCAGTACCGGGGCAATCTCTCGTCCAGGTCGCGAATGGCCCCCTCGGAGAGCGGCGGCAGCACGAGGCCCCGGTCCTCGCACTCGTCCGCCGCGATGATGCCCCACCCTCCCCCCATGGTCATGATGCCCACCCGGTTGCTGTGGGGGATGGGCAGCAGGGTCAGGGCGGCAGAGGTGTTCAGGAGCTCGGTGGGCGTGTTCACCTGGATGACGCCGGACTGGGCGAACATTGCCCTGTACGTTGCAAATGACCCGGCCAGGGACCCGGTGTGGGACTCGGCGGCCCGGGACCCGGCCTTGGAACGGCCGGCCTTCAGGGCGATGACCGGCTTCTTGGCGGTCACCTCCCGGGCGACCTCCATGAAGTTCCGGCCGTCCGTGAGTCCTTCCATGTACATGGCCACGGCCTTCACCTCGTCGCGGTTCCCCATGTAGGCCAGGAGGTCGCTGGCGTGCAGCACGGCCTCGTTGCCCGTGCCCGCGTACATGGCGAGCCCGATGCCCTTGTGGGCGATCCACTTGAGGACCTGCAGGCCCAGGTTGCCGCTCTGGGAGATGATGGACAGCCCGCCCGGGGCGGGCCCGGTGGGCGTGGGGAGTGCCTCCAGGCGGCCGTGGGCCGATGCGATTCCCATGGTGTTCGGGCCCATGAGGGCGATGCCGCCGTCCCGGGCGATGCGCACGACCTCCTCCTCGATCCGGGCGCCCTCTCCCCCCATCTCCCGGAACCCCGACGAGATGACCACCGCGGCCGGGATGCCCTTCGCAGCACACTCACGCAGGGCATCGGGAACGTGGTGAGCCGGGATGACGAGCACGGCCAGGTCCACGGGTTCGGGTATGGCCGTGATGCTCGGATGGCACGGCAGCCCCAGGATGCTGTCCTTGTTCGGGTTCACCGGGAAGACCTTCCCCTTGAACTCCCAGCCCAGGATGGAGGTGAGGATGAGGTTGCCCCACTTCACCGGCACGTCGGAAGCCCCCACCACGGCGACGGAGGCGGGGTAGAACATCCTGTCGAGCTTCGCGTTCAGTTCGGATCTGTCCATGGGGGCGCTCCTTTTCCCGGGTCACGCATACCCGTTGTGTCTGAACCACGCGATGGAGTCCCGCAGGGACTCCTCCACGTCATGGAAGGTGAGTCCGAGCTCGCTCACCGCCCTGGTATTGTCGAAGTACAGGTACTGGGCCGCGTACTCGATCTCCGCGGGCGTGGAGAGCGGGGGCCTGCGGGTCACGTGGTCCGAGGCCCACTTCAGCACCGTGGTGCCGGCCTTCATGAGGGGCACGGGAACCCTGAGGTTTCTGCGTCCATCGAACCCCGCCGCGCGGCACACGAGCGGCAGGAAGTCCGCCATGGCGATATTGCGGTTGCCCAGGATGTACAGCTCCCCTGACCTTCCCCTCTGCTCGGCAAGCACGTGGCCCCTGGCCACGTCCCGCACGTCGATGATGTTGATGCCGCCGTCGAAGTACACCCGGCTGAAACCTTTCAGAATGTCCACGATGATCTGGCCCGTGGGCGTGGGGGCGATGTCCATGGGGCCGAAGGGGAAGCAGGGGTTCACCACCACCACGTCCAGACCGTTCCTCGCAAAGCCCAGGGCCTCCTGCTGGGAGAGGTACTTGGTGAGCACGTAGTGGTTGCCCAGGGTGTATTGGTTGAAGGGCGTTGCCTCGGTGCTGGGCGTGGTGCCCGGGAGATCGGAAGAGCGTCGTGTAGGGAAAGAGTGTAGGATAGGGTGT
>CAZNGL010000199.1:0-4128 GCA_964572405.1 uncultured Bacteriovoracaceae bacterium
CAGTGAACATGAAAAGGACAATCCAGACGATAATCGTGGCAATGTTCGTGGTGATGATCACCGGCACCTTCGCCTTCGCCGCCGCGGCGACCTCGGGCGGGAACAGCTTCCCCTACTTCCACCTCGGCTGCCTCATCATGGGCGGTCTCACCATCATCTCGCTGAAGCACCGCTACCCGAAGATCTACCTCTCCGAGGCGGTGGGTTCCTTCGCCATGTACGCGGTCCTCGTCGCCCTCTTCACGGCCCCGGTCATCGAGATGGTCAAGGGGATGGTGAGCTGAAGCATCATCGAGAAGAACACTCAAGCCCCGTTGAGGGGATATCCCAAGGGGAGCCTGGTGTGATGGCTCCCCTTATCATTTCCACCCTGTCTGCAAGCGTCCCGGCAAGCCCTTGTGCACGGTCCTCTTGAGGAACTCCCCTGCTTGAGGTATGATGACCGATACAGGGTGAACATCGTCGATGAAACAGCGTATCACAGCTTTATTCGGTTGACGGTGCGTTTTGAAGTCCATACCCGTACTTTGCACCACACAGGAGGTTTGCCATGGCAGGTTCAGTCAATAAGGTCATCCTCATCGGCCGTCTGGGAAAAGACCCGGAGATGCGGTTCACCCCGGGCGGGAGGGCGGTCACCAATTTCACCCTGGCCACCAACGAGAACTGGACGGACCAGAGCGGAGAGCGCCAGGAGCGCACCGAATGGCACCGCGTCGTCACCTGGGGCAAGCTGGCGGAGAACTGCGCCAAGCTGCTGAACAAGGGCAAGCAGGTCTACGTGGAGGGCAGGCTGCAGACGCGCTCCTGGGATGACCGCGACGGCAACAAGCGCTATACCACCGAGATCGTGGCCAATGCCATGCAGATCCTCAGCCCCATGGAAGGGGGTGCCAGGGGAAGCATGGCGGACGAGGGTGGAGATCTCGCGAGCGGTGAGCCCATCCCGGGTTCCCCGGAATTCGACGACGTTCCGTTCTAACCCGGGCAAGGTTTCATTGTGTAAACAAAAGGCCGGAACGGGGAAAGGGGCCATGAACAGCGTCACCGTCGGCAACATCACCATGGGCAGCGGCACGCTGGTCCTCATCGCAGGGCCGTGCGTCATCGAGTCGCGGGACCACGCCCTGTTCATGGCCCGGGGCATCAGGGACATCGCCGCCAGGACGGGCATGCCATGCATCTTCAAGGCCTCCTTCGACAAGGCCAACCGCTCCTCCCTGGACTCCTACCGCGGCCCGGGGCTGGAAGCGGGCCTGGAGATCCTCGCAGAGGTGAAACGGGAGCTCGGCATGCCTGTGCTCTCGGACATCCACGAGCCCGGACAGGCTCAGGCAGCCTCCGGGGTCTTGGACATGATCCAGATCCCGGCCTTCCTGTGCCGTCAGACCGACCTGCTGGTGGCCGCGGGCAGGACCGGGAAGCCCGTGAACATCAAGAAGGGCCAGTTCATGGCGCCCTGGGACATGGCCCATGCAGCCGCCAAGGTGACGAGCACGGGCAACCAGGCCGTGGTCCTCACCGAGCGCGGCACCACGCTGGGCTACAACAATCTCGTGTGCGACCTGAGGAGCCTCGCCTTCATGCGGGACCTGGGCTACCCGGTGGTCCTCGACGTGACCCACAGCCTCCAGCTCCCAGGCGGCAGGGGTTCTTCGTCCGGGGGCTCGGCCGAGCTCATCGAGCCGCTTGCCCGGGCCGGGGTGGCCTTCGGCCTGGACGGTGTCTTCCTCGAGGTGCACGACGACCCGGCCCGCGCCAGGAGCGACGGCCCCAACAGCCTGCGCCTCGACCGGCTGGAGCCCCTGCTCGTGCAGCTCACAAGGATCCGGGAGGCCCTCCCATGAGCACCATCTCCTGCCTGGTCCTCGACGTGGACGGTGTGCTCACGGACTCGCGCATCTACATCAGCGACTCGGGAGAGGAGACCAAGGCCTTCAACAGCAAGGACGGCCACGGCCTGAAGCTCCTCCTGCGCATGGGCATCGAGGTGGTCATCCTCACGGGCAGGTCCTCCCGGGTCGTGGAGCACCGCGCCAAGGACCTGGGCATCACCCACGTGATCCAGGGGTCCAAGGACAAGAGGGCCGCCCTCATCGACCTGGCGGAGCGCATCGGCATCGAGACGATACACATGGCCTACATGGGGGACGACGTGGTGGACCTGCCGCCCATGGCCCTGTGCGGCCTCACCTTCGCCCCGGCGGACGCCGTGGACATGGTGAGGGAGCGGGCGGACGTGGTGACCGTGAACAGGGGGGGCCACGGCGCGGTGCGCGAGGCCGTGGAGATCCTGCTGAAGAGGCTGGGCCTGTTCGAACAGGCCATGGAGCGCTATGTGGTATAAGCTGCTGCTCTTCTGCTGCGCCATCGCGGTCACGGTGTTCATGCTCCGCTCCCAGGATACCGACAGGGTCGTGTCCACCTCTGCAGGCCCGGCTCTGACCCGCCGGGCGGAGAATGTCCTCATGCTCGAACGCTCCCGCGAGAACGGCAGGACCCTGAGGATAGCGGCGCGCAGGGTGGTGGAGTCCGACAACGGTCTGTCGCGCTTTCTCGACTTCCGCCTCGAGCAGGAAGACGGTCCCGAACTCTCCGGCACCGAGGCCACCTATGACCGCTCCGTTTCCCTCCTCACCATCAGCGGGGACCTCACCATCGCCACCCCGGACGGGGGCCGGGTCATCATGAAGGGCCTGAGCTGGGACAGGCAGAGCAATACGGCACACACGGACAATCCGGTCCGGATCGAAGCGGCAAGCGGGGTCATCACCGCCGAGAGGGCGTCCTTCAGCGACGGGTTCACCCGCATCGCACTCACAGGCAGGGTCCATGCGAAGATCATGCAGAATATTCTTGGTCGTTAGCCTGCTCTGGGCCTCGGTCCTGAACGCACAGGCCCTCAAGGCTTCCCCCGCGGCCACCGATATGGTGGACATCGAGGCCGACAGATTGGACGTGCACACCGAGAAGGGAACAGCCACATTCAAGGGGAACGTCAGGGCGGTCAGGACAGATGTCACGGTCAGGGCCGATTCCATCACGCTGGTCTACGACCGGAACACCCGCAAGGTGGGGCTCCTCGTGGCCGAGGGCGCCGTGTCCATCCGGTGGAAGGACAAGGAGGCGACCTGCAGCAGGGTGGAATACCGTCTCGCCACCGAGGTCATGGTGCTCACCGGCAACGTCATCATCACCAGGGGCCCGGAGAGGCTCTCCGGCCAGAAGGTGACCCTTGACCTGAAGAACGATACCCAGGTCGTGGAGGGCGGCGCCGGCAGGGTGAGGGTCAGGGTGGACGCATCCGAAGGCTCGGGGATCATGCAATGGGGGAGATGACGCTCAGGGCGGACCGGCTCGAAAAGAGCTACGGAAAGGCGCATATCATCAAGGGCCTGTCCCTGCACTGCACCCCCGGGGAAGTCATCGGCCTCCTCGGCCCCAACGGCGCCGGCAAGACCACGACCTTCTACATGGTGGTTGGGCTCGTGCGACCCGACGCAGGCACCGTGTCGCTGGGCGGCGAGGACATCACGACCCTGGACCTCTCGGGCAGGGCCATGCGCGGCATCGGCTACCTGCCCCAGGAGCCGTCCGTGTTCCGGGGGCTCAGCGTGGAGGACAACATCGCCGTACCCCTTCAGGCCCGGGGCCTGAAGGGGTACGCCCTCAGGGGGGAGCTGGACGCCATCGTGGCCGACTTCGGCCTCGACCATGTCCGAAAGAACGCAGGGGTCTCCCTGTCCGGCGGCGAGCGGCGCCGCGTCGAGATCGCCCGCGCCATGGCCCTGAAGCCCACCTTCATGCTCCTGGACGAACCCTTTGCCGGGATCGACCCCATCACGGTCAAGGATATCCAGGATATGATAGGAACCTTGAAAAAATTGGGAATCGGTGTCATTATTACCGATCATAATGTAAAAGAAACCCTGAAGATTTGCGACAGGGCATATATCATCCACCAGGGTGTTGTAATTGAGGAAGGAACTCCGGAACAGGTTGTGGCGAATGAGAAGGTCAGGCAGATCTATGTGGGCAGGGACTTTTCCCTGTAGAAGGAGCTGAGCGTGGCGCTGGAACTCAAGCAGCATCTCAAGCTGGCGCAGCAGCTCATCATGACGCCGCAGC
>CAZNGL010000200.1:0-4108 GCA_964572405.1 uncultured Bacteriovoracaceae bacterium
ATTCGATCAAGGTAAAGTCACCTGCAGGGGGTATGCTTGATTCACCAACATCGACTGGGACGTTTTGCAATTGGCTCTAAGGATAAAGCAGAATTCATGCCAGATGCACGGGGAAAAATCCACCAGGGGGATTGCTTGCCATGTTTCATCGATTATTGTTTGGAAAGCGGATGAGGATGTGTGGTAATCAACCATGGTGTCCGATTCCCTGTTTCCGAGTAAAGGAGGGCATGAGATGAAGAGAGGTGGAACGTGTTTGTGGGCGCTTGTCCTCGGGGTGCTCTGTGCGCTCGCGCTTGTCGGATGCAGCACGGGAGGGTCCGATGGAACCGTTGAGAACCCGGTGGAAGCCCCCGACCCCACAGGGGTCTGGTTCGGCTACCTGGGCGGAGACATGGATGATTTCACCATCGGTGTCATCATCAAGGCCGGCACGAACAGATATGCGGCGCGGATGATCAGGGACGACTCGCAGTTCATCAGCCCGGAGGGACTGTATCTCTCCATACCTTCCGGGTCCGTCATCATGACAGGGTATCTCGACCAGCTGGTATGGAATGCCGCCCTGGATGATTACAGCGCCATGAGCCCGGCGTACCCCGAGGATGATCCCACCTACTACAGGCGGATCGATCTTTTCGCCCCCGTATCCACAGGCCGTGTGATCGGGTCCATGCTCTATTCCGGGTTCACATACCTCAACGAACCCTCCAATGTCCACCCGATCACGTTGTATTACGATAAAACCGATCTGCCCCCCAACGCGAACAACCTCGCCGGCGACTGGGTCATTGAGAACGCCCTGCAGGACGGCAACGACATCGTGCTGAACATCGAACCCAACGTATGGGACACGAAAGGCGTGGAGTTCACCGGGAGCGACTCCCTGGGGAACACCTTTGCCGGCACCATCGAGATCCCCCTGGGTGCAGCGCCCAGGAATGTCTATGACGTTGCCCTCTCCCTGAATGGCGACATAGACCTCGAAGGCATTGCCGCCTACGTGCTCGAGGTCAATACCGCGGGCATCGTGCGGGGCAGGACCCTGGCAATCGGCGTCAACGACAGGGGCAATACGTACTCAGTGAGCGGACTCGCCGGGGAAGCGGATTGACGGGCTTCCCCGTGCGCCCCCCCATGGGCAGCTGGGAATATGTTTTCCCAGTCAGGCAGGCCTGTTTTTATCCCGGCACCGTGTTGTAAATCTTTTCCCCGACTCATGGAAATATCTTTCCACTTTCCCCTCGACGGGATGATGCATAGATCATAACTTATTGAATTATAGAAAATATTATATGGCATGCTTATTGCTGATCATGGGCTCGTGATGAAGGTTCTGTTGAGAAAGAAAACGGAGGCCGGAATGAATTTGAATGTAATGTTGAGAGGCAGATCCGCACTTGTTGGAATACTTGTCGTACTCATGGTGGTTGCAGGCTCGGGTGAGGCGGTAGCATCGATGACCGACAGCGATATGGACATGACAGCTCACGACTACATCATGGACAAGCAGCCTTCATTCAGCAGTTCCATGGTCGAGATGAGCGACGAGGAGATGTCCGACACCGTGGCCGCGGGGTTCTCGCAGTTCAGTATCCAGGACAACGTGGTCCGGGCACAGTTCAACATCTCCATCCAGACCTTCACCGAGATCGAATCGCTCAAGATGGGCTACTACGACGACGGCACCAACGGCCCCGGCTGGGACCAGAACTGGCTGAACGTGTCGCTGGGCTCCGCTGATACGCCGCTGCGGTGTGACGGCATCTTCATGGAGGCCCGGTTCACGAACATCAGCGACCGCACCACGCGGACCCTGGAAACCCTGCGGGTGGGCACGCCGTCCATGACCGGCCCCATCACCGCGGACTTCGTGTCCTTCAGCGGCCGCATCGCCAGCGGCGGCGTGGCCTCCGTGGAGGGGCACCGGCTGAATCTGGGCACGCGGACCATCACGAGCACCAATTCTGAGTTCTACATGCAGCTCTCCACGGTGCCCGTGGAGGCCGGCCAGTCAGCGGGATGGTGGTTCTCGTGGGACAACGCCACCATCACGCCGTGAACGGGGAGTGCGGGCGAGTTATGAAAGCACACAGGGTGCATGTCATTTTCTGGAATGATGATGTAGTGCAGGGGAGAATTCGGCCCTTGGGCATTCTCCCTTCCCTGTGCTTTTCCATACACCAAGACTGAAAAGGAGGTGATGCCTGGGAAGACGCGGCGAAAACGAAAGAGGTTTCAAGGGTAACACTGGAAATTGAGGTAAGAACTTAGCAGCTAAGAAAAAAATAAACCAATTGGAGGCAACACGTTATGAAGAGAGTATTGACGATTCTGGCTATTCTGCTTCTCCCCCTTTCCGTTTGGGCAATGACCCCTGTTTCTGATTCCGAGCTTTCCAATGTCACTGGTCAGTCCGGTGTGAACATCAACGCAGACCTGCTCATGAACGTGTCCATCGGCACCATGGCCTGGGGCGACCAGGACGGCATCGGCGCTCTGGCGGCCCTTCCCGGTCCGTGGGTCACCACTGCTGACGGCGGTTATGTGGGAATCACCAACTTCAACCTCACCAACCTGAGGATCAAGGCCCGTGAGAACGACACCTTCAACGGCTATACCACGGCCAACCTGAAGCCCATCACCATCGATGTGGCCCAGGACGCTGCCATCAACGGCGGCAGGACCTTCGTCCGCTTCGGCCTCGGCTCCCTCGTGATCTCCATGGATGCCCTGAGCATGACCGTTGGTCTTGCTCCGGCAACCGGCTTCGCTGGCACCCTGTCCGAGCAAATGGGCAGCGTGAATGTGGGCGCAATGGCTATGTACATCAGCCCGATCTCCTACGTGGACATCTATTCCCATGCAGGCCAGGGCGTGAACATGACCATGTTCGTCCAGATCGACCACTTCGACCTGGGCTATGTGTCCTGGGGTGACAGCGACGGTCTGCCCGCCGGCAACACCGGCGTAGGCGGCTGCGTGTGGATGGCTGCTGGTCCCACGATGGGCGCTGGCTACATCGGTCTTGAGGACATCAATGTCGGTGTCATCCAGGTCAGCGGCACCGTGGTCATCGACGTTGCCACCTCCTCGGCCGGCATCTACGCCCATGGCGCACCCGGCACGCCGACCACCGTGTGCCACATCTCCTTCGGTGGCGGCCCCCTGGGGAACTTCTTCAGGGTCAACATGGCTGGCCCGATCACTGCCAACGTGAAGCTTGACAACGTGGCTGCTCTCAACAGCGCCAATGCTGGCACGCTGGGCGACATCTATCTCTCCGGCTTCGGCCTCGACATCGCGGCTGGCAGCTGGGTTGATATCTGGGCCCACTAATTGCAATGCCTGAAAAGGGTCCGGGGGAATCCCCGGGCCCTTTTCTTCTCTTGCCTGACATGCTATGGAATGACGTGACGGAAGGATAACGGGACGTACCGGAACCCCAGATCACGAAAACGGGAGCAGGGATGACACGCAGATACATGATCATCGCATCCGCAGCACTCATCGCATTCATTCTCCATACGCTTCCCTCCCATGCCGCCATGACCGAGCTGAGCGACGAAACCCTGTCCTCCGTCTCCGCCCAGGCCGGCATAAACATCAACTACGGGGACTTCGGCATGCACCTCTCCTGGGACTCCATCCGTTTTTCCGACACGGACAGCAGCCCCAGGCAGTGGGTGGAGTTCAACGGGGTCTCGGTATCCGGGCCCGATGGCGAACACTACTTCTCCCTGGACTGCCCCGAGGGATACCCCATGACCATCGACGTGGGGAACGCCACCACCGTCGACGGCCTGTCCCGCACCATGGTGGGCATGCAGATCTCCAACCACGTGAACCCCCGCACCATAAAAGTTGATGAGTTCGTGTTCGCAGGACAGGAACTCGGAGAGATCGAGATCGAAAACATCACCATGGACCCCTCGTACCTTCTCCTCTCGAGTCACCAGGGTGCCGGCACCCAGGGCATCGACTGGGAGTTCCTCACCACGTGGCAGGCCGAGAATTTCCGCTACACCTACCAGAACAGCGGACCCGGATCGCACCTCAGCTTCGACATATCGGACATTCACCTGGCCGGCCAGGCCACGGGGGCACC
>CAZNGL010000201.1:0-4086 GCA_964572405.1 uncultured Bacteriovoracaceae bacterium
GGTGCCAGGTGGTGTAGCCGAGCACCGCCACGTTCTCCTGGGGGTGCTCCGTGTGCGTTTTGACGTGTTCTGTGAGCAGGTCGGCATCGGCCACGTCATCGTCGTCGAAGAACATGAGGAGCGGGCCCCTGGACATGAACACGCCCATGTTCTTTGCCGCAGAGATGCCCGAGTTCACCTGGCGCTGGTAGCGCAGCGTCAGCCTCTCCGCGAAGCCCTCGCATACCTCCTTCGTGTTGTCGGGCGAGCCGTCGTCGATGACGACGACCTCGAACCGGCCTTTGGGCAGGGTCTGGCCGACCAGGCTCTCCAGCGACCGGCTCAGGAGGTCCGCACGGTTGAAGGTGGGGATGATGACGCTGATGAAGGGCTGGGTTGTGGGTGTCATGCTGGCTCCTCGGCTATGAGGTGGGCGCCCAGGACGGTGAAGCACTCGTCCAGGCTGAGGTGGTCGTGGCTTTCGAGGTATGCGTTCCTCTGTGCGTCCGCCTGTTCCCAGTCGTAGTGGGCCACGGGCTTGCGGAGGCTGTGGTCCACGCACACCGCGTCGATGATGCCCATATTCAGGCCGCGCTGCAGGACCTCGCGGGCCCACACGTTCTCGTACCCCCACCCCATGGGCGAGGTCAGGTCGAAGGGGAACACGAACCCGAAGGCCGAGCGGTGGAAGCTCACCACCGGGCCGATCTCCACGAACAGGGTCTGCCGCGCGTGGACCCCGATGTGCTGCTCAACGATAGGGTGGTCAATGTAGGAGTTCAGGGTGCGGGCGGGCTGCGCGACGGCGAACCCGAGGTTGTCCTGCAGGGCGATGAAGGAGTCCACGAAGCCCTCCGGCAGGACCACATCGTCGTCGCACAGGATGACGTAGTCGTAGCCCGACAGGTCCTCGCCGGCGAGGAGGTCGTTCACGATCCGGAACTTGGGGAACCTTCCGGTCAGTTCCCTCACCGTCACCCCTGCGGTCTGTTCGTCCGGGGGGGAGCCGTTCAGGGCCACCCACTTCTGCACCACGCTGTGGGAACGGGAATTTTTGAACACGGACACGAGGTCGGTAACGGTGTTCAGGGTGTTCGCCAGGTAGATGCCCAGGACCAGCACGCTCCTTCGTCCTGAACCGGAGAGCGCCTTGAGGACCCCGGGGGCGAGCTCCTTGGGCCTCAGGGAGGCCAGTACCCCCGGCTCGGGGGACAGGGCGGTGGTGGCTTTCGGCCCAGGGGAGACGGCGTCGTTCGCCACGAGGATGCACTGGGGCTGGTAGAGGACCCTGAATCCCTGCGAGACCATCCTCAGCCCGAGGTCCACCAGGGCGGGCCCCAGGTCCTCCAAGCCGGCATCGAGGCCGTTCATGTCCTTCCAGGCCTGCCTGGACACGAGCATGCAGTACCGGGACCCTGATCCCACAGGGCAGGAGAAGGAGTATGCAGGGTCGTGCAGGGGGTTGCCCGAGCCCCTGCCTTCCAGCCCCGCAGTGCCAGGCGTCGAGGACCCGGCCTCCACGATGAGGCCGCCCGCGGTGATGGTCCTGCCCACCACGGCGTCCCACCCGGAGCCCTCGTCGATGGTCTTCATGATGCCCGGCAGCCAGGCCTTGCTGAACAGCACCGAGTCGTCCGCCAGGGCGAGGAACCTGCCGGACGCCTTCTGAACGGCAAGGCCGCAGCCCTGTACCTGGCTGGCCGGCCCCGAGGGGGTGACCACGGTGAGGCTTTCGTGGCTGAGCCTTGCCAGCCGGTCATCGGCAGGGTCGAAGGAGTTGCAGGCCACCACGATGAGTTCCACAGCGTTCCTGGGCATGCCCCTGAGGAGGGACTTGATGCCCTGCACGGCACGGTCCGTCCCTGCCTTCACGCTCAGGATGATGGAGAGCAGGCATGGGGCGTTACCACCGTGTCGCGCGTCCTCTCCCGAGGGTTCCCCGGGCTTCCCGGGCCCCGCGGCCTCGTCCCGCCGGGAACGCATTTGGCCGTAGATGTCCGGAGGGACCTTCCGTCCCCGGGACTCCTCCATGAAGTCCGGGTTCTCCACCACCACGGTCTTGTCCGGGTCGTACCCCGGCTCCCTCACGAACACGGAGATGCAGTCGTTCAGCACGGTGCCGCCCCATGCGAGGATCTCCTGGGACACGCACTTCAGGCCCGCCTCCTGGCAGTAGTCCCTGAAGAGCTGGGCCGACATGTTCTCGCCCCGCCAGTGGCGGTTCTCCACGGTGAGCTTCCCGGTCGCAGGGTCCAGGAACGCGCCGATGTTGGAGTGGTGGAGGAAGCCCGCGCCCCCTGGTCTGAGCTTGGCTGCGAGTTCGTGGAGGTAGGAGCGCATGACGTCCTTCTCCACGTGGACCAGGGAGTCCCAGCTGAACGCGAAATCGATGGAGCCGTCTTCGAGCATGTCCAGGGACCTGCCGTCGTTCACGAAGTAGCGGATGTGGGGATGGGCCTGGAAGCGCTTCCTGCACGCCTCGATACACTTCTCCGTCAGGTCCACGAGGGTGAGTTCCGTGCACTGCGGTACAAGGTACTGGGTGCACCAGCCGAATCCCGGGGCGATCTCCAGGATGTGCCCTGCGGGCAGGAAGGATGCGATGCGGGGCTGGATCGTTCTCTGCCACAGCTGTTCCGTCCCTCCCCAGCAGGCCGACCACTCGTCGCCGCCCTCTGTCCACTCGTAGTTCGACCACTGGGCCCTGTTCCTCTGGATGGAGTTCGCGGTGTCGGCGCCCTGGTCCACGCCCGGGGCGCTGGTGATGTCGGCCCACAGGGCCCTGGCTTCCGTGTCTCCGGGATGGGACGACAGCAGCCTGGCGCACATCCTGCGGGCCTTTTCGACCTGGTTGTTCTCCAGGAGGATCTCGGTGAGGTTCTTGAGTGCGGGCGCGCAATCGGGGTCGATGCGCAGGGCCTCTTCGAGATGGCTGATCGCCCCTGCCGTGTCACCGGATGCGTGGCAGACGGCGCCGAGATCGTTGTACAGCTCCGCGTTTGACGGGTCTTTTTCGATGGCCTGGGTGAGCCGGTTCTTTGCATCGTCCGGCTTTCCCTGCTGGAAGAGGAGGGCTGCGTACAGCTGCAGGGTCCGGGGCGCTGCAGGGTCATGGGAAAGGGCTGCCTGGAAGAGCTTCTCGGCATCTGCCAGGCGGCCTTTCTCCATGGCGCTGGCGGCCCGATCGGTGAGTTTCTCGTTGAGATACGCAGGCTCCGAGTCCATGGCCAGGGCGCGCTGCGTGGCCCTGAGATAGCCGTGCCCATGGGCCTGGTCGGGCTCCAGGTGATTGCCTTCCGCCCACTCGTTCCAGGCATTGATGAATACGATCTTCTCTTCCGGCGCGTGCGACCTCACCTTGTACACGGCCTCCTTGAGCCACCGCCCGTAGAGGTCGGGCGTCGATCCATGCAGGATGCAGCCGTCCCTGCCCCTGCGGGGCGTGTTGTCCCAGGACGGGGTCACGCACGGGAAGCGCAGGTATCCGGGCTGGGGCTTCTGGATCATCCGCTCCGCCACCGCGCCGTAGTCGAACACGTGGAGGTCGGGATACGTCCCGTCCTCCTGCCCGAGCCTCGACCAGTCGGGCTGGAATTCCACTGCCGCGTCGAAGCCGGCCTCCATCGGGGGCGTCTGCTCGCCGGCAAAGCTCTCCACCCTGCACAGGTACAGACCCGGGATCCCGGCCTTCCGGACCGCCTCTCTCCAGATGCCCGCCGTTTTTGCAGAATCCGGCAGGTGGGATGCCCTATATATAAGGAGGAGGGGCTTCCCGTGTATCCGGATGTATCGAGGGTCTTTGAAGGCCCTGATGAGCCAGTTGATGTGCAGCAGGTCGTCCTCTTCGCTGTACTGCTGCTGCATGAGGATCTTGGTGTCCCCTCCGTCCCACACCCTTGTCCAGTTCTCGTTGGCCCAGCAGATGCAGAAGGGGAAGTCCGGCTTCCCCGATTCGAGCACCTCGTCGAAGACCCTGTTCAGCAGGCGCTTCCCGTTGAACCAGTAGTGGTAGTAGCAGAAGCCCGAGATCCCGTACCGGCGCGCCAGATCGGCCTGGGCCTGGCGGACCTCGGGGAGCCTGAGGTCGTAGAACCCGAGGTCTGCGGG
>CAZNGL010000202.1:0-4036 GCA_964572405.1 uncultured Bacteriovoracaceae bacterium
GTGGTGCCCGCCAGCGAGATGCGGTTGCTGTCGTACAGGACGATGAGCTTTCCCAGGCCCAGGTGCCCTGCGAGCGAGCAGGCCTCGTACGATACGCCTTCCATGAGATCGCCGTCTCCGGCAAGGACGTAGGTATGGTGGTCCATGATGACATGGCCGGGCCTGTTGTAGACGGACCCCAGGTGCGCCTCGGCCATGGCCATGCCTACGGCGCTCGATATGCCCTGGCCCAGCGGACCGGTGGTGATCTCCACACCGGGCGTAACATGGCTCTCCGGGTGCCCGGGGGTCTTGCTGCCCCACTGGCGGAAATGCTTCAGATCGTCCATGCTCAGCTCGTACCCGGTGAGGTGGAGCAGGGCGTAGAGCAGGGCAGAGCCGTGTCCCGCGGACAGGACGAACCTGTCGCGGTTGATCCAGTGTGGGTTCTTCGGATTGTGCCTGAGGTGCCTGGTCCACAGCACGTGGGCCATGGGGGCCGCCCCGAGAGGGAGCCCCGGGTGACCCGAGTTCGCCTTCTGGATGGCATCCGCGGCCAGGAAGCGGATGGTGTTCACACAGCGTTCATCGAAACCGGTTTTCGTTGACATGTACATATCCTCCAGGGTTTACCGAGTACCACTCGTGTCCATACCATACCGCGCGGCGCCCAAGAGCGCTATGTCGGTGTTCAGCACAACATGTACGGGCATCCGCATGACCAGGGTGCCGAGCCTTCCCTTGTCGCTGTACGCATCCAGGAACGCCCCCTCCGCAAGCTGCGGAACCATCCTGGGGGGGAGCCCGCCGGCCAGGAAAATACCGCCCGAGGGCAGCAGTTTCAGGGCAAGGTTTCCGGTCTCCGCGCCCAGGATCTCCACGAACATCCGCATGGTCCGGGTGCATATCTTGCAGGAGCGGGCCGGGTCCTGGGCCGTCTCCCTGATGACTATGGTGGGGTCACCGGCCGACTGCAGCTTTTGGGTGAGCCATGAAGGCTCTTCCAGGCCAAGGCGTTCCTTGTGGAACGCATAGATGCCGGGGATGCCGCTCCCCGAGCAGACGCGCTCATAGCTCACGTGGCCGAAGCGCTCCTCCAGGAAGGCCAGGAGGTCAGCCTGGGTCCGGTTCCGGGGTGCGAAGTCGCAGTGCCCGCCCTCGGATGCATGGGCACGGTAGCGCGAGCCGTCCCAGGTGAGGTAGGCCTCGCCGAGACCGGTGCCCGGGGCGATGACGCACATGGGGCCGTGTACTGCCGGTTCCCCCGGGTTGAGCGTGTGGATGTCCTTCTCGGACAGGTAGGGGATGCCGCAGGCCACCGCCTCGAGGTCGTTCAGCAGGGTGACACGGCCGAGGCCCAGGCGGGATGCAAGCTCGTCGGCATCGATGGTCCACGGGAGGTTCGTGATGGCGGCCCGCGATCCCACCACGGGTCCGGCCACGCCGAAGACCGCATGTTCCACCTGCTGCGCCCGTCCGCCGAGGAACTCCTCCACGATGTGCCCCAGGCCCGGGTAGGACGACGAGGGGAACACCTCGCGTCTGATGGGGTCGGCGGGGCCGGTCTCCGGGGAGTAGAGGGCGAGGATGGTCTTGGTGCCCCCCACGTCTCCAGCGATCAATGCCATGTACGGTTCCTTTCGTCGCCACGGGTGCATGCCCGCGGCGTGTAATCAATGGGTTTCCTATTACAATAATCATCCTGGCCCGTCCATAGCCTATGATCGCTCCCTTCTCGTGATGCCCCGAGGGGCGGTCCGCGAACTCTGTTTTGACAGGAGGTGGGGATGTGTGGTTGAAGGGGTGTGGTGAGCGCTCTGTTCAGGTATTCAAAGATCACGGGGACGCAAAGGGCATTCTGAATGAACGAGGAGGCATTGATGGCTGCCGACGAATACGTATTCATCCCCGGCGAGCACGGTGAGAAGATATCCACGCTCGTGTCCTTCCCTGAGGGGTATGACGCGTCGGAGAAACCCGCGGTGATCCTCGCCCATGGCGCGGGCAACGACATGTTCAACCCGCTGCTCACCCACATGGCCCATGTCCTCGACCATGCAGGGTTCCTGTGCGTGCGCTTCAACTTCCCGTATCGGGACAGGGGAAGAAGGAATCCCGACAGCGACGACGTGCTCATGACGACCTGGCTGAGCGTGTACCAGTACGTCAAGAACCACCCGGGCTACCAGCCGGCCAAGGTGGTGGCTGCGGGCAAATCCCTGGGGGGGCGTATCGCATCCCAAGCCGTGGCCGCGGGTTTGCTGGATGTGAACGGGCTCATCCTGCTCGGGTACCCCCTCCATCCTCCAGGCAAGAAGGACGTGCTCCGCGACGCCCACCTGCACCGCCTGAAGGTGCCGATGCTCTTCTTCGAAGGGTCCCATGACCCGTTCTGCGACGTGAACATCCTCAGGGACACCCTCAGCCGTATCCAGGCGCCGTGGACTGTCGAGATCATCGAGGGGGCCGAGCACTCCTTCAAGATGCCTCAGAGCTCCGGGATCACGGAGGAGCAGGTCTATGCCCGCATCCTCGGCAAGACCCTGATCTGGCTGGAAACGATCTAGCGCGAGCGGCCGCGGGAGGGACACATGGAGTGGATGATGCAGCCCGAGACATGGATGGCGCTGGTTACCCTGACCGCCATCGAGATCGTCCTGGGCATCGACAACATCGTGTTCCTGTCCATCATGGTGAACAAGCTCCCCGCACACCGGCAGAGGAGCGCCAGGATTTTCGGCCTGGCCCTGGCCATGGTGACACGGATACTCCTCCTGCTCTTCCTGTCCGCCATGCTCCGCCTCACCCGCCCCCTCTTTTCGGTGCTGGGCCACGCAGTCTCCGGCAGGGACATCATCCTCATCGCCGGCGGTCTATTCCTGCTCGCAAAGAGCACCTTCGAGATCCACGACAATCTTGAGGGGGCCGAATCATCCCATGCCCACTCCTCTGCTGGTTCGTACCTGGGAGTGGTGGTCCAGGTCGCGGTGCTTGACATCGTGTTCTCCCTGGACTCGGTTATCACCGCCATAGGGCTGGCACGGGAGGTCATCGTCATGATCATCGCCATCATCATCGCCGTGGTCTTCATGATGGCGCTGTCCGGTGCGATCATCCGGTTCATCGAGAAGCACCCCACCATCAAGATGCTGGCCCTGAGCTTTCTGCTCCTCATCGGGATCGCGCTCATCGGAGACGGCCTCGGCATGCACATACCCAAGGGCTACATCTACTTCGCCATGGCGTTCTCGGTGTTCGTCGAGTTTCTCAACATGAAACTCCTGGCCACGAAACAGGTCCCCGTGCACCTCAGGAGGGTGCACGCGGAGGAGCCGCAGGACCAGCATTGAAGCCGTTGCGCATGCACCCCTGATGTCGCGGCGGATGCGTGCGGACCGCCGGTGAGCGACGTTCATGATGCATGCCTTGCGGCCCGCCGTGCCGAAAAAAAACCTTGATCCTTTGTAGATTCACGTGTAACCTTGTTTTCAGGGGGATGAGGAATGAGGAAGCCCGTGTCTGTTCTTGAGATCCTCGCGAAAAAGGGCAAAGAGCCCATCGTCATGATCACCTCCTACGACGCCACCACGACCCGCATCGTGGACGAGGCAGACATCGACATCATCCTGGTGGGCGACTCCCTGGGCAATGTCATGGCGGGCCTCGACAACACCCTGGGCGTCACCATGGACATGATGGTCCACCACACCTTGTGCGTGACGCGGTCCAGACCGAAAGCCCTGGTCGTCGCGGACATGCCCTTCCTCTCCTACCAGACCGGGGTCAGCGATGCCGTGCGCAACGCCGGACGGCTGCTCCAGGAGGCGGGGGCGCAGGCGGTGAAGCTTGAGGGGGGCCGGCGGGTGATCGACCAGGTGAAGGCCATCATCAGGGCCGACATCCCGGTCATGGGGCACCTGGGCCTCACGCCCCAGTCCATCCATGCCTTCGGCGGGTTCAAGGTACAGGGCAGGGGTGAAGAGGCGGCGCGCCTGCTCAAGGAGAACGCGCTCCTGCTCCAGGATGCAGGCGTGTTCTCCATCGTGCTGGAATGCGT
>CAZNGL010000203.1:0-3969 GCA_964572405.1 uncultured Bacteriovoracaceae bacterium
AAGGTGTTGTGTACGGTGTGTAAGAGACAAATGAAAGGGAGGATTCGATCATGGTGGGTATCACAGCGTATGGAGGGTACGTACCGCGCTACCGGATAAGCAGGATGACCATCATCCAGAACATGGCGTGGTACTTCCCGGTGATCATGGCGGTAGCCGGGGGGGAGAAGGCCATCGCCAACTGGGACGAGGATGCCGTGAGCATGGCCGTTGCCGCGGCCTATGACTGCATGGCGGCGAAAGACCGGAGGAAGCTCGACGGCATCTACCTGGCGTCCACGACACTGCCCTTTGCGGACAGGCTGAACGCGGGCATCGTGGCCGCCGCGCTGAACGCCCCGGAAGAGGGGCTCATGGCGGCCGATTTCAGCGCCTGCATGAAGGCGGGCACCACGGCGTCCATGGCCGCCATCCAGGCCGTCACCTCGGGTGAGAAGGCAAGCGTGCTGGTGGTGGCCGCAGACCAGCGCCGCACCAAGATGGCCACCATGTTCGAGATGTTCTACGGCGACGGCGCGGCCGCCCTGCTCTTCGGGACCGAGAACGTCATCGCCGAGTTCAAGGGAGGCTTCTCCGTCAGCTGCGACTTTGTCGACCACTACAAGGGCTCTGGCAAGGAGATCGACTACGGCTGGGAGGAGCGCTGGGTCAGGGACGAGGGGTACGGCAAGGTCATCCCCGAGGCCATCAGGGGCTTCTTCGCAAAGACCGGCATGACCATGGCGGACATCTCCAGGGTCATCTACCCCTGCTACTTCACCGGCACCCACAAGGCCATCGCCAAGGACCTCGGGATCGACCCGGCCAAGCTCCAGGACAACCTCCACGGTGTCTGCGGCGACACGGGTACGGCCCACCCGCTTCTCATGTTCGCTTCCGCCCTCGAGGATGCCAAGCCGGGCGAGAGGCTCCTGCTTGCGGGCTTCGGCCAGGGGTGTGACGTGCTCTGCTTCGAGGCCACGGACGCGATAAGGAAGTTCAAGCCCGCAAAAGGGGTCAAGGGCTACCTTGCCGCCAAGGTGGACTTCACGAACTACCTCAAGTTCGCCAAGTTCCGCGACCTGATCACCGCGGACCTGGGGATACGGGGCGAGGCCAACCCGAATGCCTCGCTCACCGTACTGTGGCGCAAGCGCAAGATGATCCTGGGCTTCAACGGGGTCAAGTGCACCAAGTGCGGCACGGCCCAGTTCCCGCCCATGCCCGTGTGCGTGAACCCGGACTGCCAGAGCGTGGGCCAGTTCGTCGACTACGAGTTCGCGGACAAGCCGGGCAGGGTGGAGGCCTTCACCGGAGACCTCCTGTCCCCGTCGGTGGACCCGCCCGCGGTCTACGGGCTCGTCTCGTTCACGGGCGGCGGCAGGGCCTTCCTGGACTTTACGGACTGCGACATGAACCAGGTCAAGGTGGGCATGCCCATAACCATGACCTTCCGCCGGCGCTCGCGCGACACCATGCGCGGCTTCACCGGGTATTTCTGGAAGGCCGTACCGAAGCTGGAAGGGTAGGAGGTGGGCCATGGCAAGTGGAATCAGAGATAAGGTGGCCATTTTGGGCATGGGGTGCTCCAGGTTCGGGGAGCGGTGGAACGACAGCGCGGAAGACCTCATGGTGGAGGCCTTCCAGGAGTGCATCCAGGACGCGGGCATCGACAAGAAGGAGATCCAGGCGGCGTGGCTGGGTGTGTGCTTTGACGAGGTCCATATCGGCAAGAGCGCGCTCGGGGCTTCCACCACGTTGCGCCTGCCCAACATCGCGGTGACGCGGGTGGAGAACTTCTGCGCCAGCGGCACCGAGGCCTTCCGCGGCGCGGTGTACGCCGTGGCCTCCGGGGCCTGCGACATCGCGCTGGCCCTGGGCGTGGAGAAGCTCAAGGACATCGGCTACGGCGGGCTTCCCGAATTCAGCTCGGCCATGGGGATCACGAACTCCATGTGGTTCCCCAACCTCACGGCGCCTGGCGGGTTCGCCATGCTGGCCACCGGCTATGCAGCCCGGTACGGCCTGGACATCCAGGAGGTGAAGAAGGCAATGGCCCACGTCTCGGTGAAGAGCCACGCCAACGGTGCGCTGAACCCCAAGGCGCACCTGAGGAAAGCCGTCACCGAGGACCAGGTGCTCATGTCGCCCATGATCGCCTTCCCCCTGGGACTCTTCGACTGTTGCGGCGTATCCGACGGCGCGGCCTGCGCCATCGTCACCACCCCCGAGATCGCCAAGTCCCTGGGCAAGAAGGATATCATCTCGGTCAAGGCGCTCCAGATAGCGCTCTCGAACGGCACCGAGCTCGCCTACGACTGGGACGGGGCCCACTTCATCACCACCACCAAGGCCAGCACGGCGGCCTACGAGGAGGCGGGCATCAAGGACCCGAGGCAGGAGATCAGCATGATGGAGGTGCACGACTGCTTCTCCATCACGGAAGTCGTCACCATGGAGGACCTCCACATCTCGGAGCGCGGCAAGGCGCCGAAGGACATCATGGACGGCTTCTTCGACCTGGACGGAAAGGTTCCCTGCCAGGTGGACGGCGGGCTGAAGTGCTTCGGTCACCCCATAGGAGCCTCGGGCCTGCGCATGCTCTACGAGATGTACCTGCAGTTCCTGGGCAGGGCGGGCAAGCGGCAGATCAAGGACCCGAGGTACGGTCTCACCCACAACCTCGGCGGATTCCCCATGCTGAACATCTGCAGCATCGCCATCCTGGGCAGATACGGCGACTGAAAGGAGGATTACAGTGGCGGATCATGCGAAAGTCGGAAAGGAGTATGCCCCGGTCACCTGGGAGGTGGAGCGGGGAAAGATCAGGGAGCTGGCCAAGGCCATCGGTGATCCCAACCCCATCTTCCAGGACAGGGAGGCCGCAATACGGGAGGGGTACAGGGACACGCCCGCGCCGGCAACCTTCCTCACGGTGCCCATGATGTGGTCAACCTCCATGCCCTTCGTGATCAACGACCTGGCCATCAACTTCATGATGGTCCTGCACGGGGAGGAGGAGTACGAGTACTTCCAGGAGATCTATCCGGGCGACACCATCACGGCCACGCCCAAGGTGGTAACCATCGAGGAGAAGACGAGCAAGTCGGGCCGGAAGATGGACATGGTGACCATAGAGCTCGTCTACACGAACCAGAAAGGCGAGAAGGTGGCCAGGGCCCGGTCTCTTCTCGTGGAACGGAAGTAGGAGGACAACCATGGCGCACGAGATATTCTTCGAGGATATAACGGTGGGCATGGAGATGCCGAAGCTCGTCAAGGGCCCCATGCACAAGCTCCAGCACGTCATCTACGCCGGGGCTTCCGGCGACTTCAACCCGCTCCACACGGACGACGACTTCGCCAAGGCGGTGGGCATGCCCAAGGGCGCCATAGCCCACGGCATGCTCGTCATGGGCTTCGTGGGGCAGGCCATCACGACCTGGATCCCCAAGAAGTACCTGAAGCGCTTCGGCGTGCGGTTCGCCGGCATGACCCAGCAGGGAAACACCATTACGGTCACGGGCAAGGTGGTGGACAAGAAGGTCTCGGCAAGGCAGAATGTCATCACCTGCGAGGTGACGGCTGCCGACGAGAACGGGGACGTGAAGGTGACGGGGAGTTTCGACGCGGCCCTGCCCAGCAGGGGCTGATGAACGCATAACCTTTGAGAGGGGAGTGAGAGACATGGCAAAGATCGATCTGAGCGGAAGGGTGGCAATCGTGACAGGGGCCGGCGCGGGGCTGGGCAGGCAGCATGCCCTGGAGCTCGCCAGGCGCGGCGCCAAGGTGGTGGTGAACGACCTGGGCGGCACCCGTGACGGCGTGGGCCACAGCGATGCGGCCGCCAACAAGGTGGTGGACGAGATCAAGGCTTTCGGCGGCCAGGCGGTGCCCAATTACGACAACGTGGCCACCATCGCGGGCGGAGAGAACATCACCAAGACCGCCATCGACGCCTTCGGCAAGGTGGACATCCTCGTGAACAAC
>CAZNGL010000204.1:0-3936 GCA_964572405.1 uncultured Bacteriovoracaceae bacterium
CCACGGTGTCGTAGCTGAGGATCGCGTCATCGAAGCGGCCCAGGGCATAGAGCGATTCGCCCATGTGGAAATACACCTCCGGCGCCAAGGCCGGGTCGGGGTTCTGGGCGAGGTAGCCCTTGAAATCCTGCAGGGCCTCCGCGTGGTGACCGGCCCTGAACTTCTCCATGCCGCTCTCGTAGAGCGGCTTCTGGGAGGCCGCGGAGAGTGCCCCCTTTGCGCCGATGAGCTCCTTGATGGCCAGGACATCCTTCTCCAGCAGGGATATCCTGGTCTCCCCCCCTCCCGCCGGGGTGAGGCCGGCAGAGGCGGAGAGCTGGTCGATGGATCCCTGCAGCGAGAACATCTGGTTCTGCAGCTCGGAATACCTGTTCTGCAGGTCTCCCTGCTGCTTCATGGTCTGGTCCATGGCCTTTTCCCTCTCCGCGAGCCTGCTCTCGGTCACGGCCAGCCTCGACTGGAGGGTGTCCACCTGAAATCTGAGTGAATCGAGGTCCTTCTGGGTGGCGCACCCGGACAGAAACACGACCACGAGGGGAATGATGATCCGTTTCATGGCCGGCTACCCCTCGGTGATGACGAAGTTGGCCCGTCTGTTCTTGGCCCAGGCAGCCTCGTTGGCCTCGGGATCCAGGGGCTTCTCCTCGCCGTAGCTGATGGTGGACAGACGCTGGGCCCCCACGCCCAAGAACACGAGGTACTCCTGCGCCGCCTTGGCACGCCGCTCCCCGAGGGCGAGGTTGTACTCGGCCGTGCCCCGCTCGTCGCAGTGGCCTTCGATGAGCACCTTGATCCCCGGATGCGAGCTCAGGAACCTGGCCTTGTCAGCCAGCACCTTCTTGGCCTCGGCGGTGAGGCTGAAGCTGTCATACTCGAACTTGATGTCCGCGTCCTGGAAGTCCTGCCTGGCCTGGTCGAGACCGGCCGCCCCCGTCGCAGGAGCCCCCTGGGCACCCCCGTACGGCTCCATCTGCATGGCTGGCTGCTCCGGGGTCATGACAGGTGGTTCCTGCTGGGGCTGGGCCTGCTGCTGGGGGCCGCCTGCGCCCACGGGCTCCAGGGCCTGCTTCGGACACCCCGCCAGGAGCAGGGCCACGCACAGCGTGATCACTGCACACGCAACGACGTTCTTCCTTCCCATATCCCTCTCCTCTCCCTTGAGTAGATGTGTGTAGTCTAATCCAACCCTGCGCCAGGTCAAGCACGAATACCGTCCGGCACGTCACCTGATGACGGGCGACCATGTGGGCTCGGAATAGCCGCCGCCTGTGGTGACGGCCACGCTCGAGGTGCCCGACAGGTCCATCACATGGATGTTCCCGTCCGAGGATGCATACGCAATGAGCCTCCCGTCCGGCGAGAACGCCGGCGTCTCGTCGCTCTTTCCCGAGCCCTTCAGGACCCTGAACTGCGAACCGTCCGGCTTCACCAGGGCTATGGCATACCTGCCACCCTCGGCCAGGTATGAGAACGCCACCAGGTCTCCCCGGGGCGAGAAGGCCGGCTCGGTGTTGTACTTCCCCTCGTAGGTGAGCCTCTGCACGTTCCTAGAGGCAAGGTTCAGCAGGAAGATCTGGGGGTTCCCCGCGCGGGACGAGCAGAAGGCCAGGGTCTTCCCGTCCGGGGAGAACGCGGGCGAGGTGTCCGTGGCCCAACTGTTCGTGAGCCGTGTCCTGCCGGTTCCATCGGTGTTCACCACGGAGATCTCCGGGTTCCCGTCCGCGGACGAGGTGAAGGCGATCCTGTTTCCCGAGGGGTCGAAGGCAGGCGAGGTGTTCAGCCCCCGGGCGCCCGAGACGAGCCTGAGCTGGTAGGTGAGGGTGTCGAAGACGTACAGGTCGGGGTTGTTCCGGTAGTAGGAGACCAGGGCGATCTTCCTGCCGTCCGGCGACCAGGCCGGGTTCAGCACCAGGGTGCCCCCGCCCCGGATGGTGGTGGCGCCCGTGCCGTCGCACCACATCACGTGGAGCTGCTTGGCCCCGCTCACCTTCTTGATGCAGGCGATCTTGGAGGAGAACAGCGGCTCGAACCCGAACTTCTCCTTGAGCAGGTGGTCCATGAAGGCGTGCACCGCCAGGTACATGGTCTGATCGCTGCTCGTGTACGCGGTGCTCTCCACCAGGGTGCCGGTGGCAACCTCCACCATCCGGACCCGAAAGATGCCCCGGGGCCCCTGGCGAGCGACCGTGGCCGTCACCACGTAGTCGGCGCCGATGAGCGCCCAGTCCTTGAGCGTCCCGGGCTGGACCTCGGCCGTGGGGCCGGGATTGATGTAGCTCTGGGGAGAGATGACGTCGAAGAGCCCGGTGATGGCGAAGTCCCGGGCGCAGACCGTCCACACGGAAGACGCCATGTCCCCGGGCCCGGCATACGACGGCATGGCGACCTTTATCTTCCTGAACCCGCCTGCCTCCACGTCGATGTGAATCTGCTGGGCGTGGGCCACGAAGGGAACCACGCCCACGAGCATGCACACACAGAGTATCGCTCTTCGCATCATTTCGCTCCTTTCGGCGGCGTGAACGAGATGGTGACCTCGACCCAGTCCTCACCCGCGATGAGCGCCAGGGGCGGCACCGGGAAGCGGGTGACCTTCCCCAGGGCCACCAGGATGGAACGGTCGAAGGGCACGTTGCCCGAGGACACCAGCAGCTTCTTCTGCTGAAGCTCTCCGGCCCTCCCCACCCTGAGCAGATAGGTGGTCTTGAGGCCCGGGTCCATGGTCTCGATCTCGGGGGGCGTCCTCCACAGGGACTCCACCATGCCCCTAACGCGGGTCTTCCAGATGAGTATCTCCGAAGACACTCCACCTCCCGCCGCTCCCTGGGAGGCTCCGGTCGCGCCCCGTACCTGCCCCCTGATGAGGTCCACGGCACCGGGCATGTCCGGTGTCCGGTCCGGGGACTCGGGCCTGATGTCCGCGGGCGAGAACTCGGGGGCCTCGTCCCTGCCCTCCCTCTCCTTCTTGACCTCCCCGATGGTGGCCGTTTTCTGACCCCTGCTGAAGACGTACTTCCTCACCTGCCCGGTGGAGACGCCTTTGGGCTGTCCCGCCCGTGCGGAAGGAGGACCTGCCACGATGGAGACCTCATAGACCGACGTGGGGTCGAGTTTCCTGCCTGTCAGGTGAAACTCCACCATGGCGAGGATGAACGCCATGTGGCAGACTAGGGAGATGATCAGGACATTGCGCAGCCTGGTCATCCCGTCTCTTACTGGCTCACCGGCGGCTGGGTGACCAGGCCGATCTTGGTGAGCCCCGTGGATCTGATGAGCGACATGACCTGCACCACGTACCCGTAGGGGATGCGCTTGTCGGCCTGGAGATAGACCGCATCGACGTTGCGCTCCTGTTTGACCTGCCCCAGGATCAGCCCCAGCCGCTCGATCTCCACCTTGGAGCCGTTGATGTCGATGGCCCGGTCCTGGCCGATGGTGATGATCAGGTCCTGACTCTCTCCCAGGGCCCGTGCCTGTGCCTCGGGGAGTTCCACCTTCATGCCCTCCTTCATCATGGGCGCCGACACCATGAAGATGATGAGGAGCACGAGCATGACGTCCACGAACGGGGTCACGTTGATGTCGGCCATGAGCGACCGGGGCTTATTTGTCTGCATTGATCATCCCCCTGCGCAGGGCGTTGACGAAGTCCACCTGGAACTGCTCCATCTGACCGGAGGTCACCATGACCAGGCTGGTGAAGTAATTGTAGAACAGGACAGCGGGAATGGCCACGAACAGCCCCGCCGCGGTGGCGATGAGCGCCTCTGATATGCCCGGCGCCACGGTGGCGAGGTTGGCCGATCCCACCAGCGCGATGTTCCGAAACGAGTCCATGATCCCCCAGACCGTGCCGAACAGGCCGATGAAGGGGCTCGCATTGCTGATGCTCGCGAGGAACCCGAGCCCGTGGGAGAGGTGCATGGTCTGCCTGGC
>CAZNGL010000205.1:0-3905 GCA_964572405.1 uncultured Bacteriovoracaceae bacterium
CCTCCCCATGATGATGAGCACGATGCCGAGCAGGGCCTCGAAGAAGCAGGTGTTCCGGTCGTTTCCGGTCATTTTTGACCTGCGCCAGTGGGAGTCGAGCACGCCCACGGCACGGTGGTACTGGCCCAGCAGGGCGCAGCAGTAACCCAGCGCCGAGGACGATGCCAGGTGCTCGGGGAGGAAGGTGGGCACCTTGGCGCCGAGGCGCACCACGGCCTCGAAGCTGTCCACGGCCTCCTTGTACATGCCCTGGAGGTAGTAGTAGATGCCCCTGAACTCGGCCGAGACGGCCATGATGTCATCGTCTCCCAGGGCCCGGGCCTGGTCCAGCCCCGAGGCGATGAGCCCGAGCCCTTCGGCCGTGCGGCCGATGATGTACCGGTACAGGCCCATGACCAGGTCGCAGCGGGCGAGCGTCCTCAGGTCGCCGAGCCGTTCGGCAACGGGGTAGGCCTGCTCAAGGATCGCGGGGATCCCGTGGATGTCCCGGGTCAGGTTGAGCCGCAGGCGGCACAGCTCGTTGACCGTGGCGAGAAAGAGCGGGTCCCAGTCGGGCCGGCCTATGTGGGGGCCGGCCAGTTCCAGGGCGGTCTCCAGAAAGTCCAGGGCCTCCTGCTTGTCCCCTGCGCGAATGGACCTCCGGGCCGACTCCCCGGCGAACACGGCTGCATCGTGGTCACGGCCGGATTTCACCAGGAGCGCGACGAACGAGCGGCCGGAGAGGTTCTCCTGCAGGCCGAGCCGGCGTATCTTCTCGATCAGGGCCAGGAGGTGCTCCCTGGTGGTGATACGGGTCAGCTTCCGGACGACCTCGTGGGGCAGGTCCCGTGCCAGGGCGATGCGGCCGTCGGAATGGACGAGCACGAGACCCGTGTCGAACCCGGTGCGCAGGAAGTCCTGCAGATCCGGAGGGGCCAGCGGGACAAGGGTTGACACGATGTCGGACTCCATGGGCTCCCCGATGGCCCTGAGCAGTGCCAGGGCCTGCCAGTGTCGGTTTTTCAGGTCTGTCATGGTGCACCCCCCGGGCGCTCTTCCAGGGTAAACCCCTTTCTTTCCGGAGGCAAGCCAATATTTGGGCAGATGATGACGAAATATGGGCAGTTTTCCTGGAGGCCGGCAGGTATCGCAAACGAAATCGTCATGTTGAGAGTGTCTTTGGTATGGCACAGATTCTGCGTTTCCCGAGCAGATCATCACATGCACCCAAGGAGGACACCATGGCGGCACGGACATCACAGAAGGGATGGAGGGAAGACTACAAGAACAAGCTCGTGACGGCCGAAGAGGCCGCAGCTCAGGTGCAATCAGGCGATTGGATCATCGTCCCGCCAGTCAACAGTGCACCCATAGACATCCTGAATGCGCTGGCAGCCCGCAAGGATGAGATTCAGAAGGTGAAGATCGCCAGCAACCTCCTGATATACCCCTTTGCGTTCCTGGGAGGCGACTATGTCGGCAAGATCACGTACTACAGCGGCTACTGCGGGCCGCTGGAGAGGATGTTCATGCCCCAGGGTAACGTGGTGCCCTTTCCCATGCACCTTTCCAAGGCATATAAAGCGCTGGACCGCGCCCAGGCACACGATGTGGCCATGATCGAGGTGACTCCCCCCGACGATCGCGGCTTCATGAATTACGGCCCCTGCGGTGTGGCATATGGCAACTACGCTGCGAGAAAGTGCAGGAAGGTCATCGCCCAGGTGAACAGCAAGACCCCGTGGATCCATGGCATCGAGAACGTGGTTCACGTGAGTCAGGTGGACTTCATCGTGGAAAAGGACCATGATCTCCCCGTCGTGCCCGAGATCGAGATAACGGACGTGGAGAAGAAGATCGGCGAGTTCATCGCAGAACGCATCACTGACGGTGCCACCATCCAGCTGGGTATCGGGGGCATCCCCAATGCCGTTGCCTACTTCCTCCACGAGAAGAAGGACTTGGGTGTACATGCGGAGATCCTTTCCGACGCGGTAGCGGAACTGACAGAACTCGGGGTGATCACCGGGACGAAGAAGACCATCTTCCGGGACAAGATCGGAGTGGGCGGACTGATCATCGGCACCAAGAGGCTCCTGGACTTCTGCGACGATAACCCCGCCATCCTGTCCATGCCCATTCAGATCGCGAACCACTACGACACCATCAGGCGTCACGACAACCTGTGCTCCATCAATTCAGCGCTCACCGTGGACCTCACGGGACAGATCGCGTCAGAGACCATCGGTCACTCACAGTACAGCGCCACGGGGGGCCAGGCGGACTTCGTCCGCGGGGCCATCGCCTCGAGGGGCGGCAAGTCGTTCATCGCCCTGAACTCCACGGGAAAGAACAGGGACGGGTCCCTCATGTCGAGGATCGTGCTGAACTTCTCGCCGGGCACCGTGGTGACCACGCCCCGGTCCGACGCCATGTACATCGTCACCGAGTACGGCGTGGCGGACCTGTATATGAGATCCATCCCGGACAGGGTCAAGGCCATGATCTCCATTGCGCACCCGGACTTCCGGGAGGACCTGGAGAGGCAGGCCTTCGAGGCTGGGCTCCTGATCCCCGCGACATTGCCGGTGAACGTCTGAGAGCGCTTGCCGTGTAAAAGTACCGTGAACGATCGTTTCACAAAAGACGTTTTCTTTTGCGGCACGATCGTGTATGAAAAGAAGGTTCCGTTTTCCCCTGTGGCCGCAGGGGATCACGGGTGCCTTTGGGTTTCGTGAATCCGTCAAGAACCGAGAAAAGGAGAGTGATATGAATTATCTGATCCAGCCAAAGAAGTACAAGAGCCTCATGGCCGACGAAGGGTCCAAGGCCATCATGGACAAGACCATAGCCTTCTTCGAGAACATGGGGAAAGAGAGGCTGCTCGATGACTACCACAGGACGATCTGGTACCGCGAGTTCATCGATTTCCTCGCCCGGGAGCGGATCTTCTTCAAGCTGCTTACGCCCAAGAAGTACGCGGGCGGCGACCCGGACGCCCGCTGGGACACGGCGCGCAACTCCGAGTACTCCGAGCTGCTCGCCTTCTACGGGCTGGGCTACTGGTACTGCTTCCAGGTGACCATCCTGGGCCTGGGCCCCATCTGGATGGGTACGAACGAGAAGGCAAAGCAGAGGGCCGCAGAGCTGCTCAGGGGCGGGGCCATCTTCGCCTTCGGCCTGTCCGAGCGCACCCACGGCGCGGACATCTACTCCACCGAGACCACGCTGACCCCCAAGGGCGACGGTACGTTCGTGGCCAACGGCGAGAAGTACTACATCGGCAACGGCAACGAGGCCGAGATGGTGTCCACCCTGGGCAAGGTCAAGGACGGTACGGACGACTACACCTTCTTCGTCACCAACTACCGCCACAAGGCCTACGAGCTGAAGAAGAACGTCATCAGCCACCAGGAGTACGTGTCCAACTTCGCGCTCCACGACTACCCCATCACCGCCGACGACATCCTTTCCCGGGGCCCGCACGCATGGGACTCGGCTCTGAACACGGTGAACATCGGCAAGTTCAACATCGGGCCGGCCTCCATAGGCGTGGCCGAGCACTGCTTCTACGAGGCCATCACCCACGCCTCCAACCGCATCCTCTACGGCATGAAGGTCACCGACATGCCGCACGTGCGCAAGAACTTCATGGACGCATGGCTCAGGCTCGTGGCCATGAAGATGTACCAGCGCCGCGCCACGGACTACTTCAGGAACGCCACAGCCAATGACCGGCGCTACCTGCTCTACAACCCCACGAGCAAGATGAAGGTGACCCTGCAGAGCGAGGACGTCATCAACCTGCTCTGGGATGTCATCGCGGCCAAGGGCTTCGAGAAGGACACCTACTTCCACATGGCCGCGGCCGACGTGCGGGGACCCTCCAAGCTCGAGGGCACGGTGCACGTGAACGTGCAGCTCAT
>CAZNGL010000206.1:0-3832 GCA_964572405.1 uncultured Bacteriovoracaceae bacterium
GAGTCCTGCGCCGCGTCTTCCTCCTCCCTGGAGGTGGTCCTCATCGACGGCCTGTGGGGGGCGGGCATCGGGACCCTGCTGGGGGCGGCCACCCTGGCCTTCATGGACCACCCCAGCGACCACTACGACAGGATCTACCAGGGGGCTGCCATCGGGCTGTTCTGCGGGGTCGCCTTCGGGATCTACGAGATCTCTCCCATGTTCTACTCGTACACCACGCCCCGGGGCGAGAAGGAGACCGTGTACGGGCTCTCCGTGAGGGTCCCCCTCAGGTAGGGATCGGCCTTCTCAGGGCCGGCGCCTGCCCTATACCCCGAGCCTTTTTTCCAGGACAATGGTCCTGGTCAGCGACTGGTTCACCTCGAAGCGCATGAGGGCGAGTTCGATGAGTTTGGTGATGAGCTCGCCGTAGGGTAGGCCCGTGGCCTCCCAGAGCTTGGGGTACATGGAGATGCCCGTGAATCCCGGGATGGGGTTGATCTCGTTGAGGAAGAAGGATTTCCTGTCGGCGGACACGAGGAAGTCGATGCGCGCCATGCCGGAACCGCCGATGGCCACGAAGGCGTCCACTGCGGCGAACTGCATCTCCTCGGCGATCACCTTGCCGATCCTCGCCGGGATGATGAGCTCGCTGGCATTGTCCACATACTTGGCGTTGAAGTCGTAGAACTCGCCGCTGGGGATGACCTGGCCGGGCACGGAGGCCTGGGGCTCGTTGTTGCCGAGCACCGCGATCTCCACCTCCAGCGCCCCTTCCACCGACTGCTCCACCACGGCCTTGGTGGAAAAGCCCAGACCGTACTCCAGCCCCCTGGCCACGGCCTCCATGTCCGCCGCCTTGGTCACGCCGATGCTGGAACCCATGGTGGCGGGCTTGATGAACAGGGGCAGGGGAAGGGTGTCCGCGATCTCCCTGAGGACCTCGTCCCGGTCGGTGTCCCACATCCACCGGGTCACGCACGTGCCCTTGGCCACCGGGATGCCGTGCTGGGCAAGGACCCTCTTGGTCATGTCCTTGTCCATGGCGATGGCCGAGGCCATGGTGTCGCACCCCACGTAGGCGATATCGGCTAGTTCAAAGAGCCCCTGGATCGTGCCGTCCTCCCCGCGGGGACCGTGGAGCACCGGGAAGATGACATCCACCGGGGTCAGGCGAGAGGATCCCAGGTGGAGGAAGCCCCGGGTCTGGGGGTCCGTGGAGAGGATCACCGGCTCCACTGCCGGGGAGTTCCCGTTCCTCAGGGCATCGAAGGCGCCGTCACCCAGGAGCCACCTGCCGTCCTTGTCGATGCCCACGAGCACCGTCTCGAACCTGTCCGCGTCGATGCTCCGCACGATGGACGAGGCTGAAACCACGGACACGTCGTGCTCGGTGGAGACGCCGCCGAAGATGATGGCGACCCGGGTCTTCGTGTTCACCGTCTTCTCCTCCTCTCCCTAGGCACCGTACTTGGTGAGCCTGTCCGCATGGGCCATGGCCAGCGGCATGAGGTCCACGTGCCGGATGTGCCCGAGTCCGCCCGCCATGCACGCCCGCTCGCCGAAGGAGGTCACCGCGTCGGTGCGGATGTTGTCCGCGTGGAAGAGCACCGGGAGCTCGTGCCAGGAGTGTGACTTCTGGAGGGCTGGCGTGGAATGGTCCCCGGTGATGACAAGGACATTGGGCTTGAGCGCCAGGATCTCCGGGATGATGGCATCGGTCTCCTCGATGACCTTGACCTTGGCCGCGAAGTTGCCGTCCTCGCCCGCCGAGTCGGTCTTTTTCACGTGGAAGAAGAAGAAGTCGTAGCGGTCCCACGCCTCGCGGAGCGCTTTCACCTCGCTGGCAATGGTGTCGCCCGCCTCCAGCACGTCCATGCCCACCAGCCGGGCAAGACCCTTGTACATGGGATAGGTGGCGATGGCGCAGGCATTCAGGCCGTAGACCTCCCTGTAGCCCGGCAGACCCGGATCCCTGGCGATGCCCCGGAGGGTGCACCCGTTGGCCGGCGACTCGCCCTTGAGCACCTCGAAGGCCTTCGCGATCCAGGCGTTCAGGAGCCCGGCGCTCTTCTTCGCCCCGGGCTGCAGGGGTTCCACCGGCAGGGGCTTGAGCCCGGTCTTCTGGGGGTCGGTCTCGCTGAGGCCGTCCTGGAGACCTTCGCCTTCGAGAATCAGGGCGAACCGGTAGTCCTTCACCGGCTCCACCACCACCTTCACCCCGTCCAGGGTGATGGGTTTGAGCTTTTGCACGAGCTCCGCGCACTTCTGGGTGGGGATCCTGCCCGCCCTGCGGTCGGTGATCACGCCGCTTTCCGGATCCAGGGTGCAGAAATTTCCTCGCGCCGCCAGGCTTTGCGGGGTAAGAGTGAGCCCGATGCCCAGCGCCTCCAGCACGCCCCTGCCGATCTGGTATTGGAGCGGCTCGTAGCCGAAAAGCCCCAGGTGGCCGGGGCCGCTGCCCGGGGTGATGCCGGGCGCGATGGGCGTGGAGAGCCCGCAGATGGACTCACCCGCGAGCCTGTCCAGGTTGGGGGTGAGGGCCGCCTCCAGCTCGGTCATGCCGCTTGCGTCGGGGAGCCCCCCCAGGCCGTCCATCACGAGCATGACGATCTTCTTGTCCGAAGGGGTGTGGAGCTCTTTCATCAGGTCGATCTGTTTCATGCATCACTCCTTGCCTGAAAGGGGAAAGTGCGCACCGGCGCAGGGGCATGCGCCGTGCAGCCCCGTTATACATTCCTGGGTGAAAAATTCAAGGCCGATCAGGTGATGCCCCGTGCGAAGGCATCTTCGATGCAGGCCCGGGCCCCGTCCAGGGTCTTCTCCCTGCCCACGCCCTTGGCGAGGTGATGGCCGAAGGCCAGGTTCTGGGACAGCCAGACCATGGCCGCCTTGAAGCGCTTGAGGGCCACGTCGGGGGGGAAGTGCGCGGTGAGGAGGTCCAGCAGGCGGAGCATCACACCCTTGAGGTCCGGTGGAGCGGGAGACTCCTGCCCGGCGATCAGGGCCCTGGTGTCCCGGAAGATCCACGGCCTCACGAGGGCCTGCCTGCCCACCATGACCCCGTCGCAGCCGGTCTTTTGGAACATGTCCAGGGCGTCCGCCGGTGACACCACGTCGCCGTTGCCCACCACCGGCACCTTCACATGCTCCTTCAGCGCGGCGATGTACTCCCACCGGGCCCTGCGTGACATGCCGTCCTGGACGGTCCGGGCGTGGAGCACCAGGAAATCGACGCCCGCGTCCACGAGCATGTCCGCGAAGTCCAGCATGGCCTGCCTGTCCGGGGAGTAGCCGATCCTCATCTTCACGGACAGTGGCCTGTTCACAACCTTCCGGACCGCCTCCATAACCGTCCTGGCCCTGGATGCGTCCCTCATGAGGCCCGCCCCCCAGCCGTGGCAGGTGACCTTCTTGAGCCAGCATCCCATGTTCACGTCGATCCCGAAGGGGGACAACGCATCCAGCCTGGCGGCGGAGTCTCTCATCCTTGCCGGGTCGTTACCCGCGATCTGGACGATGAGGTCGTCGAGCCTGGTCCACTTCAGGTACACCGAGGTCCTGGGGTTCTCGTCGGGCACGATGCGGGCGTTGAGCATCTCGGAGTAGACCAGGTCACAGCCCGTGAAGGAACGTACGAGCTCCTGATAGGCCACATGGCTCAGGTCCACCATGGGCGCCATGAAGAGCGCGTGCTCGGGGAGCAGGGACATCGTGCTAGGAGGCTTTGGGGTTCCTCAGCACCACCAGGGCGTCCACGGCGATGGGCATGTCCTCGTGGATGATCATGGGGTTGATGTCGATCTCCGCCACCTCTTCCACCTCGAGGCCTATCCTGCCCAGGTTCACCAGC
>CAZNGL010000207.1:0-3752 GCA_964572405.1 uncultured Bacteriovoracaceae bacterium
GGCACCTCGGGTGCCTGAGCTTCCACGAGACCAAGAACATCATCAGCGGCGAGGGCGGGGCGCTTCTGGTGAATGACGGGCAGTTCACCCGGAGGGCCGAGGTCATCCGGGAAAAGGGTACCGACCGTGCCAGGTTCTTCCGGGGGGAGGTGGACAAATACAGCTGGGTGGACATCGGGTCGTCATACCTGCCCAGCGAGCTCATCGGCGCCTTCCTGTACGCCCAGATGGAACAGGCGGAGCTCATCGTGGCGAAGCGCCGCACGCTCTTCGAGACCTACTGGAACATGCTGGAGCCCCTTGCGGAAAGGGGATGCATCCGGCTCCCGGATCGTTCCCACGAGGGTGCCTCCAACGGCCACATCTTCTCCATTGTCACCGGTTCCCTGGATGAGCGCACGAGGCTCATCGCGCACCTCCGCGGCAAGGGCATCCACTCCGTGTTCCACTACATTCCGCTCCACTCCTCACCTGCGGGGAAAAGGTTCGGCAGGACCGTCGGGAGCATGGAGGTGACGGACTCGACGAGCGAGCGCCTGCTGAGGCTGCCGCTCTATTTCGAAATGGACAACGATACGGTCCGTACTGTAGCCGAAGAGGTGAAGCGATTCTACCAGGGGTAGGGTCACTCGGGGGGGAGTACCTCCACCTCGTCGAAGGACAACCTGCAGGTCCCGGCAGATCGGATCATCACGTAGCGCGCCGTGACCGGGCCTGGCAGGGAGATGTCGATCCTGGGTCCTGGATGCGTGAAGGTGGTGCCGTTCCAGTTCTCTCCGTCATTGGAGAAGAGCAGCATGAGGGGCCGCACGTTCCAGGCGTCGCCTGAGAAATACCTGTTGTCTGACTCGTGGAGCACCACGGACCCTATCCTCTCCGGCTTGTGCAGGTCCACCTGCCACCAGGGGCCCTCCTGCAGCCCGGTGATGAACCCCGAATGGGGGGACCGGTCTCCGTCCACGGCCCTGCCCCCGGCAAAGAGGTAGGGATACTGCACCAGGTAGTCGAAGTGCTCGTTGGGACTGCGCTGGGTCCTCCTGCCATAGGCGATGCTGGTCCTGGCTTCCACGGGTCCTGGCTTCCAGAAATACGCAGTCTCGAGGTTTTCTCCCCGATACAAGCTCTGGTACCAGAAGCCGAAGATGCCCATGCCAGCCGCCAGGCATAGAATCCAGAAGACGTAGCCTGCCCTGCGGGAAGGGAACATCCGGATGAAGACGAAACCGATGATCGCCAGGGCGGAGCAGGACAGGATCATGCCATACCACACTGCGTCGCTCCAGTACCTGAACTCCACCCGGGACTTGCCGGCGGGCAGATCCACCGCGTGGGCATTGCCGTTTGCCCGGTACACGGGAACTTCCTGGTCGTTGACAAAGGCCTTCCAGTGGCCGGTGTAGGGGTAGGACAGGCCGAAGAAACCACCGGCCGGGGACGATGCGGCAAAGACCAGGCGGTTATAGGAGTTGTAGGTCAACCTCACTGAGGCCTTGTGCCAGGAGGAAGGGTCGTCGTTCCCCGGCAGGAGGGAGGGCGAATCATGATAGCCCTCGATCACAACCTGGTCCGGTCTGCGCCCTTCCTGCATCCTGGCATATGCCTCGTCATGGCTTCCGGCAGGGATGTGTTCCCGGTAGATCACGCCCAGGAAGGGTTCAAGGTATGCCTGTTCAGCCTGCCTGAGCACGCCCGCCGTGGATGTGCCCTCGCCGGAGAGGTACTGGTAGTCGGGGGTGATCCTCTTCTGGTCCACGATCTGCCGGAAGTGGGATGTGGGGGCGGAAGTCTTTCTTTCAAAGGGTATGCCATAGTGCAGAACCAGGAAGACCTGGCCGATGCTCAAGAGGCAGAGCGCAACACCGGCACCCCGGCGGAGCCTCGAAGACGAAAACGCGAGCACGAATAGGGACATGGTCACGATTCCGGTTACAAGGTAAAGGGTCAGGATTCCGGGCTGGATAGCCTGGGTGATCCGGGTGCTGAATTCGAAGGGATTCGTCACAAGTCGCCCGGGAAGAAAGGCATAGATCAGGGTGCAGAGCGTCCCTGCCAGGCCGACGACCATGGGGGCGTTCGGTTGGATGCCCATGCCCCATGCCTTCAGTGATCCGACAGGCTTACCCCCTGGTTTGAGCAGCCATACGAGGATCAGCATGAAGAACACGGGCATGATCATGGACATGCGCTGGGGGACCCTCATGCCCGAGGAGAAGGGCATGATCTTCCAGAGCACGTAGTGGACAGGGGTCCTGTCACCCTGGATGGACAGGAACAGGAGCAGCAGCAGGACCCATACGATAGAGATCACCGCGGGAACCCTGACCCGGAGCAGGGAGAGCAGGGGAACGATTGCCGCCACGAGGACCAGCGACGATCCGCCGAAGCCAGCGCCCCCGTCCAGGGGCTGGAAGAAGTCGTTTATCGTCCCGACGAAGGTGTTCAGGTACATGTTGGACCAGGCATAGTCCTGCCCCACGTGGCCATGGCTGGATGCCATGAAGTCGAAGTAGTAGGGAAGCAGGTATGCGGAGGAAAGGAAGATTCCTCCACCGCACAGCAGGAGGGTCTTTGTCCAGAAGGTCAGGATCGTCTTGCGTGAGGCCGCTTCACCTCCCTTCATGACGGCACAGAAGAAGGGCAGGACAAGGGTGAACAGGGCGGCCCCGATGAGCCCGTAATACATCATCTGCGGGTGGCCGCTGCACACGAGCCAGTAGGTGGAGCCGACAACAGCCAGGGGCCAGACCACCGTTGCCGGGCTCAGATAGTACAGGCCGATGGTGCCGCAGAGCACGAGGTGACCGGTCCAGCTTTCGGCAGACGCACCGAAGTAGAATCCGTTGAGCAGCTGCAGGTTGTATGCAGTGACAAAGGACAGGAGGAAGCAGACCGTCCTGCCGGCGCCGAGCCGCCGCAGAAAGGTGTAGAGCAGAGCCTGGGCGGCCCCGAGGGTGAGCAGTCTGAACAGGACGTTCCAGTCCGCTGCCAGCCCGGTCCAGTACCCGGGCATGAGCGATGAGATCCAGGCCATGGGGTGGTAAAGCTGCCCGAGGGTCAGCGCGGCAGAGGACTGCCCGCAGGCGAACCCGGGGATATAGAGCGGGAAGGAACCTGTCCTGAGGGAGAACATGAGTTCGATCTGCTGGGGCAGGGCAAAAAGCAGGAAGTCTCCGCCGAAGGTCCATGGGGAGAGGAAAGGGGTGATGTTGTAGAACATGAGAAAGGGGAGAATCAGGATGATACAGTACATGGAGTTCTCCCAGCGATTTCTGCCGCAATCATTTGCAGGAATATCCATGTGGGCTGTGCCGGCCTGACGATCCTTCCTTGTCATGTGTTACGGTCCCCGGGAAGCTCCCTTTTCGTGGAAGAGCCTTCTCCATCGCTCGCAGATGGCATCTTCCAGCAGTATTCCATATTCAAAACTGATTGTGAGGTCTCCATATCCGAGGGTGTCAGATCTTTAGTGTAAATGGCGTTCATCAGTTAGCCCCCAGGGGCACCCTGTCCCCGAACAGGATCAGGAACTGATTCATAGCACCTGACCAGTCTCAAAGGGGCATTGTCCATTTTTTCTCGATATTGTTCAAGGCTAAATACAGCATCTTCCTCAAGGCATCATCATTGGGGAATGACGCCTTTGTTTTGAGGCTCCCTCCCCACGACCTCAACCAAGGAGGGGGCCGGGTCTCGTGGTACATGAATCTCAATCATGGTGCACAGAATCCCTACAGGGATGTTCCCTGCTCTTC
>CAZNGL010000208.1:0-3743 GCA_964572405.1 uncultured Bacteriovoracaceae bacterium
TGCCCGCGGCGCAGACATAGTTCATGTTCACGTCCACGATGCGGCCGTCCTCCAGACGGATGAACTTGGCGTCCTGGCCGCCGATCTCGAAGATGGTGCGCACGCCGGGGTCAAGGGTAAGGGCGCCCCGGGCGTGGGCGCTGATCTCGTTCACCACGAGGTCAGCGCCCACGAGGACGCCCACGAGCTTTCTGCCCGAGCCCGTGGTGCCGCATGACCGGACGTTCACCGTACACCCGAGCTCGTCCTCGATGGAGCGGATGCCCTCGAAGATCCTCCGGGTCGCCTCGATGGGGTTGCCCCCGGTCCTGGTGTAGATGTCCAGGCGGATCCTTCCGTCTTCGTCCACCAGGACCGCCTTGGTGGAGGTGGATCCGATGTCCACACCCAGGAGGCAGTCGAGGCGGGCGCCCCGGGGCAGATCGTGCCAGAGCTCGTTGTCGTGGCCGTCGCGGGAGCGCACCATGTCGTGGAAGGGGAAGGCGCTCCTCTCGAGAGCCAGCTCCTTCAGGGACTCTCCCCGATCATGCATGGAGCGGTCCTGCGCCAGGGCGGCACGGAAGGACTGGGCGCCGCATCCGTCGGTCCGTGCCTTCATGCAGAGACCCCTGGCCCTGGAGAAGGCGGGCTTTCCCGCCAGGGTGATGTGGGGGAGCGACCGGGCGAGGAAATGCCGCACGTGGGGGTTTTCCAGCAGACCCCCGGTGGCCAGCATGGCGCTGCCGTCCGGAAGTGTGCCGCCGAACACGCTCTTGAGGCTCGAGAGGACCAGCCCCTTGCACAGGCCGTTGTACATGGAAAAGGCCGAGTGGCCCTCCTGCTGGAGGTGGACGAGGTCGGTCTTGGCAAAGACCGCGCAGCGGGTGGCCACGGTGGGCGCGTCCTCTTCGATGGGGATCGTGCCGAGGTCGTCGAAGCAGAGACCCAGGCGGATCATCTGCTCGTCGAGGAAGGAGCCGGTGCCTGCCGCGCACGCGGAATTCGTCTGGTACACCAGGATGCCGCCGTTCCCGTCGAACTCGACGTACTCGATCTTCTCAGCCCCGAGGATGAGGAGCCTGCGGTGGGGGTAGCGCGCCCGGAGGAAGTCGATCTCCGCGAGCAGGCCCTCGGAGTGCCACCCGTCCAGGCCGCTGTCTCCCACATGGCCGCAGATGCAGATGGATGAGGGGGCGGGGCGCAGGCTTTCGATTGTTCCGAGCACCACGTCCCGCACCGACCCCCGGTGATGGATGTTCAGGGATGCAACGGCATGACCGGCAGGGTCTTCCTGCCAGAACTTTACGTACGAACTGCCCACATCGATGCCGAGATAGGTCACGGGAAATCCCTCCATTGTCAGGACGAGGGCCATAGCAATGCAATGAATACAGACATACCACACCTGGGCTGTGCAGATCAACCGGGCTCAGTGGATTTCCGGGCAACAGGGAAGTCATTTCATTGGCATGCAGGGGAGGAAAGAAGGTTTGAAACCGTGCAGGGAAGAGGTATAAGGGGAGGACCTGACAGGAGGCAGGCATGCCGAAACCACCAGCCCCGCCCCAGGTCGTGGAGGCCATGCGGGAACGGATCCTCAGCGAGGCGCTCTCCATCATCAACCATGAGGGCTACGCCAGCCTGAGCATGCGCAAGCTCGCCAGGCGCCTCGGGGTCACGGCCAAGACGATCTACAACTACTACGCGAACAAGGACGAGATCTACCTCATGGCGCTCATCGACGCCTTCGGTGACCTGACGGAGCGGTTCCGGCAGGCCTGTCGCTCGTCCGACAACCCGGTGGAGAAGCTGCGAGCCGCCATGCACGCCTATGTGTACTGGGGCATCGAGCACAGGCATTCCTACAACATCATGTTCAGCATGGACACCCCGAAGTACTCCGACTACGTGGGCACCGCCATGGAGGCCGTCGCCGAGAGGCAGAACAGGGTCGCCCTGCAGGTGGCGGAGATAGGCACGGCCATCCTCACCGAGGTGGCTTCCTATAACGGGAGCATTGCCAAAGACGAGGTTCCCTACCGGCTGCTCCATCTCTGGAGCACCCTGCACGGCATGGTATCCCTGTACATCAGCCGGGTCACCCTGGAGGTGTGGGACCTGCGCGGCGCCATGGACCGGATCCTTCAGGACGTACTCCGTCCCTACACATGACGGCACACCGATGTCGGGGCTTCCTTGATTTTTAAGGTCAACAGTGTTACTTTTTCATCCTGACGCCACTGTGCACGTTGCCAGGATGTCTTTGCAGGCACGCAGGGAGGATCGACCGTGAGAAGCTTTGAAGGCGCACTGATCTACATCACCGGGGGCTCCAGCGGGATAGGCCT
This sequence comes from uncultured Bacteriovoracaceae bacterium, assembly GCA_964572405.1. Lineage (GTDB taxonomy): Bacteria > Desulfobacterota > Desulfomonilia > UBA1062 > UBA1062 > MWEI01. The sequence continues at coordinate 2,328 of CAZNGL010000208.1, forward strand.
CGCCATGGCGAAGATCTTCGCCTCCCGCGGCGCGAACCTGCTCCTCATGGCGCGCAACGCGCAGAAGCTGGAGGAGGCCAGGAAGCAGGTGGAGCTGTCGCGGCGCGGCCCTGAGCAGAAGATCGAGGTGCTCTCCGTGGATGTGGCGGACATCGCCGATGTGCAGCGGAAAATGCAGACCGCGCTCTCCCTCCACGGAGCGCCCGACATCCTCGTGAACAGCGCAGGCATCAACAGGTATGCGGACCACTTCGAGAACATCGACCACGCCATGTTCGACGAGGTCATGAAGGTCAACCTCTACGGCACCAGGAATATGATCCATACCCTGTTCGGAGCCATGAAGCCGAAGAAGGGCCATGTGGTGGTCCTGTCCTCTGCGGCGGGCCTCTTCGGGATGTTCGGCTACACGGCCTACGGCACCTCCAAGGCCGCGCTCCTGGGGTTGTGCGACAGCCTGCGCTACGAGCTGAAGCCTCTGGGCATGAAGGTCACGGTGGTCTGCCCCCCGGAGGTGGACACCCCCATGAACCTCGACGAGGCAAAGACGCTGCCGCCGGAGGGCAGGGCCGTGAAGAGCCTGGGAGGATTCCTCACGCCTGAATTCGCGGCCGAAGCCATCGTGAAGGCCGTCGAAAGGGGGCAGTACCTGTGCATACCCGGGGCATCCACCCGCTTCCTCTATCTCCTGCACCGCCTCTCCAACGCTCGGCTCACGAGGCTGGTGTCGGACGTGGTGATCTGGGTGACGCGGAAAAGGAAGGGATCATGAGCCGGGACCGCACGGGTGTCCGGATTCCCGGCCGGGAAGGACCGGGAAGGGAGGAGCCATGACAACGGATCGCTGGGTTCTGCTGCGCAGGGTGGAGTCGTATGACCGCGCGGCCATGGATGCGGTGGTGAAGGAGGGCTTCGAGATGCTTGACCGCAGTCCTGCGGGAAGGGTGCTCATCAAACCCAACGTGGTCTTCGCCAACAAAAATTACTCGCGGCACGCCTTCACCCATCCCGACCTGGTGGGCACCGTGGTGGACCGGGTGCGGTCCTTTGCCGGGGTCACGGACCTCGCGGTGGGAGAATCCGGCGGGTTTGCCATCCCCACGCGGCTGAACTTCAAGGAGTCCGGGTACTACGACATGGGCCACAGGCATGGGGTACCCGTCATCGATTTCAACGAGGACAGCTACGTGAAGGTGGGGCTGAACAGGGGCGTGTGCCACAAGACCCTGCTGTGCCCGCGGCTCATCCATGACGCCGACTTCAAGATCTGGATGCCCAAGCTCAAGTACCATATCTGCTGCGAGATCACCAATGCGCTCAAGCTCAACATCGGCAGTCTGCTCCACAGGGAGCGCATGCTCTTCCACGACGACCGGCTCAACGACAAGATCGTGGACATCCTGGAGATCGGCTACC
>CAZNGL010000209.1:0-3635 GCA_964572405.1 uncultured Bacteriovoracaceae bacterium
GAAGCTCATCAAGAGGAACTACTACATCGAGGAACGCCACGCCAAGGCGCTGACGGTCCTCTCCGCCCTGACGGGCAAGGAGCTCTCCCTGCTCGTGAACGAGGCCATCGCGGGGCTCATCAGGAAGTATCAGCCCAAGACCGACATCAATCTCCTCGACCTGAAGTCCATCGGGAAACAGGACTGATCACCCGGGGCTGCCCGGTATTCCAAAGACAACCAACCCCGCGGTCCCCGCCGCGGGGTTTTTCACACACGTTTTCCCGCGGCGCAGGCGCGCCTATTTCCCCGGGGGCATGAGCATGTCCTGGATGCGGATCATGAACGAGCCCATGGCGCCCGCATATTCCGGGGAGCCCTCCAGCCTGATGTCGCCGTCCGCCGTGGCGCGCACCGTATCCTTGGCCTCGGCGAGAACCCTGTACGCCCCTTCGATGCCGTTGAACTTCATGTGCACGAAGGGGGCCTTGCGCGTGTAGAGCCCCCTGCCGGACTTGGTCCTGCCGCCTTTGACCCTCAGATAGGCGGCAGGACCCTCCGGCTGGACCGACATCTGGTAGATGCGGTCCGGCTGCTTGGCGGTCCAGGCCATCATGTCCTCGTCGCCGCCCTTGTTGAGCTGGCTGAGCGCGTTGGTCACCATGTACATGATCATCTTCACCTTGAGCAGCCGTTTGGCGCTCTCCTTGGGGTGGATGTTGGGCATGAGGATGAGGAGCCCCAGGAGCAGGGTGACGAACTTGACCATGAGCCCGAGCTTCATCAGCCCCCGGGGCAGACCCCCGAAGACCGGTATGCCGCCGGTGAACAGGGCGTTCATCCCCTTGACGTGCTTGAAGGGCAGCAGCACGTCCGGGTTTCGGTGGATCCCCTGGACCACGGAGAGCCCCCGGTCCTTGAGTTCGATGTAGGCCCCGATGTCCGTTCCCTTCACCATGAGCTGGATGACCCCGTCGAAGCGGCTGAGGAAGTGCTTGAGCAGGGAGTCATCCTCCTCGTGGAGGACCTTGAAGAGCGGCATGATGGAGCGGAGCACGATACGGTTGATGAGCATGTCCTTGTCTGCCATGGCCGCCCCCCCTATACCTCGTCTTCCCAGTCTTCGTCCTCTTCGATCTCGAGGCGCATGAGCTCGCCCACCGTGGCCACGATGCCGTCGGCGTCGAAGCCGTAATGGTGGTAGAGGTCCTCGGGGTAGCCCACGATGGAGAAGCAGTCGGGCACGCCCAGCTTCCGGAAGGCGCAAGCCTTGCCGCTGGCCACGATGACCTCGGCCACCGCGGTGCCCAGGCCGCCGTAGATGTTGTGGTCCTCGATGGTGACGATCCTGCGGGTCTCCTTCACCGCGGCGATGACCGCCTCCCGGTCGATGGGCTTGACGGTGTGCATGTTCAGCACCCGGGCGCTCAGCCCCTGGTCCTGGAGAACCTCGGCGGCCCGCATGGCCTGGAGCACCCCCACGCCGCACCCGATGAGCGTGACGTCAGAACCCTCGCGCATGGTGATGGCCCTGCCGATCTCAAAGGGATAGTTCTGGTCCTTGTACACCGGCGGTTCGAACCCTCTGCCGATGCGGATATAGACCGGGCCCTGCCGGTCGAGTGCCGCCACCAGGGCATTGCCCGTCTCGAAACCGTCGGCCGGCGCGATGACGGTCATGTTGGCGAAGGAGCGCATCACGGCCAGGTCCTCGGTGCAGTGGTGGGTGGAACCCGCCTGGCCGAAGGAGATCCCCGCGTGGGTGGAGATGATCTTCACGTTCAGGTTCTGGTAGCAGATGTCGGTGCGGACCTGCTCCGCGCTCCGGAGCGAGGTGAAGACCGCGAAGGTGGAGACCACTGGCCTCAGCCCCGCCATGGCGAGGCCGGCGGCCATGCCGAACAGGGAGTTCTCCGCAATGCCCACGTTGATGAACCGCTCCGGGTACTTCCTGCCGAACCGGCCGATCTTGGTGGAGGTGGCCAGGTCAGCGGTGAGCGCGATGAGGTCGGGGTAGGTGTCTCCGAGCTGGGAGAGGACCTCGCCGTATATTTCCGCCTGGGTGAGCTTGTCGCCGTCGGTTACCGTCCAAGTCATGCCTTCTGCCATGAGTCCCCCCCCCCTTACCCGAGCAGTGAGGTGTAGTGCGCGTCGATGCAGGCCAGGGCCTTGTCCCGCAGGTCCGAGTTCAGCCCTCCGTAGTGCCATTCGGGAACGTGCTCCATCATGTCCACGCACTTGCCCTTCACGGTGTTGCAGATGATGACCGTGGGCCTGCCCTTGATGGCCCAGGCCTTCTCGACGGCGTCACCGATGGCCGCGAAGTCGTGGCCGTCGATGGCCACCGTCTCCCAGCCGAAGGCCTGGAACTTCCTGTCCAGGGGCTCCAGGGTGGTGATGCTCTCGGTGGGGCCGTCGATCATGAGCCCGTTCCGGTCCACGAAGGCGGTGAGGTTGTCCAGCCTGTGGTGGCATGCCAGGATGGCCGCCTCCCACACCGTGCCTTCGCAGAGCTCGCCGTCACCCATCATTACGTAGGTCCTGAAGGACTTGTTCCTCAGCCGCGCGCCCAGGGCGAGCCCGCAGGCGATGGCGAGCCCGTGGCCCAGTGAACCCGTGGACGCGTCGCACCCCTTGACCTTCAGCGAGTCCAGGTGCATGCCGAAGGGGGAGCCCGTCTTGTTGAAATCCTTCAGGAGCGCCTTGTCGAAGTACCCCTTGTCTCCCAGCACCGAGGCCCAGCCGATGCCGCCGTGGCCCTTGCTCAGGATGAACCGGTCCCGGTCCTCCCAGTCGGGGCGAGCTGGGTCGACGTTCAGGTATTTGTAGTAGAGCGCCACCAGCACGTCGGTCTGCGAGAGCGAGCCCCCGATGTGGGACCCGCCGCAGGTGAAGGTGGTCTCCACGATGGTCCTGCGGATCTCCCACGCCTTCTTCTGCAAGCCCTTGATCTCTTCAGCGGATACTGGCATTCAAACCCCCTTTTCCCGGGCGGAGCGGGTCGTGCCCGGCTGTGTCGTTTCGTTCGTGCCGAACATCCTCCTGCACACCAGGACCGTCTCGTCGATGAAGCGCTCCGGGTTCACGCGTCCTTCGAGGAAGGTCTCCTGTCTGATCTTCAGGTAGGCCGATACCTGGGAGAAGACGAACATCATGAGGTGGTTGTCGAGGAAGAGGATGGCGGTGTCCGGGTCCAGGTCGCCCCGGATGAAGCCGTCGCGGATTCCGTCCGTCACGATCTTCTTCAGGTGTGTGTGCCCCACCTCCTCGATGGTGCGTGCATACGAGCCCGCCAGGTCGTCCATGCTCGGCGACAGGAGGGAGAGGTAGAGCTGGAGGACCTGGGGGTTGTCCCGCGCATGGGCGAGCGCGTTCGTGAACACGGCCCGGATCTTCTCGAAGGGGTCTCCGGGCGAGCCGGTGACGGCGGCATAGGTGTCGTTCAGGAAACCGATGCCCAGCTGGAGGGTCTCGAGGAAGAGCTCCTCCTTGCTGGAGAAGTACTTGTACATGGCGCCGACGGAGATGCCCGCCTTCTCGGCGATGGTGTTGATGTTTGCCTTGTGGAAGCCCCTTGAAGCGAATTCGCGCATGGCGGTATCGAGGATCAGGCCCTGCTTCTCTGAAGGTATCCGCTGGAAGGTCCCCCTCGACAT
>CAZNGL010000210.1:0-3555 GCA_964572405.1 uncultured Bacteriovoracaceae bacterium
CCCAGCTCGTGCTGGGCATAGTCCGTGATGCCCATGCGGACGGTTCCGTCCTCGACCCTGACCCACTCGTGGTCTCTGGTGTACCGCAGTCCTTCCGGAATGTTCATGTCATGCCCCCATTCTCTTGTTCAATGGTCTCATGCCTGCAGGGTCCCCGGCACGAAGGGCGGCTTCGTGAGGACGGACCGCAGGGTTCTGTCCCTGACCTCGACGAACAGCTCGTCGCCGTCTTTGATGCGTGCATCCACGTACGCGAGCGCGATCCCCTTCCCGCTCACCGGGGAGATGCTCCCGGAGGTCACCGTGCCCACCGCTCTCCCGTCCTTCAGGCACCGGCAATGCTCCCGCGGGACTCCCCTGTCCAGCACCACGAGGCCCGCAAGCCGCCGGGTGAGGCCGCGGTCCTTCTGTGCGCGCAGGGCCGGCTCTCCGATGAAGCCCCCCTTGCCCAGGTCAACGGCAAAGTCCAGGCCCGCTTCCAAAGGAGTGGTCGCCTCGTCGATGTCGTTGCCGTGGAGGGGGTAGCCCATCTCCAGTCGCAGGGTGTCCCGCGCACCCAGCCCGCATGGGGTCGCCCCGTCCCGGATGAAGGCCTGCCACAGGTCAGGTGCGGCCCCGGCGTCGAGGAAGATCTCCACCCCTCCGGCCCCGGTGTATCCCGTCTTGGAGATGATGAGCTCGCCGTAGGCCTGTGTGTCCTGAACGGCGAAGGAAAAGGGCCGCAGGCCCGTATCGTCGAACCCCAGGCACGACTGCAGGATTGCCGGGGCGGCAGGCCCCTGGAGGGCAAGCATCGAGTAGGCCTCGCTCACGTCCCGGATGAGCGCGCGCTGTGCATTCTGCCCCGTCATCCAGGCGTAATCCTTGTCCCTGTTGGAGGAGTTCACGCAGAGCAGGTAGCCGGTCAGCGGCTCCAGGCAGTACACGATGAGGTCGTCGATGATGCCGCCTGCATCGTTGAGGAGGAAGGAGTACAGCGCCTTGCCCCGGACCATGGACGCGATGTTCCTGGTGAGCACGCGGTCGAGGAAGGAGGCCGCGGCATCGCCCGAGACCATGATTTCGCCCATGTGGCTCACATCGAACAGGCCCGCGCGCCGCCTGGTGGCGAGGTGTTCCTCCTTGATGCCCGTGTACCAGACGGGCATGTCCCATCCGTGGAAGTCCACCATTTTCGCGTTCAACTTCACGTGCTCGTGGTACAGGGGGGTCTGCATGAAAAACCTCTCTCAACAGTTCATCACCATGCAAAAGGTGAACGCCCCCCTCTTTAGCACGCGCGGAAGAACGGCGCAACAGGGGAGGCCTTCTGGAGGGGAAGACCAGCTCCTGGAAGGCATCCTCCGGGAAAGCCCGGCCTCAGCCCGCGTGGCTCCTCGCCGCGCGCAGGGTGTTGTCCAGGAGCATGGTGATGGTCATGGGCCCCACGCCCCCCGGCACCGGCGTGATGAGGGATGCCCGCCTGGCCGCCTCCTCGAACTGTACGTCGCCCTTGAGCCCGCTGCCGGTGCGGTTCATGCCCACATCGATCACCACGGCCCCTGGCTTGATCCAGTCCCCCCGGATCATTTCGGCCCTGCCGATGGCCGCCACCACCACGTCGGCGGCTGCCACCTTGGCGTCCAGCCCCACGGTCCGCGAGTGGCAGATGGTCACCGTGGCGTGCTCCATCATGAGCAGGAGCGCCATGGGCTTGCCCACGATGTTGCTCCTGCCCACCACCACGGCGTCCTTGCCCCTGAGCGACACGCCGTGCTCGCGGAGCATGCACATGATGCCCGCGGGGGTGCAGGGAACGAGCGTCGGTTCGCCCGTGAGCAGTCTGCCCATGTTGTAGGGGTGGAACCCGTCCACGTCCTTGCCGGGGTCGATGGCGAGCAGCACCTCCTGGCTGTCGAGGTGGGCGGGCAACGGCAGCTGCACGAGGATGCCGTCCACCAGGGCGTCCGCGTTGAGCCGGTGCACCAGGCCCAGGAGCTCGTCCCGTGAGGTGCCGGTGTCCAGGCGGTATTCGAAGGAGCGGATGCCTGCAGTCTCGCAGGCCTTCTTCTTGTTCTTCACGTAGATGGCGGATGCCGGATCCTCGCCCACCAGCACCACGGCGAGGCCGGGGGGCCTTCCCGCCAGTTCCGTGAACGCGAGGGCCTCCTTCGCCGTGATCTCTCTTTGCCTGCGCGAGAGCTCGTTGCCGTCGATGATGATCGCCACGAAAACCTCCTCCTAAGGGGTGATTCAGCCCCGGTACACCCACTTCACCTGAAGTGGCCTGCAGTTCACCGCGTCGGACCTGGGGAGCACCAGTTCCCGGTCCACCATGAGCCACGCGTAGTCCGGCCTGAGGATCCTCAGCCTGCCGTCGTCGGGGGGCTCGCCCCATTCGGTGTGCTCATAGCGCACATGGAGTATGACATCAAAGGCATTCTCCGATTCCCCCAGGGCGTAGCCCTGGCGGAACCCCGACTCGGTGACGCCGCCCTGCTCCATGACTGATTTCGCGTGTGCCTTGTCGAGCTGGATGATGGCGTATCTCCCGATGCCCTTTTCGGAGTAGCTGGTGAGCGTCCTGGTCTCGGCGCTGGACACGTAGACCGTGGAGAGGAAGGGGAACTGCTTCAGGTACTGGGCCGCGATGAGCGCCGCGGACCTCCTGCCACCCGCGCCCTGGTGGTGGCAGCCGTAGTACTCGAAGAGTTTCTGCTGGAGGATCTCTGCGTAGCGGTCTCCCTTCTCGTAGAGGTTCTTGGAGATGTAGCGGAGCTCCCGTGCCAGGCTCTCGGCCGCGTCCGCGATGGGCCAGTCGATCTTCACGTGGAAGTGGGTGAGGCAGTAGCGGTGCTGCTTCCTGTGGCGGATGTCGCGCTGGATGAGGAGGCAGTAGTCCACGTCGAGGAGCTGGTCCAGGAGCTCGAAGAAGGAGTCGCGCTCGAAGAAGCGGGCGGTGGTGTACATGGAGCGCTGCAGCCGTATGTCCGGGATGAGCTGGAGGTTCTCCTTGCGGACCTTGTTGGAGTCGGAGAACCTGAGATACTTCTGGTGCACCTCGCCGATGGAGTCCTCGCAGAAGACGATGAAGAAGGGCTGGGCGACGAAGGAGTCCTTGGTGAACTCCTTCTTCTTGGGCTTCAGGTCGCCCGGTTCCACGTAGGGGTAGGGCATGTCCTTGACCCGGCAGAGGCGGTAGGGTGCTTCCAGGGCGATGAGGCAGAGCCGGTGCTCGAGCTGGTCCCTGAGGAACACGTAGATGGACCTCCTGATCTTCTCGAGGTGGCCCAGCTCGAACCGCGATCTCTTCTCCATGTGAGGCCCCTGTCCGACAACCCCGTAGGGGTGGTGTGGCGGGCTGAAGCAGCGCGTAAGCCGGGTTCTGTCTCCCCTCCCGCTCAAGGGGCGGGACGGGCGGTAATCATTCATCCAGGACCCCGGTTGCCCGGGGCCTCCAGCGACCTACCCGGGGGCGGGACGGGCAATCCTTATAGCCCCTCTATTGGTCTTGCTCCGGGTGGGGTTTGCCGAGCTTCCCCGGTCACCCGGGGAACTGGTGAGCTCTTACCTCGC
>CAZNGL010000211.1:0-3551 GCA_964572405.1 uncultured Bacteriovoracaceae bacterium
ACGGGCATGCGGATGATCTGGCCCGAGCTCGAGATGATCATGAGCTCGTCCGTGTCCTTCACCACCCTCACGCCGATCAGATCACCAGTCTTTTTCGTTATATGCACCGTGTACACGCCCTTTCCGGCACGGTTCTGCACCGGGTACTTGCCCACGGGCGTCTTCTTCCCGAACCCGTACTCGGTCAGGTTGATCACCATGTCGTCGTCCGAGGTGATGACGTCCATGCCCACCACCGCGTCGCCCTCGTCCAGCCTGATGGCCCGAACGCCCGCCGCCTGCCTGCCCATGACGCGGACCTGGTCGGCCGGGAAGATGATGGCCTTGCCCGATTTGGCGGCCACCACGATCTTCGTGCTCCCCGTGGTGAGCCTGGCCGAGATCACCTCGTCCCCCTGTTCCAGGGTGCACGCGATGATGCCCGTGCGCACGATGTTCCGGAAGTTCCTGAGCTCGGTCCTTTTGATGGTGCCGAGCGCGGTCACCATGACCACCTCGGCCTCCGCTTCCAGGTCGGACGCCACCAGGATGGCGCAGATGCGCTCGTCCTTCTGGATGGGCCTGATGTTCACGATGGGCACGCCCTTCAATACCCGGTCCCGTTCCGGGATCTCGTACACCTTGGTGTGGTACACCCTGCCCCTTGAGGTGAAGTAGAGGATGGAGGTGTGGTTGTTCGCCACGAAGATGTGCTCGATGAAGTCGTCCTCGCTGGTTGCCGCGCCCTTGACGCCCACGCCGCCGCGCTTCTGGGTGCGGTACTTGTCGATCTCGGTGCGCTTCATGTAGCCCTTCTTGGTGATGGTGACCACCATCTTCTCGTCCGGGATCAAATCCTCCACGTTGAACTCGCCGATGGCCCCCTTCAGGATCACGGTGCGCCGCTCGTCCGTGTACGCGTTCCTGATCTCCAGCAGCTCGCCCCGGATCACCTTCAGAAGCTCTCTCCTGTCCGACAGGATGAGCTCAAGCCTCTTGATCTCCTTCACCAGGGCAGCGTGCTCGTCCGCGAGCTTCTCCCGCTCCAGCCCGGTGAGCCGCTGGAGCCGCATGTCCAGGATGGCCTGGGCCTGCACCTCGGAAAATTCAAATCTTTCCATGAGGTTGGTCCTGGCGGTCTGCACGTCCGGAGACGCCTTGATCAAGGCCACGATCTCGTCGATGTGCTCGAGCGCTTTCAGCAGCCCCTCCAAAATATGCAGCCGGTCCTTTGCCTTCTTCAGCTCGAAGAGGCTCCGCCTCGTGACCACCTCCTCCCGGAAGTCCAGGAAGGCCTGGAGCATGTCGATGAGCCCCATGACCGCGGGCCTGCCGTTGTGGATGGCCAGCATGTTCATGGAGAACGAGGTCTGCAGCGTGGTGAGCTTGTAGAGCTGGTTCTCGATCACCTCGGCGGGTGTCCCCTTCCGCAGCTCCACCACCACGCGCATGCCGTCCTTGTCCGACTCGTCCCGGATGGTCGCAATCCCGTCGATCTTCTTCTCCTGGGCCAATATCGCGATGCGCTCCACGAGGTCGGCCTTGTTCACGGCGTACGGGATCTCGGTGATGACGAGCCGGTCCTTGTTCGCGTCCTGCTCCCTCTCCACCTTGCCGCGCACCGTGATGATGCCCCGGCCCGTTCTATACGCCTTCTCGATCTCGCCGTTCTCGAAGATCATGCCCCCGGTGGGGAAGTCCGGGCCCGGCACGATCTTCATGACCTCGGGCAGAGTGATGTCCGGCCTGTCGATGAGTGCCACGAGCGCGTTCATGAGCTCCCCCGCGTTGTGCGGAGGGATGCTCGTGGCCATGCCCACCGCGATGCCCGCGGACCCGTTCAGCAGCAGGGCGGGGATCCGCGACGGCAGCACGTCGGGCTCGCTCATGGACTCGTCGTAGTTCGGGTGAAAATCCACCGTGTCCTTGTCGATGTCCGCGAGCATCTCCTCGGCGATGCGCGCCATGCGCACCTCGGTGTACCGCATGGCGGCCGCTGGGTCGCCGTCAACGCTCCCGAAGTTGCCCTGGCCGTCCACCAGGCAGTAGCGCATGGAAAATCCCTGCGCCATGCGCACGATGGCGTCGTACACGGCCTGATCGCCGTGGGGGTGGTACTTACCGATGACGTCGCCCACAATGCGGGCGGATTTCTTGTACGGCCGGGTATGGGTGTTCCCCAGCTCCTGCATGGCAAAGAGGATCCGCCGGTGCACCGGCTTGAGCCCGTCCCGTGCGTCCGGGATGGCCCTGCCGATGATCACGCTCATGGAATAGTCCAGGTACGAGCGCCGCATCTCCTGGTCAATGGCAACCGTTGTCGTCTTCATCACAGCTCCTTGCTGGCTTTCTCGCGCCGTCACAGCATCAGATATCGAGGTTTGAGACCTTGAGCGCGTTCTTCTCGATGAACTCCCGCCTGGGCTCCACGTCGTCTCCCATGAGGGTGGAGAAGATCTGGTCCGTCTCCAGGGCGTCGTCGATGGTCACCTGGAGGAAGGTCCGCTTCTCGGGGTCCATGGTGGTCTCCCAGAGCTGCTCCGGGTTCATCTCGCCCAGGCCCTTGTAGCGCTGGATGGCATAGCCCTTCCGGGCTTCCTCGAAGATCTTCGCGGCCGCCTCCCTGAGGTTCGCCACCTCGTAGGCCGCCTCGCCCTTGATGACCATGAAGGGCGGCTTGCCCACGGCGATGAGCTGGTGGTGTATCTTCTGCAGCTCCTCGAAGCCCTTGGACTCCATGAGCTTGGCGTCCACGGGCGTTTGCTTGCGCATCCCGTTCTTTACAGACTGGAATACGATGTGGTCCTCGAAGACCTCGCTCGTCACGGGACCTACGTGGGGGAACCATTCCCTGATCACGCCCATGATGGCGTCCCTCACCACCCCCGGCGCGAAGGGCCCGTGGAGCAGGGCTTCGTCAAGGTAGGACACGGACTGCACGATGCGCTCGTCCATCTGCCGCATCTCGTAGTTCGTCAGGATGTTCTTCCGACGGTTGATGAGCTTGAGGTATCGCGCGAGCTCGCTGCCCGTGATCTCGATGGCCCCCTTGAGTACGATGTCTTTTGTGATGTTCTTCAGAAGGAAATCGTCCAGGACCTCCTCGTTCAGCACGTAGGACACCTTCTTGCCCTTGGCAAGCTTGAAGAGCGGCGGCTGGGCGATGTAGAGGTGACCCCGCTCGATGACCTCGGGCATCTGCCGGAAGAAGAAGGTGAGGAGCAGCGTGCGGATGTGCGCGCCGTCCACGTCCGCGTCCGTCATGATGACGATCTTGTGGTAGCGGAGCTTGCTCACGTCGAAGTTGTCGTTCCCGATGCCCGTGCCCAGCGCGGTGACCAGGTTCTTGATCTCCTGGCTACTGAGCATCTTGTCCACCCGGGCCTTCTCCACGTTCAGGATCTTTCCCCGTAACGGCAGGATGGCCTGGTTCTTCCGGTCGCGGCCCTGTTTGGCGCTGCCGCCCGCAGAGTCGCCCTCCACGATGTAGAGCTCGCAGAGCGCGGGATCCCGCTCCTGGCAGTCGGCCAGCTTGCCCGGCAGCAGGGCGTTCTCCATGGCGGTCTTGCGCC
>CAZNGL010000212.1:0-3430 GCA_964572405.1 uncultured Bacteriovoracaceae bacterium
TACTGCATGACCATGTTCGACGACGGCCTCAAGGACAAGAACGCGGACAAGGTCGCGGTGAAGGACCTCGCCGAGGTGGTGGCCGAGGGCCTCAGATAGGAAACCAAACTTGCTTAGCTGCAGAGTTCGGCAGCCCCAGGCTCACAGAGCCTGGGGCTGTTTTTTTGACAGGAATGCCGGGGAGTGCCCTGCCGGGGGCCGGGCGCTAGGCCACGGCGGTGCCCACTGCCGCCCGGGCGCCGTCCTCCACGGTGACGGGGTACACGCCCCGCACAGAGTTCATGAGATATACCTCGTCACACGCCAGGACCTCGTCCACGGTGATGACGCGCTCCGAAATGCAGCCTTCCTCGAGGAGCCAGGCCCGCAGGGTCCCGGCAAGCAGGCCGCAGTCCACCGGGGGCGTGCAGAGCCTGCCGCCGATCCTTGCCAGGACGTTGGCAATGGTCGATTCCGTGACCTCGCCGCGCCCGTTGTACAGGAGCACATCGGCGTATCCCGGGCACGACCTCAGCGCCTTCTCATAGGCGCCGCGCCGCGTGGTCTTGTGGTAGAGGGAGGGGTCGGAGGCATCCACCGGGGAGCGTGCCAGGGCGACCGTCACCGGGCCTGCGGCGCCCCGCGGCTCAAAGGCCTCGGCCTGGATGCTGAAGGACCCATCCCCGGCGAGGTGTACGCGCACCCGCATGGGGTGCCTGGGGAAGCCTGAGGCCGCACGGTCAAGGTCCTGCCGCAGGGCAGGTCCATCCAGGGGGAACCCGAAGTGTCCCGCCGAGAGGGCGAGACGCCGCAGGTGGTATGCCTCGAGGAACCACCCCGTCTCCGGCGTCCACAGCAGGGTCTCCAGGAGGCTGAAATCGCGCGCGGGCTCCTTGAGGACCTTCGCCTTGATCATGCACTCCCGCCATTCCGCCTCGGCGTCCGAGTCCCACACGATGCCACCCCCCACCCCGTACTCGGCAGTCCCGCGCTCCCGGTCCACGAGCAGGGTGCGGATGGCCACGTTGAACTGCGCCCTGCGGCCCGGCGCCATGAGGCCGATTGCGCCCGTGTACACTCTGCGCGGCGTATTCTCGAGGTGTGCGATGATCTCCATGGTCCGCGCCTTGGGCGCTCCGGTGATGGAGGCGGGGGGGAAGAGCGCGCCGAACACCTCGGCCAGGGAGGCCGTGGTGCGGGCCTCCACGGTGGACGTCATCTGCCAGAGCGTGGAGTAGCGCTCCAGGCAGAACAGCTCAGGGACATGGACGCTGCCCGGGACCGCGATGCGGCCCAGGTCGTTGCGCACCATGTCCGTGATCATGAGGATCTCCGCGCGCTCCTTCTCCGAGTCCCTCAGGTGCCGGGCGAAGAGAACGTCCTGCTCCGGCGTCAGTCCCCTGGGCGCGGTGCCCTTCATGGGTTTCGAGGTGATGCGGTCCTTGACGAGGGTGAAGAAGAGCTCCGGCGAGGCGCTGCACACCGCCCACCTGCCCAGGTCGAGGTATGCGCCATAGGGTGGATCGTGGGATGTGGCCTGCGCCTGGAAGAACTCCCAGGCGCAGCCGGTGAAGGTCGACCCGAGGCGGAGCGTGTAGTTGACCTGGTAGCTCGTTCCCTCGCGGAGGTGGTCCTTGACGGCGGCGACGGCGCGCTCATAGCCCTGCCTGGTGACGCTCGCGGTCCACTCTGGGGCCTGTTCGCCTGCATGACCGGCGCCGCACTCCGGCACGATGTCGCCGGGCCCTGCGTAGAGGCCGAACCACAGGAGCGGGAAGCCCGGGGCCTCCCTCACGGACAGGGCCCTATCGAAGGCAGGGGCCGCCTCGTACGAGACCATGCCCGCGGCGTACAGGCCGTGCCGTTCCACCCTGCGCTCCAGATGGTCGAGACAGGGCGCCACCTCGCCCGTGGTCCACGCGGCGACGACCTCCACGGGGTCCCGGAAGAGCAGCCAGCGCCCGGTGGAGGCGTCCCGGACCACGGCCGTTCCGATGCAGGGAAACGCCCCTGTCCCGAAGGCCCGCAGTGTGGACTGAGCACCCATGGTATCCTCCCTGGGAAAGACTCATGCCGGGTCCAGGTACCGCTGGCGGTGGAGCAGGAAGTCCCGGTAGATGAGGTAGTAGTCGGTCTCCTCGTACGCCACCCGTCTCAGGGTGCTCCGGTCGAAAGACACGATGGAAGCGCCCGGGCAGCTGAGCAGGATGGGGGAGTGGGTGGCGATGACGAACTGGGCGTGGCCGTCCTTGCCCTGCTCCATGAGGAGCCTCACGAACTCGATCTGCCTGCGGGGGGAAAGGGCGGTCTCGGGCTCGTCCAGGAAGTAGAGCCCCTCGCGGCTGTAGCGGGCCCGGAAGTACGACATGAAGGACTCGCCGTGGGACTGGGAGAGCAGCGACTTGCCGCCGAAGTAGTCCAGCACCCCGGGGTCGCTGATGGCCCACTCGTCGATGATCTTGGCCAGGTGCTGGTAGCGCTCGGACGAGAAGAACATGCCCGGCCGTCTGCCGCCGGTCCAGGCCACGTCCAGGTACTTGAACAGGTCCTCCTCGTAGGGGTTGTTGCCGAAGCGGCCCCGCTCCTCCTCCCAGATGTAGATGGCGCAGCGCCGGGCGATGGCCTTCAGGAGCGTTGACTTGCCCGAGCCGTTCTCACCGATGAAGAAGGTGATGGCCGTCTCGAAGGCCAGCGGTCCGCCCGTATGGAACACGGGCAGGTTGAACGGGTAGGACTCCCTCGTGGGGTAGCGCTCCGGGTGCAGTGAGACTCGTTCGATGTGCATGGTCGGAACTATAGTGGGGTGAGGCGCCCGGTGTCAAAGAGACTTTTCATGTATGTGCATCCCCGTGCCGGGCGGCGGCTCCGGTGCCCGGCACGGGAGCGGCCTCCGGTGCGGCGGGGTGCGGGGGCTCAGCCCGCCTGGCCCGTGACGAACCCCTTGGAGGGCCCGCCGGTGTCCGCCGGTGTCCCGGCGATCTGGGACAGGTACGCGCTCCCCAGCGTCTTGATGTGCTCGCCCACGTTGTCGAAGTAGTTGTAGTGCGCCTGCTCCTCGTCGATGATGGCCTCGAAGAGCTTCATGCTGACGCTGTCGCCGCTCTCCCTGCAGACCTGGGCGAAAGTGTTGTACACATCCATGGTGTCGTCCTCGAGATCGGCGTCAAAGGGGAAGATGACCTCCACCTTCTGGGCCTTCTCCACCTTGCCGGCGGAATCGGTGGTGGGCTCGCCGCCCAGCTCCTTGATGCGCTCCGCGAACATCTCGGCGTGGCGCATCTCGTCGATGGCGATGAGCTTCACCTTGGCGGCGAGGTCGCCGTAGTCCCTGTCGTCGAGGTTGTAGTGCTGGTTCATGTACTGGTGGATGGCCTGCAGTTCCATGGCGCGGGCCTTGTTCAGCACCTCGATCACCTTCTTCTTCCGCTGGTCCCGTGAACCCTGTGCCATA
>CAZNGL010000213.1:0-3424 GCA_964572405.1 uncultured Bacteriovoracaceae bacterium
AGCGCATCGTGCACTGGGTGCTGGCGGCGAGCTGCCTGTTCTGCCTGTTCACCGGCCTCGGCCTCCAGTTCCAGGCATGGGACATCATCCCCACCATCCTGGGCGGCTACTATGCCACCAAGCTCATGCACATCTACTCGGGCGTGGTCTTCGCGGGCATGATCCTGTACGCCCTGTACCTGTGGAGGAAGGACTGCTCCTTCGAGGAGGCGGACCTCCAGTGGGTGCTCAAGGCCGGCGGTTATCTCTGGCCGGTCAAGGACCTGCCCCCGGTGTACAAATACAACGCGGGCCAGAAGGCCTTCTTCTGGATCCTCATCGTGTGCGGCGCCATCATCGTGGTCTCGGGCCTCATCATGTGGCTGTGGAACCCGCTCAGCGTACCCGTGATCATCGCGCGGCTCTCCTACATGGCCCACGCAGGGGCCGTGGTGCTGCTCGGCGCCTTCATCGTGGTGCACATGTACCTGGGCACCATCGGCAACCCCGGCACGGCCTCGGCCATGTTCACGGGCGAGGTCACCAGGTCATGGTGCAATACCCACTGCCCGCGGTGGCTGGCGGAACGGGACAAGAAGGAAGGAACGCAGGCATGATCCTGCTTAGCAACCTTTAGCCAACAGAGGGTGGGGCACCATGTATGGTGCCCCACCCTCTTTCATCAGAGCTTGAACGGATCGAACAGGGGGTTGGTGATCCGGTTGGCGTTGTCTCCCGCAAGGGAAAGGACATTCAGACCATGCCCTTGGGTATGTGCATGGCGAACTTGACCTTCAATTCAACATTTCTCCTGCTGGAGAGCACAGTGCACGTGGCCTGGTTCGCCATCGTGTCTATGAATGTGTCTTGGACCTGGATACGATTCTGCCTCCCGGCCAACATCACTGCTCAGAACGGAACGACGAAGCCCACAGCTACATTGGTGACGTATACTTCCTTGAATACGCCTATCTTCAGAGGCGCCTCGTAGCTCCACTTGGTGAGATCGGAGCCGGGGTAGTAATCCGGGTTGGGTTTGGTGAAGGAGATCTCCAGAATTGGGTCGAAGCTCTTCAGGTCATACAGCGTCGTGCTGGCCTCAGCCACAAACTTGAGCTTGTCATAGACAGGGATACTGACCCCGGCACCCAGGCTCAGGAGCATGCCTGTCACCGCCTGCGAGTCGTTGAGGGTTGCCTTGTATTCCGGGCCGAGGAAGTACTTCCCCTTGATCGCCTTGGAGTTGCAGTCGCGGATGGCAGCGCAGATCCCGAGGCCGCCCGTCGCATAGGCACTGATCCTGTCAGCGGTTTTAAACCGGTAGAGTGCATTGACGGAGAGCGGGAAGAGATACATATCCGTGTGGATGTCTACGGTTTTCAGGGATTCTGCATTGATGACCAAAGCCTCTGCCTCGCCATGGTAGGATGTTCCCAGGTTCTCGTCCGGGAGATCTTCAGGGGTGATGACAACGTCCACCCCGGGGTAGTAGCCGGGATACCACTCTTCCGCAGCCACCTGTATGGATTGAGTATCGCCCTTGATGGACCAGTCACCGGTCATCATGACAATGTCCATGTTCAGCGTGATGGAAAGCTTTTCCTTGATCTGTTTCCCTGCGCTGAAGGAAATTGACCCACCATAGTCAATGAAGTCGCGGAAGCTCTGGTCCATGATGGGCAGCACGCCGCTGGTCTTGACCATATAGAATGTTTCGTTCTTTTGAATGACCGCGGTAAGGGCTTGGTGCGAAAGCTCCTCGGGATCGGTCTGGGCAACTAGTGTCTGCCCGTCAGGGGCTGTAGCCATACGATTTTCCGAGGGCATCTCCTTGCTGACGGTGTAAAGATTGAACATGCCCTTGTCCTGGAGCGAGATTGACAGTTCCTGGTGGGAGATCTCGTCAGCAGAGGGCTGATCGACGCGGACATTGCCGTTTGACTTTATACCACCATGGAGCTCCCCTGGCGAAGCGTTCTTATTCGCCATGACGGCGTTCATCATGGGAGCGGTATCATCAGAGGGGATCAGTCCAAGGAGGGACGAAGCCTGGGGATTCGACGAAAGCGAATCATGGGCGAGTTCTTCCGAAGACATGACTGCCCCCCCCGCATCGCCGCTGCCTGAAACAATGGGCATGGACGTGGCGTCCGGCTTGTTGGAAAGCTCGGGAACATTGTCTTTCTTGAAAGTTTCAGTCTTCTCAGCAGAGGACTTGAACCTGAAAAAGGAGAAGAAATCCAGGAAACCCCGTTTCTGGGGTGCTGTGGAAATCTCCTCGTGTGACAACTGATCAGCCTCCATACTGTACGTGCCAGTAGAGTGTTGGGTCGGTATCGTTCCAAGGGGGATCTCTGTCTGACCTATCTCCCCCGGTGACGAATCGCTACGGTCGGCATACATCGGCAAACCGCTCTGGTCTTGCTCTGCGGCATAAATGATGGATGGTGATAAAAGCATCAGTATCGCAGCAGCAATAATAATCCTTCTCATTCTGAACCCTCCAGTATCCTACATGATTGGCTCATGATCATGCGATGATTCAATCCATGGCAAGCCATATATCCTTCAATACTTATAGCAAAAAATATTCCTTGGGGAAATCAACATAATATACCCTCTTTGTAATGGGTTAGTGATCGATTCTGAGCATGTGAGCACCTGGGTGTGTAAAAACCATCCTCTATCATGGAAAAAGATTGCTCTTTATCGCCCATCACTGGGGAGAGCACTTCCAAGAAAAGGGAAGGATCTCAACCACCCAAAACACCCTTTCCGGCATTGGAGAATATATCCCCTTCTCAGGGGGATTATTTCCCCAATCACATGACGAATATGACTTTCGAACTTCTAACATGCTGATTATGATTGATTCTATGATATGTTTATTTTGGCTTATTTAATGCTCTCCCCCTGCGTGACGGGATGACCCGCTCTCTCAGGCCTGTGGTGCATTCACGCAGGTCATGGCTGGAAGGAGGTTGTGCATGAGTGCCAGGAAAGAACCCTTGAAACCGGAAGGCTCCGCCATCATCGACCCTGCCAGGCAGGCCATGCTGCTCTCTGCCCTGTACATCGCGCAGGACCAGATGGGGTAAATCGCCCCCATGGCCCATCCATGGGACCACTCTACCAAAACCCTCCCTAGGGGACATTCCTATCGAGCTAAAAGGGGACATTATTGGAGAGTCTGGACATATATCCACCTCTATTACAATGCATCCCCCACGCCCCTGGAGACAGAAAAGGCGGCCCTTCCCATGGCAGGGAGGGCCGCATGAGAGTACAGGACTTACATGTCTATCTCAGATCTTCTCCAGCTTCACCGCGCACGCCTTGTACTCGGCGGTCTGGGTGAAGGGGTCGAACACCGGGTTGGTGATCCAGTTTGCATTGCCCTCCCGGAAGTGGAAGGCCATCCAGACCATGCCCTTGGGCACCTGCC
>CAZNGL010000214.1:0-3378 GCA_964572405.1 uncultured Bacteriovoracaceae bacterium
ATTCACCCTGAAGGTCATGGACCCGAAATGGTGCACGAACACGTCCCTGGCTATGATGTTCCGGAAGCCCGCGATGCACGACCGCAGGCAGAGGTCGTCGTCTTCGTAGTTGCCCGTCAGGTACCCCTCGTCCAGGCCGCCGATGATGTCGAGTACCTGTCTCTTGATGAGGAGGCAGAATCCCACGAGCCTCATGCAGTGCTCCGTCCGTCCCGCGTTCCTGCCCTGGACCTCCCGGGCAAAGGCGTGCATCCGGTCCATGTCGGTGCCGTACGGGATGCCGGTGAGGAGCTGGGCCCCGGACACTGAGTTGGTGAGCGGCCCCACCATGCCGGTGTCCGCACGCCCTTCCATGTGGCCGATCATCCTGCCGAGCCACCCGTCGGTGACCACCACGTCGTTGTTGAGGAGCACCACGTACTCTCCCCGTGCCGCACGGATGGCCTGATTGTTCCCCGCCGCATATCCCATGTTGCGATCGTTCATGATGAGCGTCACTGCATCGTGTTTTGCGGCATACTGCCTGAGGAACCCGGGGGTGCCGTCGGTGGACCCGTTGTCCACGATGAGGATCTCGTGGGGCTCCGGGGTGAACCGCTCGACGCTGTCGAGGCATTGCCTGGTATAGTCCAGGCCGTTGAAGCACAGGATGACGATGGAGGTGAGCGCGGCAGGAGCCCCGCCCGTCCGTTCCCCTGCAGCTCCAGGGACTGCAGCGGGCCGGGAAGCCGCCGACCCCTCGGGGTTCTGCTCTCCCAGGGAGGAGAAATGCTCGAAGGGGGAGGCAGCGGTTGATCCTGCACTGCGGGTGAGGACCGTGTCCGGGCATGCATCCGGGGGGAGTCCCCACTTGTCCGTGAAATACTGCCAGTCCATGGTCGGTGCCGTGGAAGGGGGCTGCTGGGTGCATGCCGGATCGTCCACCCGCGGTTCCTCCCTGGGGCAGGCCGCCTGGAACCCCTGGTCGGATGCCCGCATGATGAAGTCGCACCATGCCAGGTGGTCGTCTTGGATGCCCGCGTCCAGGCCGCCGATGGCCTTGACCACTGCTGACCGTACGACCATGAAGGCCAGCGCTCCGGACGCGCGTCCTGCCATGCCCGGGAATGCGGGGGAATCCTGCAGCAGGGGGGGGCGGGGGGTCAGTACCGCCGTCTCGGGGTGCCGCCGGGCATACGAGACCAGGGAGCTGAGCGTCTCCGTGGCCCGGGTGGCCGAGTCCCTGCACAGGACGAGGATCTCGCCGCCGCACAGGGACAGCGCCCTGTTCCACAGGGGGACCGGTTCCGAGCCGGTCTTTGCCGTCAGCGACCGTACGGTCCGGCCTCCGTGAGGGGCGTGTTCCAGCTCCAGCAGGGCCCGGGAGGCGGTATCGTCGAACCCTTCGGCGATCACCACGGTCTCGCCCGGCGCATCGATGCACGCGTGGAGGGAGGTGACGGCATCCTCAACATCCCGCCCGGGATGAGACGCCAGGAGGATCAGGGAGACGTTCCCCAGAGACACGGGTCGCGCCTGGAGGAACGATGCGTCGATCCTCTTCTGGATGGCCGCGGGCGACCACCGCTGCTCCACGTGGCGCCTGCCGTTGCGCGAGAGACGTTCCCATGCGGTGCGGTCATGGTAGAGGTCGATGACCTTCCGGGCGAACGCCTTGGGGTCGTCGGCGACCATGGCCGTCTCGCCGTCCTGCAGGTCCATGCCCTCGGCCCCGATGGAGGTGGTCACCACCGGCAGACCCCAGGACAGGGCCTCCCCCACCTTGCCCTTCATGCCCGCCCCGTAGGTCAGGGGGTTGATGGAGATGCGGGCGTCCCTGAGGTACGGTTCCAGGTCCTCCACGTACCCCGTCACCACGAAGCGGTCCGAATGGAGGCGCCTGATCTCATCCGGCGGATTGTTCCCCACGATGTACACCCTGGCGTCCGGCAGCTTCCTGCTGACGAGGGGGAAGATCTTCCTGTGGAGGAAGAGCACTGCATCGATGTTGGGCTTGTGGTTGAAGTTGCCCACGAAGAGCAGGTCTTTGGTCTGGTCGTACTCCTTGGTCCAGGACACCTTTCTGTGGATGTTGGGCACCACGTCGATGGGGGCCTTTACGATGCCCTCGATGGTTCTCCTGTCGTCCTCGGTGACCACCCAGAGTCTGTCCCCCTTCCGGTACACGGCCAGTTCGCGTTCCTTGTTGCTGCGGGCCGCCTCCAGGAGGAGCGGGTCCTTCTTCATCTCGGCCTCGCGGAACTCCCGCAGGAAGTGGATGTCCACCGTGTCGATGATGACGTGGGTGTGCGGGCTGTGCCGCCTCACCAGGGGCAGGTAGTGTTCCGCGATGTGCCAGAAGGACAGGATGGCGTAGTCGAAGCGCTTCGCCTTGAGGATCCCTTCCACGTCGAGGTGCGGCGCGATGATGTCCAGGCCCATGTCCTGGAGTGCCGTGGGGTCGCCCGCGTACACCTCAACCCCCATGGCCTGCAGGGTGGGTACGTATGTTGCCGCATGCTCGCCGTTGCGGGCGATGTAGGTCACGTGGAAGCCCATCCGGATGAGGGCCTTGACGATCTCGAAGAGCCGCAGCGAGCCCGACGCCCGGTCGTACATGGGGAGCAGGGGGTCCACGACGAGCACGTTCCCCCGGCGGTAGGGAGAGGGATGGCGGTCTTTCCACCGCGCGCCGAGACGGTCGAGGTCCCTGCCGGACACGGCCGCGGCTGCAGGACCGGCCGGCCGAGCAGGGGTCGCATCCGGATCCGCCTCCTTCTCCTC
Organism: uncultured Bacteriovoracaceae bacterium; assembly: GCA_964572405.1. Classification (GTDB taxonomy): domain Bacteria; phylum Desulfobacterota; class Desulfomonilia; order UBA1062; family UBA1062; genus MWEI01. The sequence goes on from CAZNGL010000214.1 coordinate 2,764, forward strand.
CATGACGCCCTTGATCTTCAGCGCCGTGAAGGTCCACCAGTAGAGCTTGCCCAGGTCGTTCAGCAGCGCCTTTTCCCTGGCAGGGGGGAGCTCGCCCTCGAGCGTCCCTTCCAGGTCCCTGGCGCGCTGCATCTTCTCGTCGAGGCGCTGCCTGACAAAGGCCCACTTCCGCTCCACGTCGTCCACCATGCAGTACTTCTGGATCACCGGGTCGGGGTGCATCCTGCTGAAGTGGTACTGGGACCTTCCCTGCTTGATGCACCGCTGGCAGAACTGGTCGTAGGTGAGCGGCCGGATCATGTAGCTCTTCGCGTTCCGGTTGTAGATGACGATGAGCCCCTGCCGGGACAGGCGGTACCCCAGCTCGATGTCCTCTGACCCGAAGCGGAAGAGTTGGTTGAACACGCCGTGCCGCACCAGCAGAGACTTCTTGCATGACGACCGCCCGCCCCAGAAATAGGTGAAGTCCAGGGCGTGGCCGTGCTCCAGGGTGCCGTAGGAGAAGAGGAAGCCCCCGATATCGGTGACGAAATGCATGACGCGGGTCACCGTGAGCGACGGGTGCCAGGTGGTGTAGCCGAGCACCGCCACGTTCTCCTGGGGGTGCTCCGTGTG
>CAZNGL010000215.1:0-3265 GCA_964572405.1 uncultured Bacteriovoracaceae bacterium
GAAATGAAGTATGTATACGATGTGGATCTTTGTGTATAATGGAGGATGTGGGGGTCGTCCAGAATGAAGGCTAAGAACCTGTCCAGAGTGCGCAACATGGGCTTTGTCGCCCATATCGACGCCGGCAAGACCACGGTCACCGAGCGCGTGCTCTTCTATGCAGGGAAGATCCACCGCATGGGCGAGGTGCACGACGGCCAGGCCACCATGGACTGGATGCCCCAGGAGCAGGAGCGCGGCATCACCATCACCTCTGCGGTCACCACCTGCGAGTGGAACAGCCACGAGATCCATGTCATCGACACCCCCGGCCACGTGGATTTCACCATCGAGGTGGAGCGGAGCCTCAGGGTCCTCGACGGCGCCGTGGTCATCCTCTGCGGCGTGGGCGGCGTCGAGGCCCAGACCGAGACGGTCTGGCAGCAGTGCCGGAAGTACCACATCCCCGCCATGGCCTTCATCAACAAACTGGACAGGATCGGCGCGGACTTCGACTCGGTCCTCTCTCAGATGGCCAAGCGCCTGGAGGTGACGGCGCTGCCCGTCCAGATCCCGTACTACGAGGGGGATGCCTTCAGGGGGGTCATCGATCTCGTCACCATGAAGCGCCTTGTGTGGGAAGATGCCCAGGGTTCCAGCTTCGAGTCGTCTGCAATCCCCGAAGACCGCCTCCCTGAGGCCCAGGCCGCCCGCGAGCGGATGATCGAACGGATTTCGGACTACGACGACGAGGTCATGGAACTCTTCCTCGCAGGCGTGGATGTGGGAGAGAAGAAGCTCAGACAGGCCATCCGCAGGCTCACCCTGGAAGAGCACCTGGTGCCGGTGTTCTGCGGGTCCGCCCTGAGGAACAAGGGCATCCAGCCCCTCATCGACGGCATCATCGACTACCTCCCATCGCCTCTGGAGGTCAAACCCATCATGGCGCACCGGAAGACGACCCGGGAAGAGGTCCCGGTGAGGCCCGACCCCAAGGGGGGGCTCGTGGCCTATGTCTTCAAGGTGTACGTGGACGAGGGGAGGCGCATGGTGTACCTGAGGATCTACTCCGGCGTGCTCCGCGTGGGCGCCGAGGTGTACAACACCACCCGGGACGTGACGGAGAAGATCGCCCGGCTCTTCGACATGCATGCGCACATCAAACAGCGCATCGACCAGGCGTCCGCGGGCGACATCGTGGCCGCCGTGGGCCTGAAGGAATCCGTAACCGGAGACACCCTGACCGATGCCCACGAGTCCCTGGTCCTTGAGGCCATAGACGTGCAGAAGCCGGTGATCTCGGTGGCCATCGAGCCCAAGAGCTCCGAGACCCTCGAACGGCTCCAGGAAGCCATGCGCAAGATCATGGAGGAGGACCCCACCATCAAGGTCCACGAAGACCCGGACACCGGCCAGGTCATCATGGCGGGCATGGGGGAGCTCCACCTGGAGATCGCCCTGGACAGGTTCAGGACAGTCTTCGGGGTGGACATCAACGTGGGTAAGCCCCAGGTGCTGTACTGCTCCACCATCGACAAGCCCTCCCTGGCTGAGAAGGTTTTCGACAAGGTCATCGGCGAGACCGCCCATCACGGCCACGTGGAACTCTCGGTGAAACCCGCGAAGCGGGGGAGCGGCAACACCTTCCATGTGGACGAGGCCCTGGACAACGGGCTCAAGATGTTCGTCATGAACGGCCTGGAAGAGGCGTGCCTGGCCGATCCGGAGTTCGGATACGAGGTTGTGGACATCGAGGTGGAGGTCCTGAGGGTCGTTGTGACGGACAAGACCACGGGCCAGGGGCTCAAGATCGCTGCGCAGATGGCCCTGCAGGATGCCCTGAAGAAGGGCGGCGTGGCACAGCTCGAGCCCATCATGGAGCTTGACGCGCTGTCTCCGGAAGATTATGTGGGAGACGTGGTGGGTGATCTGTCTGCACGGAAGGCGGGCATCGAGGGCGTTCTCATCAAGGGGAAGTACCACGAGATCAAGGCGTATGTCCCGCTCTCCAACACCTTCGGCTATTCGACCGCCCTGCGGTCTCTGACCCGCGGCAGGGGGAGCTTCAGCATGAGGTTCTCGGGATTCGACAAGGTCTAGAGGCGAGATGGACAGACGCTACAAGCTGATTGCCGCCCTCGCGATGAGCACCCTGTTTGCCTGGGTGATCGCAGGAGTCATCACCGACGTCATCGGACACATCATCTATGAGCCGCCCAAACCCCTCAAGACCGTGGAGATCGCCAAGATCAACAAGGAGAGGCGGCCCAGGACCAAGGCCGAATACAATGTCATCCTGGACCGCGACCTCCTCAAGGTGGCCAGGGCCCGATCCTCGGGTGCCGGCAAGCCACTTTCCGGGGATGAGGAACGGCCCCTTGCCCAGCTCGGCATCGCACTGCGGGGCACCATCACCGGCCCCAGCGAGATCGCCCGGGCCATCATCGAGGAGGCCAACGACCAGAAGCTCTTCCGGATCGGCGAGAAGGTGAAGGGCGCCACGCTCATCGCCATCTTCAGGAACAAGGTCGTCATGGAGGTGAACGGCCAGCAGCAGATGCTCATGGTGGAGGAGACGAGGTCGTCTCCGGGCCTCGCCTCCAGGGCGTCGAGGGTGAGGGAGCCCAGGAGCCCGAGGTTCGCGGGCACGGCGAATGCCGGGGACATCCCCCAGGCCATGAGGAACATGGACCAGCTCATCGGGAATGCACGGGTGGTTCCCTATTACCGGGGGGGGCAGCCCTACGGGTTCAGGGTGAGCAACGTGGTGGAGGGGTCACAGGTATACGAGCACGGCATGCGTTCCGGCGACATCATCAAATCCGTCAACGGCGTTCCCATCAAGACGCCGCAGGATGCGCTGAATGCGTACCAGGAGCTGCAGAACGGCACCACGGTCCAGATGGAAGTGGAGCGGCAGGGAACCACCACCTCCTTGACCATCCCCCTGAAGTAGGCGGGGAGACAGGAAACGATCGCACATGTTCGAGCAGTTTTTCGGATTATCGGAGAATCCCTTCAACGTGACCCCGGACCCGAAGTTCCTGTTCCTGTCCAAGGCGCATGACGAGGCACTGTCGTACCTGCGGTACGGCATCGAGCAGCGCAAGGGCTTCATCATGATCACCGGCGAGGTGGGGGCCGGCAAAACGACCATCTGCCGCGCGCTGCTCTCGAGCCTGCCAAGGACCGTGCGCACCGCGCTCATCCTGAACCCGGCCCTGTCAGACATCGAGCTCCTCCAGGCCATCAACCAGGACTTCGGCATCACCGCTTCGCACAGCTC
>CAZNGL010000216.1:0-3212 GCA_964572405.1 uncultured Bacteriovoracaceae bacterium
CGGTGAACCTGGTCAACGAGGTGTACCCCGACCGTGAGGCCCTGCTGAAGGGCGCTGAGGATCTCGCCCACGAGATCGCGAAGATGGCGCCGCTCGCCGTCCAAGGGGCGAAGGAGGTGCTCAACTTCTGCCGGGGCAAGAGCATCGCCGACGGGCTTGAATACGTGGCCGCCCGCAGCGCCATGATCCTGCCCTCCGAGGACCTCGCCGAGACCATGACCGGGTTCATGGAAAAGAGGACCCCCGTGTACAAGGGTAAGTGAACCCTGCGCCCGGGGGCACGGCCCCTAGGATGCGAACCCCGCCCCCGGTGCACACCGGGGGTTTTTTTCTTTTTTACTTCCTGCCCAAGGTGCCGGGCGTGGCCCCTCTCCCCTGCCCTGCCACTGCCCATCCAGCTGATTTTACAGGAATATATCTATCCCACACCGGTCCCGGGAGGGCCCGGACAAACCCTAAAGTTTTCCGGCTCAGCTTTCCGATGAGAGCCTTAGATGGAAAAGCGAGAGAGCAAACGCAAGAAGACCCAGGCGTGGGAGGAACTCCAGGCACGGGCCAGGATCGGCGGGAACACCTTCCTGTTCCCCGTGGTGGACATCTCCATCGGGGGCATGGGGATCCTGGTCAAGGACGGATTCTCGCTCCTCCACGAAGGGACGCAGATCGACATCGAGACCCTGGAGAAGAAGGGGAAGGTGATCGCCACCGCCATCTCCGGCCGCATCGCATACCTGGGGACCGGCGTCCCGTCACGCGTGGGTATCGACTTCTCGCCGGCGGACACGCCCATCGAGGCCTTTGCCCAGCTCAACGAGGTCGTGCCGGACAGCAACAGGATCATAACCGACAAGGAGCAGATCCACCGGATCTTCACCAACATCAAGACGCTCTCCCGCGGCTTCGGGGACATGCTCATGATCCACCGGCAGAAGGCCATCCCCGCGGAGTTCTTCTACCTCAGGCCCGAGCAGGACAACATGGTGCTGCGCATCGTTCGCATCTCCGACCTGAGGCTCCCCTTCCAGCCACAGATCGACATGGTGTACCCCTTCTACCTCTTCAAGGGCATCGACGTCATGCTGTTCACGGCCAGGATCAACGACATCATCAAGAACATCCTGGAGACCACATGGCCCGACGCGGTGCGCTACATCAGCAGGCGCAGCGTCCTCAGGTACCTGATCACGGGCGCGGAGCCCATCACCGCCACCATCGTCCACCCCATCAGCACGGAGAAGATCAAGGTCTTCGTGTGGGACATCAGCATCGAGGGCATGGGCGTGGAGATCCTGAACGACAAGACGCCCTTGATCGAGGGCATGAGTCTCTCCAGCATCTGGATCAACCTGCCCCAGGGGCCGGTGAAGGCCTCGGGCGTAGTCCGGTCGGTGCGGAGCGAGAGCGTGCTGGACAAGACGCAGGTGGGCATCGAGTTTTTAGGCGGCGCCGCGAGCTACCAGGACCAGATCCTGAAGTTCATTCTGGAAGCGGACCTGCCCTCGGAGACCATCCTCAAGCAGGCGCATCAGACCCGGTAGTAGGCCCGGTACCACTCGACGAACCGCTCTATCCCCGTCTCCACCGGCACCAGGGGCCTGAACCCCACGGCCTCCTCCAGGTCGAGGGCGTCCGCGCACGTCGCCTTCACGTCGCCGGGCTGCAGCGGCAGCATGTTCTTGGCCGCCTCCCTTCCCAGCGCCCGTTCCAGGACCCCGATGAAGTGCATGAGGCCCACCGGGTGGGACCCCCCGATGTTGAAGATGCGATACGGGGCGAAGCTGACCCCCGGGTCCGGCGCGGCGCCGCTCCAGGCCGGGTCCGGACCGGGCACGTGCCCCATGACCCGGTACACCCCCTCGACGATGTCGTCGATGTAGGTGAAATCGCGCTGCATGTCGCCGTGGTTGTAGATGTCGATGGGCCTGCCCTCGAGGATGGCGCTGGTGAACTTGAAGAGCGCCATGTCGGGCCTGCCCCAGGGCCCGTAGACCGTGAAGAACCGCAGGCCCGTGCAGGGGATGCCGTAGAGCGCCGCATAGGTGTGGGCCATGAGCTCGTTGGCCTTCTTGGTGGCCGCGTAGAGCGAGATGGGGTGGTCCACGTTGTCGTGCACAGAGAACGGCATCTTCACGTTGGCGCCGTACACGGACGACGACGACGCGAAGACCAGGTGGCCCACGGCCGAGTGCCGGCAGCCCTCCAGGATGTGCAGGAAACCGGTGAGGTTGGAATCCACATAGGCGTGGGGGTTGTCGATGCTGTAGCGGACACCTGCCTGGGCGGCCAGGTGCACCACCACGTCGAACCGGTTCTCGGCGAACACCTGCTCCATGCCGGCGCGGTCCGCGAGGTCGAGCTCGACGAAGGAAAATCCGTGACGGGGCGTGAGCAGCTTTAGGCGGTCCCGCTTGAGAGCCGGGTCGTAGTACGGGTTCAGGTTGTCCATGCCGGATACCCGGTGTCCTTCGGCGAGCAGGCGCTGTGCGAGGTGGAACCCTATGAATCCGGCGACCCCGGTGACGAACACATCCATACCAGCTCCTTCATGAGATCTCGCGCGGCCCGTCAGTGACAGACCACCCGAGGTATCTCATATATGCTGGGGATGCTCAAGACAAAACCTTCCGGGTCCTCGGACCCCACGATGAGGGCCCCCATGCCCAGCCGGGCCGCGGTGCGGACATTGGCCACGCTGTCGTCCACCACCAGGTAGGCGGCCGGCGTCCTCCCGTACTGCTGCATGACCTTGCGGTAGGCCCAGGGCAGGGGCTTGGGCACGAAGTCCATGTACTCGATGGTGAACAGGTCCGTGACGATGTCGTCGATCCCCAGGGCCCGCAGGATCCGGCTTGCGTACGCGTAGGACCCGTTCGTGAAGGCCACCAGGCTGCCCGGCACCGCCGCAAGGGCCTCCCGGAGCCGGTCGTCCCTGGTGAGCATGCTCTCCACGGGCACGTCATGGACATCCTTCAGATAGTGGGTGGGGTCAATGCCGTAGTGGACCATGAGCCCCTGCAGGGTGGAGCCGTACTCGCTGATGTAGGACCTGCGGATGGCCCTGGCGCCGTCGTAGTCCACGCGGCAGGCGGACACCACGTACTGGTCGATCCTGCGGTTCACCTGCGAGAAGGGACCTGCGCCCTTGGGGTAGAGCGTGTCGTCGATGTCGAGGAGAACTACCTTTCCATCATCCATGACATGTGTCCATTCCA
>CAZNGL010000217.1:0-3191 GCA_964572405.1 uncultured Bacteriovoracaceae bacterium
CCATGGAAGGGTATGCAGAGGTCAGGCGGTTTTCCGAGGTCAGGTACGATCCGCTGACCGGACATACCAGCCGTATCCTCGACTTCCCGGTGCGGGAGGTGAAGCGGGCCGACCTCACGGGGCTCATCGAGAGTTCCCGGCCGCTGTGTCCCTTCTGCCCCGAGGTGGTGGACAAGGTCACACCCAAGTTCCACCCGGACCTTGCCAGCTGCGGGCGCTATGCCCGTGGTGAAGCCCTGTGCGTTCCCAATGCCTTTCCCTATGACGAGAACGGTGCCGTGACCGTCATGTCGCACCGGCACTTCGTGGGCCTGGACGAGTTCACCCCCGTCATGCTGGCCGACGCCTTTGCCTGCTGCATCGACTACCTGGAGGACGTCAGGTCCAAGCAGCCGGACATGATGTATCAGTCTCTGAACTGGAACTACATGCCCCAGGCCGGCGGGTCCATCGTGCACCCGCATCTCCAGATCGCCGCATCCAGCACGCCCACCAATTACTACACGGCCGCCATACCGGCCCTGAGCCGGTACCGCAGCGACAGCGGCGAGGACTTCTGGCCGGACCTGGTGGAGGAGGAGCGCAGGCGGGGCGAGCGGCTCATCGCATCCTCGGACCTGCTGTCGTGGGTTGTGGCGTTCGCGCCCATGGGCATCTTCGACGTGGTGGGCATCCTCCACAAGGCGAAGGCGCCCGGGGACATGAAGGGGGAGATCCTGCAGGACATGGTCTCCGGCATCCTCAAGGTTCTGCGCTACATCGATTCCCTGAACATGGTCAGCCTGAACATGTCGGTGTACTTTCACCTGGACGACGACCTCTTCACCCCGCATCTGAGGATCTGCCCCAGGGTGAACATTCCGCCCTTCGAAACGAGCCAGATCAACTACATGGGCATGCTCCACAACGAGACGCTGACCATCATGAAGCCCGAGGACATATGCGCGGGCATCAGGCAGGTGTGGTAGAATGGAACGGACAGAGCGGCATCCATTGAAGGGAATGAAGATTTGAACAGGAGGTGTGCAATGAACATGAAGGGGTGGATTTCCATTGTCGTATTTCTGCTGGCCGGGAGCACTGTCTATGCCGAAGGGCCAGACTTCATCTGGGCGGGCGGCGGCCTCAAGGTCTCCGACGATTCGAACCCCTGCTATTTCGCGGACGCCTTTGTGCTGCTCTCCCAGACAGGCTCCATGTCCGTGTTCACCCAGCCGGTGGCCACGGTGCGGGGCGGCAAGCCGGGCCTGGATCTGGGCATCGGGGGAAGAGTCCCCCTGTTGAGCGGACAGGTCATCGGCGGCTGGAACGTGTTCTTCGACTACACCTCGAACAATGACCACAGGCGCTTCGGCACGGGCATCGAGGCATTTCATTCCTACGGTTCGGCGCACATGAACCTCTATCTGCCCGTCTCGGACGAGGAGGACCACGAGGAGGCGCTGCCCGGGGTGGACTTCACCGTCGGCATACCCATTCCCAATGCCCCGTTCATCTCGTTGTGGCCGGGCGGCTACTTCTATGCGGGCAGGGACCGCGGCGACCTGAGCGGCCTGTCCATGACCGCCCGGGTCCAGCCCATCGAACCCCTGGTCTTCAGCTTCGGCGGCAGGAACGACACCCTTCAGGCGGGCAGGGACAAGAGCGAGTTCTTCTTCAGGGTGGAGTTCACCGTACCCTTCGACCGGCTGGGGAGAGACCTCTTCGCCTTCAACCGGGGCGAGTACCCCCTCGAGATCCGCAACCAGATGGACAACCGGGTGGTGCGGGAGGAGTTCATCACCTTCGAACGCAAGAGGAGATGATGGTTCTTGACTTCATGAATCAATCTTTCTATAGATAGTCGTCGGTTTCGGGAAGTGGCTCAGCCTGGTAGAGCACAGCGTTCGGGACGCTGGGGTCCGGGGTTCAAATCCCCGCTTCCCGACCACTTCTTGCACACTCCATGTTTCTTGGAGTCTTTGAGAAAGCAAATTTCCCCCGCACCACTCCTGGATGCCTTGTTCTCTTCCAGAGATCACCCGTACCTCCCTCGGCTGTGCGTCGGGTACCCTCAAGGGATCACCCGGTTTGTTCGATATAGAAGAAAAGTGCATCTTTCGATGTGCGGAGGTTCCGCAATGGATACGATCGGGGTGGGTTCCAGCACTGCCAAGAACCCTCTCAAGGCCGCTCAGGAGGCTTCATCCGTCGCCCTGTCACGCATCCAGGGACAGGTATGCCGTTCGTGCATGGTATTCTCTTCCGTGGGCTATCCCCAGGATCTCCTCCTGGGGGAGATCCGGAGGAACGTCGGAGAGGTCCCCATGGTGGGATGTTCCGGTGAGGGAGTCATCGTTCCCGGCTTCACGGATGAGAGCAACCACTGCGTAGCGGTACTCGTCATGGCCGATGAAAGGATCCGCCTGGACACGGCAGGACATCCGGACGTCGCCCCTTCCCGCGAGGCGGGCCGGGTCGTGGGGCAGGCCCTGGCGGCCAGGCGAAGCGCCGATACCCGGTGCATGCTCCTGTTCCCGTGCGGTCTGAACGTCGTCATGGACGAACTCGTCCCGGAGATGGAGCGTCATCTGGGCAGGGATCTTCCCATCATCGGTGGACTTTCAGCCGACAACCTGCTCAGGGACAGGACCTTTCAGTATCACGACTGGCGGATTTACGAGGGGGGAGTCAGCGGTGCCCTGCTCAGCGGGGACTTCGACCTGGTTACCGACGTGAGCCACGGGTGCGTGCCCATCGGCCTGGAAATGGAGGTTACCAGGGTGCATGCCAACAGGCTCTACGAGATAGACGGCCGCCCGGTCGTCGATGTCCTCCAGGAGTATGTGGGAGACCGCCTCATACGGGACTTCGGGAAGGTGTCCCTGCACTTCTGCATCGGCCAGCCCGCGGACCCCGACTTCACAGAGACCTACGACCGGTACATCATCCGCTACATGGCAAAGTACCATGAAGAGGATGGATCCATCTCGCTGCCGGTGACCATGAAGAAGGGGGACAAGATCTGGGTGACAAGACGGGACCGGGACAAGATGTTCTCGGCCTGCCAGAGGGGCATCTCGGTCATGAGGGAGACCCTGGGGGGAAGGAAGCCGTTCCTCGTGCTGGACTTCAACTGCGTGGGCAGTATAGTGGCCCCCTCTAAGCGTGAGACAGTGGCCGGGGTGATGTATAATGGGCCAGGTGGCCTG
>CAZNGL010000218.1:0-3189 GCA_964572405.1 uncultured Bacteriovoracaceae bacterium
TGGCTCTCATACCGTGCCGCCAGGCCTGCGGGGTTGCCGAGCCTCGCCTGGTTCACAAAGGTGAGCCGCAGCCGCTCCATGTCCTGGGGGCCCCACGAACGCTCAAGGGCCTGGCAGACCACGCCGGACGCGGCCGTGCCGCCTGCGCCCCTGCGGGTCATCTCGCGGGCCGCCATGAAGCTCTGCCTAGCAAGCTGGTGGAGCTGATCTCTCGTCAAGGTTTTCTGCCGACTCTGCAGACTGAGCGTGACGGCCGCAACGTCCCCCTCGGCCATGCCTGCCGCCATACCCTCGGCAATGGTATCTCCGAGCTCGGCGCGGGCGCTTACCTGGTCCGTGACCTGTGCTGCCTGTGCATAGGCAAAGGAATAGCGCGTCCTCACCTGCTCCATGGCGCGGACCGTGTTCTGTGGCCCCGCCTGCTTGGCCATGCCTTCATGGGCCTTGTCCATGGCGGGCTTGCCTGGCAGGCCTTCCCGGACCATCTCCCGGATGACCTGGTGCGCGGCGAGGACCTCCTGTTCCCGGTATTGGTTCCGGATCATCTGCCGGGTGAGCCCGATGGCGTCCGCCTCCGGTATGCCGAGCCTGATCATCTCCCGTGTACTCGTACGCACCTGCAGGGTAGCCCTGTCGCCGAGGCCGTCGTCCACGATATCCGCCCGGGCGATGGCTGCCGTGAGCAGGATTGCCGCGATTATGCCGAATATGCTCTTCATGGGTCTCTCCTTCTTCGCGTAGATAGCCGTACAACGCGCATCCCCGGCAAAGGTTACATGCCGGGAACAAAGATGCAGTCCCTGGATCCGAACCCGTCGGTCTCCGAGAAGGGGCACTCCGGCACGTACACCTCGCCGTCCACCAGGTAGAAATAGCTGAACTGCAAGCCTGCGGGCACGCTCACCTCCCAGACGGACCCGCCTGTCAGGACCGCGGGGTGCGGCTCGAAGCCGTCCAGGGACGATGCGAACTGGACGGTCCGTGCATGCGGGGCCCTGAGGGTCAGGGTCACGGTATCTCCGTTCACGCGGAGCCCGTGATGCGCACACCCAGCCAGCAGGACCGCCAGGACCGCGACAGCCGCTCTGAGCCGCGTCACGTCCTCACCCCGGTCACTAAGATGGAGTTCTCGCCGCCGAAATCGTCATGCTCTTTCGCCATGACCGTGGGGTCGGCCACGCGCTGGTGACCGTCGAGGATGAAGACGTACCGGTGCTCGCCCGGCTGCAACCCAAGCGAGATCTCCCAGTATCCGCTCGTACCGGTGCGTTGCATGGGCACCCGCTCCCAGCCGGTGAAGTCGCCTGCGATCTCGGCAGAACTCGTGCCGGGGTCGTAGATGACGAACCGGTAGGATTCCGGTGCCGGACCCTGCTCGAGGGCCTGCTGCGCAGGCCAGAACAGCACGGCCAGGACCGCGGCCGCCACCGCCGCCGCTGCAGCTGCGGAATACAGGAGTCCGCGCCCCCTGAACGGGTACGTTAGCGGCCTCGGCATCGTCACCTCCGGGACCCTGTCCGTCACCTCGGCGCGGAGTGTCTTCTCCGCGCGGAGGAACTCCACGGTCCGGTCCTTGAACGGGGCCTGGTCGTGGATGAGCTCCACGAATACGATTTTCCCGTCCAGGTCGAGTTCGTCATCGATGTACAGGCTGATCAGTTCATCGCTCATGATCTCCTCCCTGCAGGATCTCCTTTATCCTGCACCGCGCCCGGTGCACCTTCACCTTCACATTCGCCTCGCTCAGGCCCGTGACGACCGCTATCTGCGCATAGCTCAGGTCGCTGCTGATGGCCAGCGAGAGCACCTCCCGCTCGTCGTCTGCCAGGAGCGCCATGGCGCCCAGCACCCGGCCGTATTCCTCGTGCACGAGCAGGCGGTGGTGCGCCCCGGGCGCCCCGTCCTCGGGGTCTCCCTCCAGCGGTGCGCTCCTGCGCCCCTTCCTCACGTGGTCAATGAAGGCGTTGCGAGCGATGGTGAAGAGGAGCGAGGGCGAGGGGTCATTCCCGGCGTAGTGCTCCAGGTACCTGGTGAAGGTCTCCTGGAGGATGTCCCGGGACAGGTCCCAGTCTCCGCACCTGCGCATGAGGTAGGAGAAGACCCTGCCCTTCATCTGCTCGAACATGGAGGTGTCGTCCTTCATCGCCTGTGCCTTGAACGATTGAGCGCGCCGGAGGTTACACGATTCCTTCATTCCAGCCCCCCAGGTGTCTTCCTGTCATGGACAGGGCCGCCTCGCGGCCGGGTCCAATGGGAATGCCGGGGCTATTCCCCCCGGGCGAGCGCCTGCAGGGCAGCCCTGTGGAAGATGGCGATGGTCCTGCCCTGCACCTCCAGAACACCCTCTTCCTGCAGCTTCCTCAGGGCCCGGGACAGGGCCTCCGGGGTGGAGCCCACGATCTTGGAGAGCTCCCGGTGGGTGACCGGCAGCTCGATGGTGTCGCCCTCTTCACCCGTGCGCTCCAGGGCCACGATGAAGGCGGCCAGGCGCTGGGGGATCTCCTTGAGCGAGAGCGACTCCACCAGGGCCATGGACTCCCTGAGTCGCCGGGACAGCACCCTGAGGATGTTCAGGAGGAGCCCCGGCTCCTGCATGACGATCTCGTCCACCGCGGAGCCCGGGACGGTGAGGACATCCGACTTCCTGAGCGCCACCACCTCGGCCGGGAAGTCGGGAGTGGCGAACGCGGTGCACAGGCCGAAGGGCTCCCCGGGGCCCAGGAGGTACAGGGTCTGCTCCCTGCCCTCGGCCGAGCTCTTGGAGAGCTTCACCTGGCCCGATACCACCACGAAGAACGAGCGCACCAGGTCGGTCTCGGCGAGGATCGTCTCGCCCGGCTGGTAGGTCCCGATGAGCACGCGCCGGGACAGGGCATCGAGCACCCTGTCCGAGAGCCCCTGGAAGAGGGGGATGTCCTGCAGCCGCTTCCTCGTGTCCATGCCTCCCGCGCCGTCCTTTCGCATTTCGAGGATGATGTGACCTGGTTATCACACCGGCCATTGCCCGGCAAAGGGAATCAGCGCGGCCCGGCGCCGGAGCCCGAGGCGATCGGGACAGGACGGGGCCCGGCTCTTTTTCTGTGGCAATCTGCCCCCGGATCGGGTAGCCTGTTGACGGCATGCACTGACGTTTCGGAGGTCTGCATGAAGCACACGTTCCTGTTGACCCAGGGAAGGTGGAGCGCCAGC
>CAZNGL010000219.1:0-3185 GCA_964572405.1 uncultured Bacteriovoracaceae bacterium
CACTGGGGTATAGAACACCAAACGAGGTCGCGGCTTCTTATGTGACACGAAAAGCCGCTTAAAGGTGTCTTGCTTTTAGGGGGGCACTACGGGCAGGGGGAAGATCGTGCTGGCGGAGAGTGAGAAGAACGATCTCCTGCACCTGTCTCAGGACGGCCTTGCCCAGGGGGTCCCCTGGATGGGGTTCTATACCTACGGTGAGCTGTGCCCTGTGGCCGGGAGGAACGTCTTTCACAACTATACCGACGTGTTCGCGCTGCTGGTGTGGAGGTAACCCCCGGTGCCACAGGAACAGACCAGCATTCCCTCCGTCGAAAGTCTTCTCAGCCAGATAGAGGTCCTGAGGGATCAGGTCAAGAAACTCACCGCAGGGGAGCTCCACCAGTACGAGCTCCAGATGAAGCTGGACTCACAGCTCAAGATTCAGGAGGAGATCATCAGGCTGGGGCATAAGATCCAGACGATCCACACGGAGGCGGAGATCGCCGCCCTGGTGACGGAGACCCTCGTGGAGAACCTTGAGTACGAGATGGCATACATGTGCCGCTGGGACGAGGCCTCACAGAAGCTTTCCCTGGTGGGGATGAGCGGCTACGACCGGGGACTTGACGCCGGGGATGTAACCGTCCCGTTCTTGCCGGGGCTCCTGGAGACCATCAGGGGCAGACAGGACCCTGATATCGTCGTGGAGCCGTCCATGCCCGGAAAGGTCATGGGCATGGATGCGCGGGTGGTGCTTCCCTGCAGGATAGGGAAAGAGGGGCTGCCGAGCTTCGTCGTGTTCGGGAATTCCAGGGAAAGGAGGGCATACCACAGGGCCGTGGATGAGCAGGACCGCGTCGTGTGGGAGACGATACGGAGGGTCACCCGTTCCGCCCTGGAGAATGCCATGCTCTACAATCAGCTGGAAAAGGAAGGGGAGGACCTGAGGAAGGCGCACGACAACCTGCGGAAACTCAACGACGAACTCGAGGAGATCGTCATGAGGAGGACCGCGGAGCTTGCCCGGTCAAAGGAAGAATATCACAGGCTGTACCTCGAGTCGGAGAGGAACGCGGACAGATACCGTACCCTCCTGGACGCCACGGCCGACCCCATAGTAGTGTACGACAGGCAGGGCATGCCCATCTACGTCAATCCGGCCTTTGTCCGCGTCTTCGGATGGGGATTCCACGAGGTCACGGGGAAGAAGATCGATTTCGTGCCGCAGGAGTTCCAGGAGGAGGACGAGGAGCTCAGGGCACGCGTCGGCCAGGGCGAGAAGATCTCCAACTTCCAGACGAAGCGGTGCACCAAGGACGCCAGGGTGCGGGATGTGAGCATCAGCGCTGCGGCGCACTTCGACGAGGCAGGGCATTTCGCCCGGGGTGTCTTCCACATCCGGGATATCACCGAGATGAAGAGGATGGAGGCCGAGCTCCTCAAGATGCAGAAGCTCGAGTCCGTGGGACTCCTGGCAGGGGGTATCGCCCACGACTTCAACAACATCCTCACGGGTATCCTCATGAACGCACAGATGGCCCGCCTGAGGAGTTCGAGCGGGAATGATCCCGCCCGATTCCTCCAGGGGATCGAGGATGCCACGGACAGGGCGCAGAGGCTTACCCAGCAGCTGCTCACGTTCTCCAAGGGAGGGGCGCCCGTCAAGAGGGCAGCCTCCATGGAGAGGATCATCAGGGAGGGAGCGGAGTTTGCCCTCCATGGTTCCAATATAAAATGTGAATTCGATGTGGAAGACGGGCTCAAGGCAGTGGAAATCGACGAAGGCCAGATGGGCCAGGTGATCCACAACCTCATCATCAATGCCCAGCAGGCCATGCCCGGGGGAGGGTCGATCAGGATCGGGCTGAAGAATGTCTCCAGAGATGAGATCGGGGAGGCGGACGGGTTGCAGCAGGCCAAGGTTGGGCAATTTGTGCGTATCTCCATCCAGGACATGGGTGTCGGGATATCCAAAGAGAACCTGACCAGGGTGTTCGATCCGTACTTCACCACCAAGGAAACAGGGACCGGTCTCGGACTTGCCACCACCTATGCCATTGTCCAGAAGCACAACGGATACATCACGGTGGAATCGGAAGAGGGGGCGGGGTCCGTCTTCTCCGTGTATCTCCCCGCCGCGGCCTTACCACTTACGGGTGCGGCCCCCGGAACGGACCGGGAGGGCCAGCCGAAGGAGAAGCACACGGTCCTGGTGATGGACGACGAGGACATGATCAGGGAGACAATGACAGAGATGCTCACTGCCCTGGGCTGCGAGGTGGAGAAGGCACGAGACGGCAGCGAGGCCGTGGAGCTGTACAGAAGGGCGCAGCAGGAGGGAAGGCCTTATGATCTCGTCATCATGGACCTCACCGTCCCGGGGGGAATGGGCGGGAGGGAAACCGTCAGACAGCTCCTCGGGATGAATCCCGATGTAAGGGCCATCGTATCGAGCGGGTATTCGAATGACCCTATCATGTCCGAATATCGGAACTACGGTTTCTCAGGGGTGCTGAAGAAACCCTTCAGGCTCGAGGAGCTCCGGGGCATCCTGCTCTCCCTCGGGTGATGCCGCACCGCGGGGACGGTCGGTAAGGACCCGGTGCCCGCGGCATGGTATCATGCACCCGGAAAGCCTTTCTCCCGGTGGCTTTCCCCGGAAACGCCCGTGCCCGGGTGGCCCACCCTGCCCGGGGAGGCGGCCGGGGGTTTCCTGAACAGTGCATGCGAGGCCGCATGGTCTTCCCCGGGGCCCCTGGTGATGGACTTCAGGTACATTGCCACCTGTCCCGCGATGTCTCCGGTGCCGTCGAAGAACAGGTTCACCACCGGCACGCCGAAGTGATCGCGGAAGGTCTGGAAGATGTAAGCAGTGATCCTGCCCGGCATGCAGCCGAAGGGAGAGCAGTTCACCACCAGTCGGGCTCCCTGCTCGGCAAAGAGCTTCGCCCGGCCCAGCGTGAGGATGGATTCGCCCTCGAATGACCGGGGCACGAAATGCTGCCCTTCGGCGATCACCCGACCCACCGGGGGCTCGCGCCGGTGGTCGAGGATGGGCGAGAACAGATCCATGACGCGTTCTTCCACCATGTGGAGGAAGCGGCTTTTCATGGTCGTCTTGAGGCCGCTCAGCAGGGATGACTTGCCGGCGACGATGTCCCACACGTAGAAGAGCCACTCGCTCATGGGGGCGAGCCACGCCT
>CAZNGL010000220.1:0-3158 GCA_964572405.1 uncultured Bacteriovoracaceae bacterium
CCATCTTCGCCCTGCAGAACATGGGCATCCGGGTGGAGTACAGCCACCACGAGGTTGCGCCCTCCCAGCACGAGATCGATCTCAGGTACGCCGAGGCCCTCAAGATGGCGGACATCGTCATGACCTACCGCACCGCGGTGAAGGAGATCGCACGCCAGAAGGGCGTGTACGCCACCTTCATGCCCAAGCCCATCTTCGGCGAGAACGGCAGCGGCATGCACGTGCACCAGTCGCTCTTCAAGGGGGACGAAAACGCCTTCTTCGACGTCAAGGACAAGTACCACCTCTCCAAGGTGGGCAAGAGCTATATCGCGGGCATTCTCAAGCACGCCCGCGAGATCGTGGCGGTGACAAACCAGTGGGTGAACTCCTACAAGCGGCTCGTGCCCGGCTACGAGGCGCCGGTCTACATCTCCTGGGCCCGCAGGAACCGCTCGGCAATGGTGCGCGTGCCCATGTACAAGCCGGGCAAGGCCAACGCCACCCGCATCGAGTTCAGGGCACCGGACCCCGCATGCAACCCTTACCTGGCCTTTGCGGTCCAGATCGCTGCAGGCCTCGAGGGTATCACCAGGAAGTACCCCCTGGCTGAGCCGGTGGAGCAGGATATCTTCGAGATGGACGAGCACGCACGCGAGGAGGCAGGCATCACCTCGCTGCCCGGGAACCTCTTCGAGGCCATCCAGGAGGTCTCCAAAAGTTCTCTGGTCCGTGAGGCTCTGGGAGACCACATCTTCGAAAAGTTCATCGAGAACAAGAAGAAGGAATGGGACAACTTCCGGATCCATGTCAGCAAGTACGAGATTGACACCTACCTTGCCGTACTGTAGATCATGGCAGGCCCTGCAGCTCGGCCCTCCATGGACCGGGCTGCCTGACAGGCATACAGGACCTTCCGAGGTGTTATGGGACTGACAGGCAACTCCAGGAGACCCGCCGTTCTGGTGCTGGAAGACGGAACCGTGTACCGGGGACGGGTCTTTGCAGGAGAGGGCTCCCGCTTCGGGGAGGTCGTTTTCAACACCGGCATGACCGGGTACCAGGAGTGCCTTACTGACCCGTCCTACAGGGAACAGATCCTGGTCATGACATACCCCCTCATCGGCAACTACGGCATCAACGACGAGGACGTCGAGTCGGCGGGCATCCACCTGGAATGCCTCGTGGTGCGTGAATACCAACCGTTCCCCAGCAACCACCGCTCGAGGAAGACCCTGGCCTCGTACCTTGAGGAGCACGGACGCATCGGGATCGAGGACATCGACACCAGGGCGCTCACCCGGCGCATCCGTACCCAGGGCGCCATGCGCGGCGTCGTTTCCACGGACACTCAGGATATCGGGGGCCTGCTGGAGGCCGTCAGGCACTATCCGGGTCTCGTCGGCCGGGACATCGTGCAGGACGTCACCTGCGATGTGCCCTGCATCTGGAAGGGCAACGCCAGGATGCCCCTTGAACCCATGTTGAAGAAGAATGACAGGCCCCGGGTGGTGGTCATGGACTGCGGTGTCAAGCTCAACATACTCCGCATGCTCGAGGCCCGGGGGTGCGAGGTCGTGGTGGTCCCCGCATCGACAGGGCCCCGCGACGTGATGGCCTTCGAGCCTGAAGGGCTGCTGCTCTCCAATGGACCAGGCGACCCTGCGCCGCTCACCTGCCTGGTGGACACGGTGAGACAGCTCCTGGGCAAGCTCCCAGTCTTCGGCATCTGCCTCGGCCACCAGATCCTGGGCCAGGCCCTTGGCGCCAAGACCTCCAAGCTCAAGTTCGGCCATCACGGGATAAACCAGCCCGTCAAGAACCTGCTCACCGGCCGCGTGGAGATCTCCTCCCAGAACCACGGATTCGTGGTGCTCGGGGAAACACTTCCCCGTGACGCACAGGTGACCCACATCAACCTGAACGACGGAACCCTGGAGGGATTCAGGGTGCCGGGCCTGAAGGCCTTCAGCGTTCAGTACCACCCAGAGGCCGCCCCTGGGCCCAGGGATGCCGGATATCTCTTCAGGGATTTCATGGAACTGATGGGGATACATACCCCGCATGGTGCATAGGGGATTGCCTGTCATGTCTCTCGGATGCTATAGAGGGCACTCGAAGGGATATCTGAGGCCGTGGACGAACGGAATTCCCACTGTCATCAGGGACCTGTGGCGGATGAGGACCCCCATGTTCAAGGAGTTTACAGCCGGAGAGCGCAGGAAACCAAGGTGGAGGGTGTATGTCGGGAAAGACCCGAGGGCCCTTCCCGGGCCGGCCATCGTTTTCTTCCCCATTCAGGACCATCTCCTCTGCTGCGGGCTTGCCGGCTTTGTGTGCATCAGACGGGCGGCATCCACGGCGGACGGTTCCGTTCTCGAGGGCCTGGAGAGTGCAGCTGATGCCGTGTGCCGTCACGGCATGGCACCCCTGATCTCCGGAAGGATCGCAAAGGAGGCCTACCTGGACCCCAGGTCCCTGGAGCAACTTCACCGGGGGATCCCGCTGATAAAGCAGGATGCGGACCTCCAGCATGCCATGTGCTCCGGTGGAGGTCTCGAGCGCCTCAGGGAAATCTCGCGGCGGCTCAAGGCCTTCGTGGACGGGGAGGACGAGATCCTGGAGAAAGAGGCAGGGTGCCTTTCGTCAGCGGAGATGGAGACCATGGCGGCGCGACTCATCACGTTGAAGGATGTCTCCTGGTCACTGAGGACGGACATCGTCGGGAACCTCGACAGGGTCCAGGACCTGGCCGGGCCCGGGATCTTCGAGAACCCGAAACAGTTCGGACGGTACCTGAGGATAAATGCCTGTCTCAATGCCCTGGACCGCCTCGAGGTGAGGGGTCGCGACTCTGCGGGACTCCAGGTCATGGTGGAGCTCAGGGGAAGGGATGCAATGACGGGTCTGCGGCAGACCCTCTCCCGGAAGGGGCTTCTTGAGGAGTTCCTCACGAGGTCCAACCCCGGTGACCTGATGAACGGGTCCATCCGCACGGGCGGACACAGCGTCACTTTCACCTACAAGACAGCCCAGATCACCGGCGAACTCGGCGAGAACACGGCAAAGCTGCGTACGTACATCGGCCGGGACAGCATCCTCAGGAAAACCCTCGACATGGACTGTTCCGCAGAAACGTACCTCTCCCATACTCGCTGGGCCTCGGTGGGCGCCATCAA
>CAZNGL010000221.1:0-3146 GCA_964572405.1 uncultured Bacteriovoracaceae bacterium
GGTGGTGGACGAGTGCCACCACACCCCGGCGCGCACCTTCACGGACGCGGTGAGCATGTTCGACAGCACCTTCATGCTGGGCCTGTCCGCCACGCCGTACCGACGGGACAAGCTCACGAAGATCATCTACTTCTACCTGGGCGACCGGATGCACCGGATCTTACCCACCGAGCTCCAGGCGGAGAACCGCATCATGCGGGCCACGCTCATCGTGCGGCACACCGGACGTGCCTACTACTTCGACGCGGACGAATACCAGTACATGGTCTCTGCCCTGGTGGGCGACAAGAGACGCAACGAGCTCATCGTGGATGACGTGGCGGCCCGCACCTTCGCGTCGGAGACCGGCATCGCGCTCGTCATCTCGGACCGCGTGGCCCACTGCCAGGAGCTCTACAAGGCCATCCGCTCCCGCGGCCTGAGCGCATGCCTGCTCACCGGATCGGTGAAGGCCCGGGAACGCGCGCGCATCGTGGAGGATCTCAACTGCCGCAGGGCCCAGGTCCTGGTGGCCACGGCCCAGCTCATCGGCGAGGGGTTCGACCTCAAGCACCTCTCGTCCATCTTCCTGGCCACTCCGGTGAAGTTCACGGGCCGGGTGAAGCAGTACATCGGCAGGATCCTCAGGGTCAGCGAGGGCAAGGACGAGGCCGTGATCTACGACTACCTGGACGTCAACGGCATGCTGAAGAACAGCTTCGCCTCGCGCATGAGCGCGTACACCGACCTGGGCGTGAAGCTCGAGGGCATCAGGGACTGACAGGATGTCATGCTCCGGCCATGACTCCGACGGGCCGGTTGACAAATTGTACACGGGTCATGCCTCCATGCGCTTGATTTTGCCAATTTGTCAATCACCGTGTTCCTGCCTTCCAATTTCAGCTTATAATATCTTTGAGTTACAAGTTCGGGGCGTCTGGCACGGCCCTTGCTGTATGTATGGCAGATAAGAAAAACAACCCCAAGGAGGGAAAGACAATGATGACACTGTGGATCGTAATCGGTTGCCTGTTCATGACCGGGATCGGCATCAGGTTCACCTACAGGGTTCTTGGTCTCACCCCGGCGGAGGCCACCGCGGTGTTCGTCATCATCGTGACCCTGGTGGGCATCAACACCGCCCCGGCCCGCACCGTGCTCATGAACCTGCTCGGGTAGGAAACAGAGGACACGGAAAAAGACAAAGGAGGGAACAAGCCATGACAATGATCATCGTAGCCACCGGCATAGCGGCATTCCTGGCACTGGCAGTGAGGTTCCCCCGGCACGCCGGTCAGGCGACCAAGGCTGCCCTCCACGAATAGACTCCACGCCCGGACGAATCGTCCGAAGAGGCCGCGGTCATTCATGACCGCGGCCTCTTCTGTCTTCACCATCCCCTGCGCAGGTAATGACCTTTCATTCCAGGGAAGAACTTGGTATACTGAGATGGATTGCAATCGAAGGGACATCCATGAAAAAGATTGTCCATTTCTGCATTGACCACCCCTATCGGGTCCTCGCAGCCCTCGCCGTCATCACCCTGCTCTTTGCGTCCCAGATCCCCGGGATCAGGATGGACTCCCGGGTGGAAGTGATGCTCCGGCACGACTACCCGCCGGTGAAGACCTTCATCGACAACAAGGATGCCTTTGCCCCGTACGCGGACATCATCGTGGGCATGCTTGACACCACCATCTACAACAAAGGTTCCCTGGAAAAACTCCGGAAGATCAGTGAAGAGTTCGAGCAGATCAAGGGGATCAAGGAAGTCACCTGCATCCTGAACGCCAAGAACATCGAGGGAAGCGAGTCGGGCCTGGTGGTCTCCCCCCTGGTCAAGGAGGGCACCTCGCCCGCAACGCCCGAGGAGATCAGGGCATTTAGGGAAAAGGTAGACTCGTGGGACGTGTACCGGGGCTCGCTCGTCACCAGGGACGGCCGCGGCGCCGCCATCTCCCTGGTGCTGGAGGACGATCTGGAGACCGTCCACATCATCCCCATCTACTTCGCCATGGTGGACATCATCAGGACGTACGAGGGGCCCGAGAAGTTCTTCATCTCCGGCACCAAGGTCCTGGAGGCCCTCCAGAGCCACTACATGATCAAGGACCTCATCATCCTGCCGCCCCTGGTGGTGGTGGTCCTCCTCATCTCCCTGTACCTGTTCTTCCGGAACGTCAGCGGCATGCTGCTGCCGCTCGTGTCCGTGGGCATCGCATGCATCTGGACCTTCGGGCTCATGGCCATCGTCAAGGTCCCCCTCACCATGATCTCCACGGCCCTGCCAGTGGCGCTCATGGCCGTCGGCGTGGGCTACGGGGTGCACATCATCGAGAACGTGTTCTCCGAGTATTCCCTGGGCAACACGGGCCCGGCGGCCATCAAGAACTCGGTCACCAGGATCGTGGTGCCGGTGCTCATCGCGGGCCTCACCGAGGTGGCGAGCTTCCTGTCGCTCGTCTCCATCTGGGTGGTGCCGCTCACGCAGTTCGGCCTGCTCTCCGCCTTCGGCTTCTGCGTGGCCATGATGCTCGTGCTCACCTTCATCCCGGCCGTGCTCTCCGCCCTCGACATACGGGGAAGGAAGTACAAGCCCATCCACCACACGAAGGCGGACATCATCAGCCCCATCCTGAAGAAGCTGTCTTACATAAGCCTGCACCAAAGGGGCTGGGTGTTCGCCATCTCCCTGGCCGTGTTCGTGGTCGCCGTGTTCCTGGGCCGTCACGTGAGGAGCGACTTCAACCTGGCCGAGAACTTCCGGGAGCGGAGCCCCATCCGCAAGGCGGACATGATCCTCAACGAGCATTTCGGCGGCACATCCTCCTATCACGTGGTCATCCAGGGCACCAATGCCGACGACATGAAGGACCCGGCGGTCCTCAGGGAGATGGAGGTCCTCCAGGACGAACTCAAGGGGCTCGACGGGGTGGGCAAGGTGGTGTCCATCGCGGACTTCATCAAGCGCATGAACCAGGCAATGCACGACGGCGACAGGGCGTTCTACACCATACCCGATTCCAAGGAGCTCGTGGCTCAGTACCTGCTCCTCTACTCCTTCTCGGGGGGCGGCGACGAGCTGGACAGCTTCGTCACCTACGACTACAAAGACGCGCAGATCATGCTCCAGATGAAGTCCCAGAGCGGCTACCTCACCCAGGACG
>CAZNGL010000222.1:0-3115 GCA_964572405.1 uncultured Bacteriovoracaceae bacterium
GGGTCATCTGGCCAACCACCATTTCCATGACCTCGCGGGGCAGGAAGTACCCCTGACTCTCGGATGCGAGCAGGTTCGTGACCTCCTCCACGGTCCTGGCCACATCCCGGGTCCTGCGGAAGGCATCCTCGATGACGATGCGGGTGAGGCGCGCGGATTCCATGGATCTCGGCATGAAGGCCCTGGCGTCTTCACCGGTCAGTGCCCCGTAATGCTCGGCGCAGTGGACTTCCACATCGTAGCGCGACATCCGTTCCAGGCTTGCCTGGTACTGGTCGTAGTTGGAGTTGGCCGCAGCGAAGACCTTGCCGCCGAAGGGGATGCCGCCGGCATCGGAGGCAAACAGGGCCTTCTCCTGCGGGCAGTACACGGCGATGGAGCAGGACGAGTGCCCCGGCACCTCCAGGACCTCCAGGTCGAGGTCGCCTGCCCGGAGGGTCTGGCCGTCGGTGAGGACCTCGTCCACCACGATGGAATCGAAGGGCAGCCCCAGCTCCGCCTCCCTTCCCTCCATGCCCTCGCGCGCCAGGAGGACTCGGTTGAAGTCCACGATCACGGCGATGACCTCGGGACGCAGGAGCTGGTCCCTGCCGCGCCTGGAGGCGCATACGCGCACGTGCGGCAGGCGCTTCCGGAAAAAGGGCACGATGCCCACGTGGTCGAAGTGGCTGTGCAGGATGATGAGGCGCGTGATCCTCGACCCGTCGACGCGCAGTGCCTCGAGCTGAGCGAGGATGTCCGGGACGACGTAGGTCATGCCGCCGCCGAGAAGGGAATATTCCTCAGGGCCGCCCACGAGGTAGACGCACGATTCCTGCCTCCCCAGGAGGGTGATCCTGCCGGTGACCGGTCCGGGCGTGTCGATGACCATGAGCGCCTCCCGTGCAGTGTTTGTCAATGCTACCACGGGCGCACGGGAGTGTCAAAACCCGCCGAGATCGGGGATTTTCAGGCTTGCCCTGGCGCACCGCTTTCATATATGGGGAGACCTCTGGAGGAAAGGAGCGCATCATGGGAATCATGTCGAACACGGTGAGCATCTGCCAGTACCGGGTGGAGGGGGAGCCGGGCAATGCATCCTGGGTGCAGGAGCGCCTGAACAGGAACCGGTTCGTTCCCATCGATGCCACGGCCGACGAGGAGGCCAGCGGCTGGGTGACTCTCGACGACCATGGGAACACCGACTTCGACAACGAGAACGTGTTCCGGCGCGACCCGTACTATGCGTTCACCTTCCGAAGGGACCAGCGCCGGGTGCCCCCCGCCGTCCTCAAGGGCATGGTGGACAAAGAGTGCGCCCGCTGGCTCGCCGACAGGCCCGCCGTCAGCCGCATGCCCTTCAAGCGCAAGGCGGAGATCCGCGAGAACCTCCATGCGGCCCTGCTGGGCAGGACCCTGCCCGTGCCCGTCACCTGCGACGTGGTCTGGAACGCCGAGACCGGCGTGCTCACCGTGACCGCCATCAGCGAAAAGGTGCTCGACCTCGTGGAGGACTCCTTTACCCGGACCTTCGACGGGCTGAGCCTCGAACCCGTCCACCCCATGGCCAGGGCGTACCGGGTCCTGGACACGGAGAGGCACGCCCTCCTGGACAAGGCCGACCAGGCTCCCTCCAAGGACGTGCTGCTCCAGATCAAGCGCAACCGCTGGGTCGGGTGGGACTTCCTGTTGTGGCTCATGTACCGCAGCGCCAAGGGTTCCTCGGTGTACGAGGTGGACCGGGACGGCCCCCTGGCCAGGGGCGAGAGCTTCATGGCCTATGTCCACGACAAGTTCGTGCTCGTGGCCGAGCACGAGCAGGGCAGGCGCAGGAGCGCCATCACCGGCGCCCAGCGGGAGTTCGCCGAGGCCAGGGAGGCCCTGCGGGACGGCAAGAACATCACGGAGGCTCTCATCTACCTGGACAAGGACCCCCAGGCCTGGAAACTCACCCTGAAGGCCGATATCTTCGCCTTCGGGTCGTTCACCTGCCCGGTGGTGCAGCTGGAGAAGGACGAGATCACCGACCCGGCCGCGGAGCGCATCGCGGTGTTCTACGAGCGCATGCACCTCCTGGAGACCGGGATCCAGCTCTTCGACAGCCTCTTCGCCGCCTTCATGGGCGAGCGCATCGCCGGTTCCTGGCCCGAGCGGCACAGGAAGATCAGCGAGTGGGTCGCCAAGACCTGACCGGGACTTTTTGGACATTTAACAATTTATATTAATACGCTTTGATGCCGATACTCCCTGCATGGACGTATTCCGGCCCATTCCCGTGGATGTCATCCAGGTGGACGAGCGGTCCGTGGTGGACCTGTTCGTGCGCCACGAGGACAGGCTGGTGAGCTTTCTCGAAAAGGGCGGGATGTTCACCCGCGACCACCTCGTGGAACTCAACCGGCACGGGTGCACCAGGATCTACATCAGAGGCGCGGAGGCAGCGGCCTTCGAGCGCTATGTCAGCACCTATTCAGACAGGATCCTCACCGACCCCGCCATCCCCTCCCGGGTGAAGGCAGCCACGTTCTACGTGGCATCCACCCATGCCCTGAGGAATGCCTTCGACGACCCGGACGCGCAGCAGTTAGAGGAGATCAAGAGGACCCTGCAGCCCATGTTCAGGAGCATCATGAACAACGAGCTTCTCTTGAGCGACCTTTTCGCCATCACGGAGCACGACTTCGCCACCTATACACACAGCGTGAACGTGGGCATCTATGCCACGGCGCTGGCCATCCGCTTCTACAGGGACGACCGGGCGGTGGGGACCACCGAGCTGGAGCGGCTCTGCTACGGGTACTTCCTCCACGACATCGGGAAATCCAGGGTTCCGCTGAGCATCCTGAGGAAGCGGGGTTCCCTGAACGAGGACGAGTGGAAGGTCATGAGGAAACACCCCGAGTGGGGGTACACGAGGCTCATGGAGACCGGCCACCTCACCGAGGAGGCCGCCTATATCTCCCTGCAGCACCACGAGAGGCCTGACGGGTCCGGCTACCCCCTGGGCATGAAGGACATCCACCCCTGCGCGAGGATCTGCACCATGGCGGATATCTACGACGCGCTCACCGCCGAGCGCCCGTACAAGAAGTCCATGAACCCCTTCGACGCCTTCGGGATCCTCAGGCGGGAGGCC
>CAZNGL010000223.1:0-3113 GCA_964572405.1 uncultured Bacteriovoracaceae bacterium
AGGGTGATGCCGGTCGTGTACGTGCCGCCGTCTTCCAGGGTCCCGCTGAGGCTGTCGATGGTGATGGTGAACGATCCGTCCAGGGTGGTGAGATCACCCGCATCACCCGTCTGGAAGGCGTCGAGGACCACGTCGTACGACTGACCTGCAGACAGTGACTCTGGGGCCGGTGTGATGGAGAGGGTGTCGCTGTCGTTCAGCGACGGGTCGCCCTGCACGGCCAGGAGGAGGTCCAGGCCCAAGGCCCCGGCCTGGCTGAGGAAATTCAGCAATGACAGGGTCCTGCCGGCAACATTCGGTGCATTGGCCAGCGTGATGGTGAGAGAGGTGGGGTTCGTCAGGTTCAGCTCGTGATCCCCGAGGTCCACGGTGTCGCCGTTCTCATCCATCATGGCCATGAGGAAGGAGCCGCCTGCGGTGCCCGCAATAGCGAAGCTGCCGTCTTGCAGCACCTGGACATCGGTGGCGGCCTCCACACTGTCAGGGGCGATCCCCTTCACCTTGTGCCACAGGGTGTTCCCCGTCCCGTCCAAGCGGATGAGGTACACCTCCCGCATGAGGAAGTCATAGTCGCTGTAGGGACTGTACGATTCAGTATAGCCCGCCACGAGGTATCCGCCGTCCGGGGTCAGGTCGACGCTGCTCCCCACGTCGTCTGCGGACCCTCCGAAGGTTTTTCTCCAGGTCTCGGTGCCTGCGGAGTCCACCTTGATCACCAGGACGTCCCCGTCGTCGTACATTCCCACGGTGTTGCCCGCAAGGATGAACCCGCCGTCAGGGGTGTTCCTGACGGAGTTTGCGCACCCGGTGCCGTATCGCCTGGGCCACCCAGACAGGGCATTGCCCTGGGCATCGGTCCGGACCACCCAGACGGAGTTGGGAGGCCCGCCGTCCGAGCCCGCCACCGTGAAACCGCGGTCCGGGTTCCGCTCCAGGGAGAGTCCCGCATCCCAGCCCGGGGTGAATCCTGAGAAGGTCTTCTGCCACAGGACATTTCCGTCACGGTCGGTCTTGGTCAGACAGAACTGCTGCAGGTGCGTGGACCCCGTGAACACGAACCCGTCCGGACTCCCCGAGGCATCCGTGCTCTCGCACACGGCGTACGCCCCGTCGAGGGATGCGTTCGCATAGGTCCTGGGCCAGCCGTCAAGGGCGTTCCCGTCGTCATCCGTCCGGAGGAGGAAGAACGAGCGCTGCTGGGAAGCGTCCAGAAAGAGCCCGGCCACGATGTACCCTCCTCCGGTTGCCGGCCTGACGCAGTTCGCGCGGGTGATGGTTCCTGCGGGGCCTGCGTAGCACTTCTGCCACAGGGAAGAGCCCTTGTCGGTGGTCTTCACGAGAAAGAGGTCGTAGCCATTCGAACCTTCCTGGGCGCGCAGACCCGCGGCGATGAACCCGTTGTCCGGCGTCTGCCGGATGGAATTCGCCATTGCCAGGGAAGGCTCCCCGAATTTCATCCAGAAGATCGGGACGTTCCCTTCCCCCGTCCCGCTTCCCCCGCCCCCGTCGTCATCCACGTCGCCTCCACCACCCCCTCCTCCACATCCCGCGAGCATGACGGTGAGTACAAGGGAGAGGAGAAGCCAGGGAGCCCTGGTGAATGGGGTTTTCTTCATGATCATGGTCGGTCCCTCCTTAATGCACCCTGGTTATGCCTGTTATCCAACGTTCGTGGCTGAGCGATTCGGAGGTGCAGGTTCGGCCTTCAGTCCACAGTGCCATTCTTATGGACTGACAATTATAATTGGTCTGTGGTGCGAAAGGAAGGGCAACGAGAGGGTAATTCTCTTGCAGGGAAAGGGCGTGAAAACCTTAAGGTCTCCACGCCCCTGTATCCACATGGTTTTTCCGGATCAGTCGCCCTCTTTGTACAGGGCCTCGATTTTCTCGGTGAACTTCTCCGTGATGACCCTGCGCTTGAGCTTCATGGTCTGGGTGAGCATGCCGTTCTCCAGGGTGAAGGGCTCGGAGATGAACACGAACTTCCTGGGGATCTCGTAGCTGCCGTACTTGGCCTTCAGGCTGTCCAGGATTTCCCGGGTGATCATGTCCTGGATGGCCTTGTCCTCGACGAGGGCCTTGTAGTCCCTGGTCAGGTTGTTCTTCTGGGCGTATGCGTCCAGCGCCACGGGATCCGGCACGATCATGCAGATGTTGTAGGCCCTGTTGGCGCCGTAGATCAGCGCGTTCTGGACAAAGTGGTTCAGGCAGATGTCCTCTTCCAGGGCGGCCGGGAACACGTACTTGCCGTTTTCCAGCTTGTACTGCTCCTTGATGCGGCCCGTGATCCACAGGAAGCCGTCCTCGTCGAAACGGCCGCGGTCGCCGGTCCTCACGCCGCCGTCGGGGGTCATGATCTCTTTCGTCGCCTCGGGCTTGTTGTGGTAGCCCTTCATGACGTTGGGGCCGTAGCAGACGATCTCGCCGTCTTTGGCGCCCGGTTCCACCACGGACTGGTCGATGACCACCCGGATCTTGTCCATGACCGGTCCCACGCTGCCGATCCTGAACTTGGACGGGCAGTTCATGGTGATGCCCGGCGTGGTCTCGGTCATGCCATAGGCGTCGTAGAGCGGGATGCCGATGTCATGAAAGAACCGGGAGATGTCCGGGTTCATGGCCGCGCTGCCCGTCATGGCCCCCCGCATCCTGCCGCCGAAGAGGTCGCGGATCTTCTGGAACACGATCTTGTCCACGAGCTTGAATTTCAGGTTCACCATGAAGCTCGACTTGCCCTGCTCGGCCAGGATACGGCGCTGCTTCGCGGCCTCCACGCCCATGTCGAAGAGCTTCTTCTTGAACCCCCCGGCATCGTTCACCTTGGTGACTATGGTGTCGTACACCTTGTTGAAGATGCGGGGCACGGCGATGAGGAAGGTGGGGCGGACGGCGGCCATGTCCTGGAGCACGGTGCCCACGTTCTCCATGAATCCCGTGGACCCCCCGAGCGCCGTGAAGGTGTGGAGCTCGCCCAGGCCGAAGCAGTGGGCCCACGGCAGCAGCGAGAGAGACCGGTCGTTCTCGTTGAAGTCCGGGTAGGCCTTGGCCCGGGCATGGTGGTTGCTCGTCCAGTTCATGTGCATGAGGAGCACGCCCTTGGGGTCGCCGGTGGT
>CAZNGL010000224.1:0-3105 GCA_964572405.1 uncultured Bacteriovoracaceae bacterium
AATTCAATCTTGCCAAAGGGTTCCATCTGTGCAAAAAGGGCATTACTATCAGGACATCCATGATGCGTCCTGAACCTTTCGAGGAGGTGTACGGAATGGGGGCAGACCAGGATTATCAGCAGTCCGGGCCTGAAAAAACCGAACATTCTCTTCTCAAGCGGGTCTTCATCATCCTCTCCCTTCTCCTGGTTCCCGGCGCACTGCCCTTCATCGCCTATTCCCGGGCGCGGGAAAAGGGACTCACCAGGCCCCTGACCCTGCTCATCACCGTATCGCTCCTCATCATAGGGATCGTGGTCACCACGCTGAGCTGGGCGTTCTGATCCACGGCACACGACACCTCTGCCGGACAGAAAAACCTTGCTGCATACGATTCTCCTGAACCTCGTTCAGAAAACACAAAAATTCATCGACTTGTCTTGACAACTGAGCATACTGACTTACTATACCTACTGTGAGCATACATCTGACAGCGATCCCTGCCCGCACTCCCGTGCGTGGGTTCAGCTGCCAGGATCAGTGGAATAGAGCGCCTATCCTGTCCGGAAGAGAAGCGAGGTGATCGAATGGACATGAAGCGTGATTACTATGAGGACATCGAGCTCTTCAGCAGCGGCACCGTGCTTTTCTGGTCAGTGGCCTTCCTCATCTTCCTCTTCACGCTCCCCCTGTACATCCCGTCGTACAACATCTACCTGTTCAACATCATCATGGTCCACGTGATCCTGGCCGTGGGCCTCAACATCCTGGTGGGGTACACGGGCCAGATCTCCCTGGGCCATGCCGGGTTCTTCGCCATCGGGGCCTACGGCACGGCACTCCTCATGATGCACCTCCACCTGCCCTTCCTGGTGGCGCTCATCATCGCGGGGCTCATCTCCGCCTTCTTCGGCTTCATCATCGGCCTGCCGGCGCTCAGGCTCGAAGGTCCGTACCTGGCAATCGCCACGCTGGGCTTCGGGCTCACCATCATGCACATCATCGGCCGCTGGGAGGTCTTCGGAGGCCGCATGGGCATCAGCACCCCGCCCCTGGACCTGGGCCTGCCGGACTCACCGTACAGCTTCGTCATCGAGGGTGACGTGAAGATCTACTACCTCATCCTCGTCATCACGGTGCTCATGGTCATCTGCGCCCGCAACCTCATGAGGACCCGCGTAGGCAGGGCCTTCGTGGCCATCCGAGACGACGACATCGCCGCCGAGGTCATGGGCGTGAACCTCACCATCTTCAAGACCATGTCCTTTGCGGTGAGCGCCTTCTACGCAGGGGTGGCGGGCGGCCTGTACGGCTTCGTGGTGAGTTTCTTCGACCCCTTCACCTTCAACCTCATCCTGTCCATCGTATTCCTGGTCATGGTGGTGGTGGGCGGCCTCGGCTCCATCCTCGGCGCGGTCATGGGGGCCACGCTCATCACCTACCTGCAGTTCGACCTGCTGAAGAACGTGGAGGAGATGCCCTACCTGGGAGAACTCCTGGTGCAGCTCTCTCGGAAGTGGCTCACCGTGATCGGTCTTGCAAACTTCGGCAGCGTGGCACTCGGGCTTATCATGCTGGGCATCGTGATCTTCGAGCCGCTGGGCATGTTCGGCATATGGATCAGGATGAAGAAGTACTGGAAGACCTGGCCCTTCTAGAGCGAAAGGGATGGAGCGTATATGATCGAACAACTCATCGTCGAGGGACTGGCCATAGGGGCCTGCTACGGGCTGTTCGGCGTGGCGGTGGCCATCATCTACAAGACCTCCGAGGTGGTGAACTTCGCCCAGGGCGAAATGGGCATGATCGCCACCTTCGTGGCCTTTCACGTGCTCACCGTGTATAACGTCCCCTTCTGGCTCGCCTTCGTCATAACCATGGTCTTCGCCATGCTCCTGGGCATGCTCATCGAAATCTGCTTCCTGAGGCCCGCCAAGGACCCGACCGTGCTCGGCCTCATCATCATCACGCTGGGCGCAGAGATGCTCCTCATGGGCCTGGCGGGCTGGAAGTGGGGGGCCGAGCAGAAGGACTTCCCCTTCCTCCTCTCGGTGCAGAAGACCCACGAGATCCTGCCCGGGCTCGTGGTGAACGAGTGGTCCATGGGGGTCTTCGCCCTGGCCGCGGTGATCATGGTGTTCCTGTTCCTCTTCTTCCGGTACTCGCGCCTGGGCATCGCCATGCGGGCCACCCAGCAGAACGTGAACGCGGCGAAGATCATGGGCATCAAGGTGGAGCGGGTGTTCTCCATCACCTGGGCTATGAGCTCGCTCATCGGCGCCATTGCGGCCATGTTCTTCGCGGCCCGGTCCGTGCTCGACCCCAACTTCATGATGGAGCCCTTCATGCGGGCCTTCGCCGCGGCCGTGCTCGGCGGTCTCACCAGCATCCCGGGCGTGGTGGTGGGCGGCATTCTCCTGGGTCTCATCGAGAACTTCTTCGGGTATGCCTGGCCCGAGTGGAAGCCCATCGTGGCCTTCGTGGTGATCATCATCATCATCACGGTGAGGCCGAGCGGCCTGTTCGCGAAACATTACATCAAGAAGGTGTAACAGCTATGGCAGCAGGGTTGAAGAAGGTCGTTCTCATCACAGCCGGGCTCATGATCATGGCAGCGGCCGTGGTCCTTGTCCTGTGGGATGCGCCCCGCAGCAGGCTGGAACTGCTCTTTGAACGCCATGCCATCGAGCAGACCACCAGAGACTACTTCAAGGCGGAGATGGACCGCGACTACAGGAAGGTCTACAGCTTCCTCGCCCCGTCCTCCACCTACCGGAAGACGCACACCTACGAAGAATTTCTCCGGGACATGTCCGGATCACCGGTGGTGATCAAGAGCTACAGGATCGTGGACATCTACCGGCTCAGGGGCAACCACGACCCGGCGGCCTACCCGGCGGTGAAGCGCTTCGTGCAGGTGGAGGTGGACGTGGACGTGGGCTTCGCAGACTCGAGCACCACGAGCACCTGCAACTACTGCTTCACCTTCCTCAAGGAGGGGGGGCGCTGGTACAAGGGATAATCATACTGTTCAATGAATGGAAGCACCGGGGGAGATGCCCCGGGCCAGAACACCTGAGAGGAGAAGGAGGATCTATGAGGAGAGTATGTTTCGGGATGTTCGTG
>CAZNGL010000225.1:0-3073 GCA_964572405.1 uncultured Bacteriovoracaceae bacterium
GTCCTGCATGAGGAGATTGAACAGACCGCCCAGTACCTCGTACATCTTTTCCGTGTTTGCAAACACTGCCATGGTATCCTCCTTTTTGACCGATATGGGTGGGGCTCAGGCCCTTGGACTCACATCAGCATGGTGTATACGTGCACAGGGTGCACTCAAACAGTCCCAGTCCGCTTTTTTAGGAACGACTCAGAGTTATATCCTCTCTTGTGCGCAGCGCCCTCCCTTCATGGATGTGATTCTTCGAAGGTGCCCAGAAGGCCGACGATGGCCCTCTTCACGCTGTCGACGGCCCATGCGGTGGGGTGCTCTTTCCGGGCAAGGTACCAGCGGGTGGCCATGCCCTGGTAGATGGCGGATATGGCCCTGGCCGCCGGTTCGCTCTGGACGTTCTGGAACCTTCCCTGAGTCTGGCCCAGTTCGATGGCGCTCTGTAAAAGCCTGACCCAGCTGTTGATCCAGTCGCTGAAGATCTCCCGGTACCCCTGGTCGTGCACGGCGATGGACATGAAGTCGTAGAGGATGGGGTACCCGGTCTCGACATCAGGGTCTTCGAAGTTGTAGAGCCATTCGAAGGAGAGGACCTTGTCCAGGGGGTCGTCGAAGGCGGCCATGGTCTGTTCGCCCCGCAGGAAGATGCGCTGGAAGAACTCCTGGAATGCGGCCTTGAAGAGGTCGTCCTTGGACCGGTAGTAGTGGGCGAGCCCACCCTTGGACAGGCCGGCGGCCTTGCAGATGTCGTCCATGGTGACGTTGGCGCACCCGCGCTCGGCGATGGTGCGCAGGGCTGCATCGATGATCTGGGCCTTGCGTAACGCCTCGAGATCCGCATTCGGCGGCATGAAGGGCTCCTCCCTGTTCAGACTGAGTTCAGCCGCTTCAGGGGCGGATGGGTCATCACGGAAACAGTGATGAACGTCGTGATGCTGATATGTCTGCCCGAAGCAAGGCGTCTGCCAAATACCGACCATTTGGTCTAAAAACCGACCAGTCGGAATATAATGACATTATAATCATGTCATACAACCTGTCAAGACAGGTTTTTTGAAAAAGATGCAAGTCATTATAATCAGGCTGAAAAAAATAAATGATGAACTATATCATTACGTTGATGCCATCGCTTTACATGGCGGCCTTGGCGGGCTATGCTTTCACTCGATGAAGAACCGATACATTCAGTGCCGGGGAGGAGTTCCATGGGTGTGGACGAGGTGAGGGCCTTCTTCGCCGATCGTGGATTGCCTTATGCCATCCGGGAGCTCGAGCAGAGCACGGAGACCGTGGAACTCGCGGCCCAGGCCCTGGGCGTTGAACCTGCCCTCATCGCCAAGACCCTGGCCTTCAGGGTGAAGGAGAAGGGCATCATCCTCGTCACCAGGGGCGACGCCCGGGTGGACACGAAAAAGTTCAGGAAGGCCTTCCAGGCCAGGCCGCGCATGATGAGCCCGGACGAGGTCCTCGCCATGACCGGACATCCGGTGGGGGGTGTATGTCCTTTTGCGCTGAGACAGCCCATGGACGTCTTCCTCGACGAGAGCCTCAGGCCCCTAGAAAAGGTCTATCCCGCGGCGGGGTCGCCCAACTCGCACATCGGGATTTCGCCCGGAGAACTGGCCCTCATCACCGGGGCTGCCTGGGTGGATGTGTGCCGGGACTCCCGGGAGGATGTCCTGCATCCGCCGGAAGGCGGAACCGACTGACGGGAACCGGCTGGAACCAGGGGCATGTATCTGGACAGAACCGGATTCCGGCTTATTATCTCATGAAGGGTCGAAAATATCCCAGGAGGTAGCCCGCATGAACCCCATCGTCATCATCGGCGCAGTGGCCGCTGGCATGAGCGCTGCCAGCGTGATCAAGCGCGAGCATCCGGACAGAGAGGTCATGGTCTTCGGCAAGGAGGCCTACATCTCGTACGGCGCCTGAGGGGTGCCGTACTACGTATCTGGTCAGATACGCGATCACGAGGAACTCATCGCCCTCCACCCTGAAGATGCGGTGCACAAGCGGGGCATCAACCTGAAGACGCATCACGAGGCCGTTGCCATCGACCGGGAGGCCGGGACCGTGCGCGTGATGAACCTGGAGAACGACTCGGAGTTCGTGCAGGCATACGACACCCTGGTCCTGGCCACGGGAGCGCGTGCCGTCATGCCGGACATCCCGGGCATGACCCTCACCGGGGTGTTCCCCCTGAAAGAGTTCCAGGACGGCATCGACCTGAAGGCCTTCCTCCAGGAAAGCAGGCCACGCACTGCCGTGATCATGGGCGGCGGGTACATCGGCGTCGAGATGGCCGAGGCCTTCAGCTCTGCCGGCCTTTCCGTGACCGTGGTGGAGGCCTCGCCCCGCATCATGGCCATCATGGACGAGGACATGGGCGTCCTGGTGGATGCCGAGCTGAAGAACAACGGGGTTTCCGTGGTCGCCGGCAGGAGGGTGGTGGCCCTCGAGGGAGATGCGCAGGTCAAGAGCGTCCGGCTCGACGACGGGACCTCCCTGGAGGCGGACTGCGTCCTGGTGAGCGTCGGGGTCACCCCCAACAGCGGGATCGCGGCCCAGGCGGGCATAACCCTGGGTGAGCGGAATGCCATCCTGGTGGACCGGTACCAGAGGACCTCGGACAAACGCATCTTTGCCGCCGGGGACTGCTGCACCGTGTACCACCGGCTCCTGTGCAGGGACGTCTTCATCCCCCTGGGGCTGACGGCGAACCGCCAGGGCAGGATGTGCGGGGAGAACATCAGCGCAGTGATCAGGGGGCGCAAACCCAGGCCCTTCCCGGGCGTGGCGGGAACCGCCGTCACGAAGGTCTTCGGGCTCGAGGTGGCAAAGACGGGCATCGGCCAGGCCGAGATCGACCGGTACGGCCTCATGCACATCGCCTCCACCAGGATAACGGCCAGGACCCTGCCGGGCTATTTCCCCGGCTCGGCCGAACTCAGCGTGAAGCTCTTCTTCGAGGAAGACTCCCGGATCGTTGTGGGCGGCCAGATCGTGGGAGGGCCGGGTTCTGCGCTGCGGATCAACACCGTGGTGGCCGGGGCCACCATGGGTATGCGCCTCGACGAGC
>CAZNGL010000226.1:0-3062 GCA_964572405.1 uncultured Bacteriovoracaceae bacterium
ATACCCCTTCGCCTTCATCCTGGCCCGCATGCCGAGACCGCTCCAGCGCATGGGGCTGCTCCTCATGATCATCCCCTTCTGGACCTCCTCGCTCATCCGAACGTATGCACTCATCATCCTCATGAAGGCCAACGGCATCATCAACACGGCCCTGCTCGGCCTCGGCTTCATCGAAGAGCCGCTGAACATGCTCTACACCCAGTCCGCGGTGTTCGTGGGGTTGGTCTACACGTTGCTGCCCTTCATGGTGCTGCCCCTGTACACCTCCATCCAGAAGCTCGACACGAGGCTCATAGAGGCGGCCCGCGACCTGGGCGCCACGAGCCTGCACATCTTCACGCGCATCATACTGCCGCTCACCATGCCCGGGATCGTCGCCGGCAGCACCATGGTGTTCCTGCCCGCGCTCGGTCTGTTCTACATACCGGACCTGCTGGGCGGCGCCCACACCATGCTCATCGGGAACTTCATCAAGAACCAGTTCCTCGCCACGGTGAACTGGCCCTCAGGGTCCGCCGCCAGCGTGGTGCTCACCGTCATCATGTGCCTGTTCCTGTACGTGTACTTCCTGAGCTCGAGGAAGGCGCACACCTCCGGCATGGGGGGCATGGCATGAAACGGGCGCTGCGGTTCATCTACCTGACGGCTGTGTACCTGTTCCTGTACGTGCCCATCCTCGTGCTCATCGTGTACTCCTTCAACGACACGAAGTATTCCACCAACTGGCAGGGCTTCACGCTGAAGTGGTACGCACAGCTCTTCACCGACTCGCCCCTGAAGGAGGCGCTCATCAACTCGCTCATCATCGCTGTCGCCTCGAGCGTCTTCGCCACGGTCCTGGGCACGCTGGGGGCCTTCGCCTTCTACCGGTACCGCTTCCTGGGCCGGAAGATCATGTACTCGTTCATCTACATCGTCATGATGAGCCCGGACATCGTCATGGGCATCTCCCTGCTCATGTTCTTCGTCACCGTGGGGCTCGCCCCCGGCCCGCTGACGCTGCTGCTCGCGCACATCACCTTCTGCCTGCCCTTCGTGGTGGTGACGGTGTACTCCCGCATCAGCGGGTTCGACCGCAACATCATCGACGTGGCCAAGGACCTGGGCGCCAGCGAGCTCCAGATGTTCCGGCACATCATGCTGCCCCTGTTGATGCCGGCCATCATCGCGGGCTGGCTGTTGAGCTTCACTCTGTCCCTGGACGACGTGGTGGTGAGCTTCTTCACCACCGGGCCGTCCTTCGAGATCCTGCCCCTGAAGATCTATTCCATGGTCAGGCTGGGGATCAAACCAGAGATCAATGCCCTGTCGGCGGTGATGTTCCTGCTGTCGCTGGTCACGGTAAGCGTTGCCCATCTCGTCACAAAGGAGAACCGATAGATGAAGAAGATCATGGTTGCATTCCTGCTCGTGCTCCTGCCGGCGCTGGCGTTCGGTGCGAAGCAGGAGGTGTACGTGTTCAACTGGACCGACTACATCGACCCGGACGTCATCAAGCAGTTCGAGAAGGAAACCGGGATAAAGGTGCGCTACTCCACCTATGACAGCAACGAGGCCCTGTTCGCCAAGCTGAAGATCGTGAAGAAGGCGGGCTACGACGTGGCCTTCCCGTCCACCTATTTCGTGGAGCGCATGCGTAAGCTGAACATGCTCAAGCCCATGGACAAGGCGAAGATCCCGAACCTCAGGCACATCAACCCGGCGCTGATGAACAAGCCCTACGACCCGAACAACGCGTACTCGATCCCCTACATGTGGGGATCGTCCGCCATCGGCATCAACGTCAAGTCCGTGAAGGAGAAGGACATCACGAGCTGGAACGACCTGTGGG
The DNA here is from genome assembly GCA_964572405.1 of uncultured Bacteriovoracaceae bacterium. Taxonomy (GTDB): domain Bacteria; phylum Desulfobacterota; class Desulfomonilia; order UBA1062; family UBA1062; genus MWEI01. The sequence continues at coordinate 1,832 of CAZNGL010000226.1, forward strand.
ACCCCAGGTACAGGGGCAGGGTACTGCTCATGGACGACGTGCGCGAGGTGTTCGCCATGGCGCTGAGGTCCCTGGGCTACTCGGGCAACGACCGCGACGAGGCTCACATCAGGAAGGCATACGAGAAGCTGCTCAAGCTGAAGCCCAGCGTCAAGGTCTACAACTCGGACTCGCCCCGGCAGCCGTTTTTGAACAACGAGGTCGTCATCGGCCAGATCTGGGGTGGCGAGGTGTACCAGGCCAACCAGGAAAACCCTTACATCAGGCTCGTCTATCCCAAGGAGGGGGCCATCTTCTGGGCGGACAACATGGTGATCCCCGCCTCGGTGCGCAACATCGACGCGGCGTACAGGTTCATCGACTTCCTGTGCAGGCCCGATATCGCCAAGAAGAACTGCGAGTTCATCGGGTACGCCACGGCCAACCTCACGGCCCAGAACTCGCTCGATCCCAGGACCAGGAGCCACAAGGCCGTGTACCCGGACGCGGACGCCCTGAAGAGGGGTGAGTTCCAGGCCGACGTGGGAGAGGCCATGCTCGTCTACGAGAAGTACTGGGAGCTGCTCAAGACGCAGTGAGATCCTCTCCGGCAGGGAAGATATGAAGCGCATACTCTTCACGGCATGCATCATCCTGGCGGTCATTGCCGGCGCGGCCGTCGCCCGGGAGGTCGGTGAACAGGAAAAGATCGAATACCTGATCTCCTCCGTGGAGAACCTGAAGGGCGCGCAGTTCATCAGGAACGGTTCTGCGCACGACGGGAAGGAGGCGGCCGATCACCTGCGCATGAAGCTCGGCACGGCAGGAAGCAGGGTGAAGACCGCCGACGACTTCATCCGCCTCTGCGCCTCGGCATCCTCCATAACGGGCAGGCCCTACATGATCAGGCTGGCCGACGGCACCGTGGTGAGATCCGAAGAGTTCCTGCGGGAGAGGCTCAAGCACTATCGGCCCGCAGGGAAGTAGTCTGCCCGTGGACATCAATCGGTTACGAGCCGGTGAACCTTTCCCGGTACAGCGCCGCGTCAAAGGGCGCCCTGCGCGACGGGCAGCGCTCCCGCGGGCAGAGGGAGCAGTTCACGAACCCCTCTGCGGACACGAAGGAGATGCCGGATACCGACTTCAAGGGCCGGATCACCATCGATTCGGTGAGCCGTGTGCCCACGGCCTGTGCCGCGTCGCCCAGGAGGGCGAACAGCGGGGCCTGCTGCTCGATGGGCCAGTCGGGGAG
>CAZNGL010000227.1:0-3036 GCA_964572405.1 uncultured Bacteriovoracaceae bacterium
TCAGACGGGAGCCGGACCCCACCGAGGAAGCGGACGCCGACCTGCACAACACCTTCGGGAGCCCCGCCGAGGACGCCTTCCGCAGGGACATCACCATCAACTCGCTGTTCTATGACATCAATACCTTCTCGGTCATCGACTATACCGGCGGCCTCAGGGATATCGCCCAGCGAAGGGTGTGCATCATCGGAGATCCGGAGGTGCGGTACGCCGAAGACCCGGTGAGGATGGTGAGGGTCCTCAGACACGCGGCCCGTCACGGTTTCTCCATCGAGGACCGCACCGCCCGGGCCATTCCGGAGAAGCGGGAACTCCTGAAGACCTGCTCCGGTTCCCGGATGTACGAGGAGTTCAACAAGGACCTCCATTCTGGCTGTGCAGCCCCGATCTTCTCCCTGCTCATGCAGTACTCCCTGCTCTCCACCATGCTGGGCGAGGTGGGCGGGGCGGTCGAGCAGAGCCGGGAGGCAAGGGAAGAGCTCCTGGGGCAGCTCGGCGTCCTGGACAAAGCCGCCAGATCCGGCCAGTCCCCTGCCCCGTCCATTGCCTACGCGCTGCTCCTGAGGCCCTGGACCCGCATGGTGATGGCCAGGGATACCGGAAGGATGCCGGACAGGATCAAGCACCTCACCGATGCCCTTGCAGCGTCCGGCATGGGCGTGGTCATACCGAAAACGATCCGCATCAATGCCCTGCATGCTCTTGAAATCCTAGAACATATGCTTTCCGCCCTCCAGACCGGTCGGATGCGGTGGTCCCTGGAGAAGAAGGCCAGCTACCAGGATGCGGCCACGCTCTTCACCCTCCTCACCCAGGCCAGGGTATCCGGCGGGAAGGAAGCCTTCCGGGACGCCTTCAAGGAGAGATTCCCCGATGTCAGGATCTCGGACCGCAGGAAGAAGAGAAGGCGCCGCAGGGGGAGAAGACCGTCTCCTGAAACGGCGGCCCCTCTGTCCGGGAGGGGCGGTGTGCATGCAACGGCCGGCGCTGAATGACAGTGTGCTTTTTTTCATCAGTGGTGATGACAGGTATCAGATGAGGACTGAAGCCGTTCTAGGTGAGTTGAACCGTGATTCAGCTATTGCAGATTGTCCACAGGGTGCCCCCTGGAGGTTCCCCCCGGCGATTTGCAACACGTTATATATTCACAGAAAATTAACGATGCCCATCTTGGCATGTTAGATGCATATAGAGGTCCGGAGTGAGGCGAGGAATGGATATGAGCAGAAAAGGCAATCTTGATATCATACTGAAGAACATGGATACTTCCAGGGCGACCAAGATCCTTGCAAAGAGCCTGTACAAGGAACTCATCCGCAACGGATTCTCCAATAAGGACGTCATCAACTTCTCCAAAGAGATCCTCGACCACATGGCGCAGGAAATGCGCAGAGAGGCGACACTGGAAGACGCCGGCAGGAAGGATCGACTCCTAATCGGTTAACCGTTCCCTGGCAAGGGACAGGATTTTCTCCACCACTTCCTGGATGTTCAGGTGTGTCGTATCGACCACAACAGCTGACTCGGGGATGACCAGAGGGGACTCCTTCCGGCCCGCATCGCGCTCATCGCGGAGTTTCATTTCACGCAGGACCGTTTCCACCGCGGGTGACATCCCTTTTTCCACGAGTTCGGCGTGTCTCCTGCGGGCACGTTCCTCAGGATCGGCATGGAGGTAGATCTTGACATCCGCATCCGGGAAGACCACTGACCCGGTGTCTCTCCCCTCGGCCACCAGCGACGCATGGGCGAGGAAAGACCGCTGGACCCCGACGAGCACGCTCCGCACCGAGGGATGCACCGCAATGGCCGAGGCCAGGGCGCTCGCCTCGGGGGTGCGGATCTCCCGGCTCACATCACGCCCGTTGAGCGTGGTGATGCCGCCTTCCTGCGTGATGTGTATCCCCTTCAGGGCCCTGCCGCAAGCGGCGTTGTCGTTCACGTCGCATCCCGCATCTCGGATAACCAGAGCCGCCGCCCGGTACAGGGCCCCTGTGTCGAGGAAGGAGTAGCCCAGAGCGCGGGCCACCTCCCTGGCCACGCTCGATTTGCCGCTGCCCGCCGGTCCGTCGATGGTGATGACGCGGTGTTTCACCCCAGGGTCTCCATATCCTTGAAGAATTCAGGATAGGAGATGCTCACGCACGACGGGTCATCGAGCTCGATGGCGATGTCCAGCGCCCGTGACAGGATGGCGAAGGACATGGCGATGCGGTGATCGGAAAAGGTCCAGACGCTCCCCGCAGAGATCCGGCACGGCCCCTTGACGATGAGCCCGTCATCCAGCTCCTCCACTTCGGCCCCCAGCCCGGCGAGCCCCTGGACCATGGCGGCGATGCGGTCGGTCTCCTTGACCCGCAGCTCCTTCGCATCGGTGATCACCGTGGTTCCCGTTGCCAGGGCGGCCGCCACCACCAGGATGGGGATCTCGTCGATGAGGGTGGGGATCTCGCTGCCTGCGATGGTGGTGCCTTCAAGGCCGGTTCCGCGCACCACGAGATCGCCCACGGGCTCCCCACCCACGGTGCGCTCGTTCTCCCGGTGGATGCGTGCGCCCATGCGATCGAGAACGCCCAGGAACCCGGTCCTGGTCGGATTCAGGCATACGTCCCGCACCACGATCTCCGAGCCGGGCGTGGCCGCGGCCCACACGACGGGAAAGGCGGCCGACGAGGGGTCACCGGGGACGATGATGTCCCTGGCCTGGAGCCTCTGCCCCCCGTTTATGCTCACCGATGCGTGACTGAGGCTCACGGTTGCACCGAAGAAGCCCAGCATGCGCTCGGTGTGGTCCCTGCTCGGGGAGGGCTCGTTCACCGTGGTCTGGCCTTCCGCCGCCAGTCCTGCCAGCAGCAGGGCCGACTTCACCTGGGCCGATGCCACCTCCATGGGGTGGAAGATCCCCCGGAGTCTTCCACCCTTTACGGCCAGGGGGAGATACGCACCCTTCCGTGCCATGAAACGCGCCCCCATGAGCTCGAGGGGCTTGATCACCCTGGCCATGGGCCGCTTCACCAGCGAGCCGTCCCCGGTCAT
>CAZNGL010000228.1:0-2960 GCA_964572405.1 uncultured Bacteriovoracaceae bacterium
CACAACGCCCTGGACATGGACCTCTACCTGAGGATCGCACCCGAGCTCTATCTCAAGCGACTCCTGGTGGGCGGGTTCGAACGGGTGTACGAGATCAACCGCAACTTCAGGAACGAGGGCATCTCCACCCGGCACAACCCCGAGTTCACCATGATGGAATTCTACCAGGCCTACACCGATTACGAGGACCTCATGGTCTTCACTTCGGAGATGATCGCCCAGGTCGCCCGGGAGGTCCTGGGCACCACCGTGGTCACCTACCAGGGGACCACCATCGATCTCACCCCGCCCTGGAAGCGCCTCACCCTCAGGGAGGCCGCCTGCGAGGTGGGCGGCGTTTCCCCCGAGGTCCTGGACGACCCGGCCAGGGCGAAGGCCTTCTGCAGGGACTGTGGCCTGGAGCTCGCCGGAGACGAAACGCTGGGCGACCTCCAGCTGCTCATCTTCGAAACCACCGCTGAGGACAAGCTCACGGGGCCCGTGTTCATCACCTCGTACCCCACGGACGTCTCCCCCCTCTCGCGGCCCAGCAACGACGACCCGTCCATCGTGGACCGGTTCGAGCTCTACATCGCGGGCCGCGAAATCGCCAATGCGTTCAGCGAGCTGAACGATCCCTTCGACCAGAGGAGGCGGTTCGTGGAGCAGGTCCGGAAGAAGGAGGGCCCTTCGGAGGTCGACGAAGACTATCTCCGGGCCCTGGAATACGGCATGCCCCCGGCCGCGGGCGAAGGCATCGGGATCGACCGGCTCGTCATGCTCCTGACGGACAGCCCTTCCATCCGGGACGTGATCCTGTTCCCCCTGCTGCGTAAAGGAGAACCGTCCTGAAATTCGAGCTGCTCGTCGCCAGAAAATACCTCCGCGCAAAGAAGAGCCAGCGCTTCATCAGCTTCACCTCCGGGCTCTCCGTGGTGGGGATAGCCATCGGGGTCATGGCCCTGATCGTGGTCCTGTCCGTCATGAACGGGTTCGAGGATGACATCAAGACCAAGCTCCTGGGCACCCAGTCCCACATCGTGATCTCCCACTACCAGGGGGGGCTGAGCGACCCCGGGCTCGTGATGGATGCCGTGGCAAAAGAGGAGGGGGTGATCGCGTCCACCCCGTTCATCCTCGCCCAGGGCCTGGTCTCGTCACCCGGGGGGATCTCGGGCGCCGTCATCAGGGGGATCGACCCGGTGAGCGCCGCAAGGGTCATCCGGCTCAGAGAGATCATCACCCACGGCACGGGAAACCTGGACGATGCGGGCATCCTGGTGGGCTCCGAGCTCGCCTCCCTGTCTGGCATCCTGGTGGGAGACGCGGTGACGCTCATCTCCCCCACCGGGACCATCACCCCGCTGGGCATGATCCCGGCGTCCCGCACCTTCATCGTACGGGGAATCTTTTCCACGGGCATGTACGAGTTCGACAGCAACATGGTCTACATCTCCCTGGAAGCGGCGAAGAAGATGTTCCAGCGGGACATGCCGTCCGGGGTGGAGGTCAAGGTGCAGGACATCTACCGGGCCGATTCCATCGCCAGGGGCGCCATGAAGCGCCTCGGCGAGGGCTACTGGGCCAAGACGTGGAAGGACATGAACAAGAGCCTGTTCTCCGCGCTGAGGCTCGAAAAGACCATCATGTTCATCATCCTGCTCTTCATCATCCTGGTGGCGGCGTTCAGCATCATCAGCACGCTCATCATGATGGTCATGGAGAAGCGCAAGGAGATCGCCATCCTCAAGTCCATGGGCGCCACCACGGAACAGATCCTCAGGATCTTCATCACGGTGGGCATGGCCATCGGCATCAGCGGGACGCTCGCCGGGCTCGCGCTGGGCCTGCTGCTCGCCCACAACCTCAACGCCGTGGTGGCCGCCGTGGAGTTCATCTTCAAGATCCAGGTCATGCCCAAGGATGTGTACTACATCACCGGGCTTCCCACCAAGGTGGACGCCGTCGAGGTTGCGTGCATCACCCTGGCATCACTGCTGCTGTGCTTCTTCGCCACCATCTACCCGGCCAGACAGGCCGCCCGGCAGGACCCCGTGGAGGTGATCCGGTATGAGGGATGAGCGGGTTCTCACCGTACGCGACCTCCACAAATCCTTCCGCAAGGGCCCGGAGGTCATCGAGGTGCTCAAGGGTGTTGACCTCGAGGCGCACACAGCGGAGGGCATCGCCATCGTGGGCGCGTCCGGCTCGGGCAAGAGCACCCTCCTGCACCTGCTGGGGGGTCTGGAAAAACCGGACGCGGGGAGCATCGTCTACGGCGGCAACGACATCTCGGACATGAACGAGAAGGAAATCGCCCGGTTCCGAAATACCCGGATCGGGTTCGTGTTCCAGTTCCACTACCTCCTGCCCGAGTTCACTGCCCAGGAGAACGTCATGGTGCCGTCCCTGCTCTGTGCCGGGAGCACCACAGAAACCACCAGGCGCGCCGGGGAGCTCCTGGACATGGTGGGGCTCGCCCACCGGAGGTTCCACAAGCCCGGCGAACTCTCCGGCGGGGAGCAGCAGCGCGTGGCCATCGCACGCTCCCTCATGATGTCCCCCGGGATCATGCTCGCCGACGAGCCCACGGGCGACCTCGACCCCGAAACCGGCCAGAAGATCATCGAGCTCTTCACCGACCTGAGACAGCGCCTCGACGTCACCTGCGTCATCGCCACCCACAACATGGAGCTGGCCCGGACCATGGACACCGTGCTCGTGCTGAAAGGGGGACACCTTGAACCGACCATGCCGTAAGGGCATCCTGCTCCTCTTCCTCATCGCCTCCATCCCGGCCCTGGCGAACGCGGAACAGCTCTTTCTGAAGACCACGGACACGGCGGTCTCAGACCACCTCTCGGACGTCCCCTGCGTGACCCTGTCCGATTCGGCCCCCACTGAGCTCGTCGTGGAACGCGGAGAGTCCTTCATCAGGGTGTCCGATGCCGCGGGCACGGGCTACAGCGCTTCAAGCCTGG
>CAZNGL010000229.1:0-2946 GCA_964572405.1 uncultured Bacteriovoracaceae bacterium
ACGTGCGGGGACCCTCCAAGCTCGAGGGCACGGTGCACGTGAACGTGCAGCTCATACGGAAGTTCATGAAGAACTATTTCTTCAGCCCGGCCGAGTATGCGCCCGTGGCGCCCGACTTCTCGCTCAAGGACGACGAGTTCCTCTTCAACCAGGGACCCACAAAGGGCCTGGGCTCGGTCCAGTTCCACGACTACAAGCCGGTTTTCGAGGCCAACAGGAAGCTCCCGAACATCGCCGCATTCATGCAGCAGATCGAGATCTTCAAGGAGATGCTGGAAAAGGCCGGTCCCAGCAAGGCCCAGGACATGGACCCCTCGTGGTCGCTGCCGGTCGGCGAGATGTTCTCCATCGTGGTCTACGGACAGCTCATCCTCGAGCAGGCGAAGTTCGACAAGGTGGACGACGACGTCATCAACCAGATCTTCGACTTCATGGTGCGCGACTTCGCCCACTTCGGCCTGCAGATCTACGGCAACCACAGCTCCACGGACGCCCAGCGCGAGTACTGCACGAAGATCATGCTCATCAAGGCGGTCCCGAACCCCGAGCAGTACAACAAGGTATGGGAGAAGTACGTGGCCGTGCTCAACGGCGAGTACGCCATGAGCGAGTAGGACAGGCCCGGTCTAAAAAGGAAAGCACGTGCCTGATCATAGGCATGTATGAACCGGGAGGGGAGATGACGATGCTCCCCTCCTGTTTTTTATGCATCGAGGACCGTGCGAACCTTCCTGGACAGGGTCTGGATGTCGAAGGGCTTCTGGATGAACCCGTTGCATCCGCGCTTCATGATCCTGTCCGCGTCGTCGCTCAGACTGTAGCCGCTGGACAGGAGCACCCTGACGTCCGGCTTCTCCGCCCGGAGCCGGTCAAAGGTCTCGCTGCCGCTGATCCCGGGCATGATCATGTCCAGGATCACCAGGTCGATCCCGTCCTTGTGCTCATGGAACAGCTCCAGCGCCTCTTCGCCGCTTGCCGCCTTCAGGACCGAATAGCCGAGCTTCGCGAGTACCTCGCCGCCGGTCGCGAGGACCATGTCCTCATCGTCGATGAGCAGCACGCATTCCGTGCCCGTGGAGACCTCCCCGCGAGTCGGTTCTTCGCATTCCGCGGCGACGTTGTCCGATGCCGGCAGGTAGACGTTGAAAGTGGTCCCCATGCCCACCTCGCTGTACACACTGATGAACCCGCCGTGGTTGCGGACGATCCCGTAGGCCGAGGCCAGCCCGAGCCCTGAGCCCCGTGACTTGTCCCTGGTGGTGAAGAAGGGCTCGAAGACACGCTGGCGGGTCGCCTCGTCCATCCCCACCCCGGTGTCGGTGACCGAGACACGTACGAATCTGCCGGCCCTGACCTCATAGGGCTGGACAAAGCCCTCATCGAGGAGAAGATTGCCGGACTTCAGGAAGAGCTCCCCGCCGCCGGGCATGGCGTGCCACGCGTTCACGTACAAATTGAGGAGGACCTGCTCGATCTGCCCCTGGTCCACCTCCGCGCACCAGAGACTTTCATCGAGATCCGTATGGATGGAGATCTCCTTCCTGGCATGGCCGAACATGTCCGCTGTCTTGCGGATGATCCTGTTCAGGTCCGCGGGATGCACCTCATACTTGCCGCCCCTGGCAAAGCCGAGGAGCTGCCGGGTGAGATCGGACCCGCTCCGTATGCACTGCTCGATGTGTTCAATTCTCTTCTGGTCAGGGCTCGAGGGAGGCAGGTCGAGGCTCAGGAGGGACACGTTCCCCTGGATGGCCATGAGGAGGTTGTTGAAGTCGTGGGCGATGCCTCCGGCAAGGGTGCCGATGGCCTCCATCTTCTGGGCCTGGAGGAGCTGGGCCTCGATCCTCCTGTGCTCGGTGACGTCCCGGGCGATCCCTCTGAAACCACTCACTGCACCTGAGGAATCACGGATTGCGGACATGGTCATGGCAATGGCACCGGAATTCCCGTCCCCCTTGAGTATGTCGAGATCGATGATCTGCTCAGACAGGCCGGTTTTTCTGATCTGCTCCATCACGCGGTCTATCTTGCTCCTGGATTCCGGGGGGATGAAGCTGCTGACGCCGGACCCCATGAGCCTCTCCTTCGGGTATGCGAATATCGTGCTCAGGGACTCGTTGAAGAAGGTGAGGGTGCCCTTCAGGTCGAGCTCGAAATACCCCTCCCTGATGTTCTCGAGGATGGACCGGTACTTGGCCTCGCTCTCCCGCAGCGCTTCCTCGGCGAGCTTGCGGTCGTTGATGTCCATGACCGAGATGATGCCTGCCGGGCTCCCGCCCAGCATGGTGGAGGCGCCGGAGAGGTCCACCCAGAGCTCCCTGCCCTGTTTGGAGATGATCTTGAATTCGTAGCGCCGGATGGTCTCCTCGCCCTGCTGGCGCTTCTGGCCCCGCTGCTGGACCAGGTGCTTGTAGTCGGGGTGTACGATGTCCCAGAAGTTCATTTCCCTGAGCTCTTCCGCGCTGTATCCGCTTATCCTCTCGGCAGCCGGGTTCGCGTATGTCCACTTGTTGTTCTGGTAGAGCATGATGGCCGTGGGCGTGGAGTCCGCCAGGACCCTGAATTTCTCCTCGCTCTCGCGGAGCGCCGCTTCCACCTCCAGCCGCTGGGTCAGGTCCCGGGCGATGCCGATCCTGCCGACGGGCCTGCCACCGCTGTCCCACACGGTCCTGGCATTGATCTCGATGGGGATCCTCCTGCCGTCCGCGGCGATGAGGTCCATCTGGTACATGGGGTTCTCCCGCCCGGACAGACCCTTTTGGAACATGTCCAGGGTGAGCTCGTGGTATGCGGGGTCGATGATCTCTGTGTATGGACGGCCGTAGAGGTCTTGGGGCCTATACCCGGTGATCTTCTCGAACTGGGGGTTGAGGTAGGTGAGCCGACCCTCGGTGTCCAGGGAGAAGACCACGTCCGTGAGCGTCTCGAAGATGAGCCGGTGCTTGC
>CAZNGL010000230.1:0-2934 GCA_964572405.1 uncultured Bacteriovoracaceae bacterium
CCACGGCCATGCTCAAGCCCATCACCATCGACGTGGCCCAGGACCCGGGCATCCACAACGGAAGAACCTTCGTGCGGTTCGGGCTCGGCTCCCTCGAGATAAGCTTCGAGGCCATGTCCACCACCGTGGCCCTGAACCGGCACGACACCTTTACAGGCACCCTGAACGAAGAGATGGGATCCATCCACATGGGCGAGCTCTGGTGCTACATGAACCCGGCAAGCTATGTGGACATCTGGTCCCACCCCGGCCAGGGCGTGAACCTGACCTTCGGCATCACCCTGGACCACCTGTCCATAGACTATGTGTCATGGGGTGACAACGACGGCCTGCCCGGCGGGAACATCGGTGCAGGGGGCGTGGTCTGGATGGCGGCAGGGAGCCGGATGAGGGGCGGTTATGCGGGGTTTGCAGACATCGAGTTCGGGGCGCCCGTCACCCTGACCGGAACCGTGACCATCGATGTTGCCACCAGCAGCGCGGGCATCTACGCCCACGGCGCCCCGGGGACACCCACCACCGTGTGCCACATGGCATTCTCCGACAACTTCACCATAGCCACCGGGGTCATCACGGCGGACATGAGGCTGGACCGGATACCGAACCTCGGCAGCACCGATGCCGGCACCCTGGGCAACATCTACCTCGACCAGGTCGAGTTTGCCGTTGCCGATGGCAGCTGGATTGACATCTGGGCCCACTGACAGAACTCGCAGTGACACCAGGAAACCCCGTACCGTATACGGGGTTTCTTTTTTTGTCCTGAAGGCGGAAGGACGTCCCGCGGGAGAGTTCCCATAAGCTCGTGACAACCCTGGCGATCAATGGTACATAGGTTCATGTGTGACAATGGATTCCTGAATGACTCCGGGGGGATAAGATGAAGAAGGCGCTCATCACGGGCATCACCGGCCAGGACGGGGCCTACCTGGCCGAGTTCCTGCTCGGCAAGGGGTATCTGGTGCATGGCATCAAGCGGCGTTCGTCCAGTTTCAACACGTACCGCGTGGACCATCTCTACCAGGACCCCCACGAGGAAGACCTGCGGTTCGTCCTCCACTACGGCGACCTCACGGACTCCACGAACGTCATCCGCATCATCCAGGAGGTGGAGCCGGACGAGATCTACAACCTCGGTGCCCAGAGCCACGTGCAGGTCTCTTTCGAGACGCCCGAGTACACGGCGCAGACCGATGCCCTGGGTACCCTGCGGGTCCTGGAGGCCATGCGCATCCTCGGCATGGAGCGCAAGACGAGGTTCTACCAGGCCTCCACCAGTGAGCTGTTCGGCAAGGTGCAGAAGATCCCCCAGGACGAGGAAACGCCGTTCTATCCCCGCAGCCCCTACGGGGCGGCCAAGCTCTACGCCTACTGGATCACGGTGAATTACCGGGAGGCGTACGGCATGTACGCGTGCAACGGCATCCTGTTCAACCACGAGTCGCCCATCCGGGGCGAGACCTTTGTCACCCGCAAGGTCACCCGGGCCGCGGCGCGGATCGCGCTGGGCCTGCAGAAGTGCCTCTACGTGGGCAATCTCGGGGCGCTCCGGGACTGGGGGCATGCGAAGGACTACGTGGTGGCCCAGTGGCTCATGCTGCAGCAGGACGAGCCGGAGGACTTCGTCATCGCCACGGGCTCCCAGCAGTCGGTGCGGCAGCTCTGCACGCTGGCCTTTGCCCAGGCGGGCATCGAGCTCGACTGGCAGGGTTCGGGCGTGGAGGAAAGGGGCGTCGCGCGAACGGTGAAGCCTGCCGAAGACAGCGTTCACGTCAGGCCAGGCGATGTGGTTGTCCGGGTGGATCCCCGCTACTTCAGGCCCACCGAGGTGGAAACCTTGCTGGGCGATGCGGGCAAGGCGCGGCGCAAGCTCGGGTGGGTGCCGCGGATCACCTTCGAGGAGATGATCGCCGAGATGGTGGACCATGACATCAGGGAGGCGCGGATGGATGTGCTGTGCAAGACCAGCGGCTTCACCGTGTTGAACCGCCATGAATAAAGGAGCAAAGATCCTCGTGGCCGGACATACCGGCCTGGTGGGGTCCGCCATGAAGAGACGGCTCGAGGGGGAAGGGTACACGAACATCGCCGCGGCCTCGTGGCCAGACATCGACCTCACGGACCAGCGGGCAACGGACGAGCTTCTGGCCCGCGAGAGGCCGGAGGCCGTGTTCCTGTGCGCGGCCAAGGTGGGAGGCATCCTGGCAAACAGCACCTTTCCCGCGGACTTCATCTACCAGAACATCATGATCGCGGCCAACGTGATCCATGCGAGCTTCAGGCACGGCGCGCGCAAGCTCCTCAACCTCGGCTCCTCGTGCATCTACCCCAGGCTGGCGCCGCAGCCGCTCAGGGAGGAATACCTCCTCACCGGCGCGCTCGAGCCCACCAACGAACCCTACGCCATCGCCAAGATCGCCGCCATCAAGCTCTGCAGCGCCTACAACCGGCAGTACGGCACGAACTTCATCTCGGTCATGCCCACCAACCTCTACGGACCGGGGGACAACTTCGACCTGGAGACCTCCCACGTCCTGCCCGCCATGATACGGCGCTTCCACGAGGCGAAGGAGAACGGCGTGTCCGGGGTGACCCTCTGGGGCACCGGAACCCCCCGCCGGGAGTTCCTCTATGTGGACGACCTGGCAGGCGCCTGTGTGCACCTCATGGCAGGCCACGATGCCGCATCCATCGGCGAGTTCGTGAACATAGGCACGGGAAAGGACCTCACCATCGCGGAGCTCGCGGGGATCGTGGCCCGCGTCGTGGGGTATGAAGGGGAGATACGCTGGGACCACACCAAGCCGGACGGCACCCCCCAGAAGCTCCTGGACGTGGCGAGGATCCACGACCTCGGGTGGAGGGCGGGCGTGGGCCTGGAGGAAGGGATTCAGAGGACGTACCGGTGGTACCTGGACAATCAGCAGACCTGCC
>CAZNGL010000231.1:0-2930 GCA_964572405.1 uncultured Bacteriovoracaceae bacterium
CCCGCCACGTCGATGACCTTGAGGATGTCCATGATCTTCTTGATGTTGGACTTGTTGTCCGTGACGATGAGCACATTGCTCTGGGGATAGGACAGCAGCTGGGAAGAGGCCTTGGACATGAGGGGGGAGAGGAGGTTCCTCATGTCGTTGGCATCCGCGTTCTTGAGCTGGATGATCTGGGTCACCATGGTGTCGTCCTTGATGAGGGGCACCTCCGTGGTGGTGTCAAGGCTCTTGGTGATGGCATCGGCGGCCTTCACGATCTTGGTGACCCCGCCCATGTCCACAGTCCCGAAACCGTTGACCTCGAGAACGCTCAGGAAGACCCGGTAGGCCTCGTCCATGGTCATCTTTCTCGGCGAGATCACCGTGATCTTGCCGGAAACCTTGTCGTCGATGATGAAGTTCTTTCCCGTGATGTCGGCGATGAACTTGATGAACACCTTGATGTCCACGCCGTCGAAATCCATGGTGATGAACTGTCCGCTCGCATCCACGGACGCCTTCGGATCCGGCCGGGACACCGGCTGGGCCTTCGTGGCGGGCTCAGTGGACATGACCGGTGGTTTCTCCGCCTGCGGTCCGAGCTGTTCCTCCACCGGGGCCGGCGGCGTCGTGATCAGGCCGGTGTCTCTCTTCATGAGTTCCGGGTTCTGCCTCTTGAAGGTGCTCAGGGGCACGACCGTCTCCTTGGGGGTCTGCGCACCCCGGTTCGTCGTGGCCTGGGTCCTTGACGGCGTTGTCCGTGCAGGCTGGGTGACCTGTTTCTGTACGGGGGCAGGCGTCTCCTCCTGGATAAGCCGCGCTCCCCAGCATATGGTGACGCACAGCAGAACGATGAGAACCGCACCACCCGTGATCCTGTGTATGTCCATGATTCCCCCTTGCTCCCCCCTTATTCTGCCGGGCGCACGATAGCCTGGAACTCCCTGTCGTCCCTGAGCGATGCCAGGTCGGGGTCCCTGCTGGCCCACAGCCTCACTTCCGGCTGCATGGCCGCGGCCTGGCTCAGCGACGACAGCGCGGCGCCTTTCTTGTTCAGTCTCGCATAGGCACAGGCCATGTTGTACAGCGGCTCAACGTATTCCGCAGAGCTCTTCCTCGCCTGGACAAAGTACGTGAGCGCCTGCGCGGGATCACCCTTAGCTAATAGCACACTCCCCATATTATTCAATATCCGCGGTTCATCGGGCTTCATTTTCCGGGCCTCTTCCAAGACCGACAGGGCCTCGTCGAACCGCTGGGCCCCGTAATACAGCTCCCCCAGACGCATGCGTGCATCGACGTGCCCCGGCGACAGGGTGATGACTTCCCGGTACGCCTCCATGGCGCCCTCCGGATCGTCCCTGAGGCGGAGGCGGTCCGCCTTGTTCATGAGCCCTGCCACCTTTTCCTGGTCCACCGGCCCTGTTTCGGCAGGGGCCGGGGTAGTCCCCGGTCTGTCTCCCATGCGGGAGACTCCGTACACCAGGGCCAGAGTGAGCGCTGAGCCGACGATCACCGCCGCGACAATGGCCCTGACCGTCCTGGCGCCCTTTTCGGGCTGCGGTCCGTCGGAGCGGGGAGGAAACGGCCTGTTCGTCTGCGTCCTCTTCAGAGCGTCATAGATGGAGCTCACAGCATGCCCTCCCGGATGCTGCGTATCAGGACCATGGTCTCATGGCCCACGATGCCGTCCCGCCTCAGGCCGAAGATCTCCTGGAAGCGTTCCACCCCCTGCGCCGTCTCGATGCCGTACACGCCGTCGGGTTCGATGTCGAGCACGCCCATATACGCGAGGACCTGCTGGATCTCCTGCACCTTGTCGCCCTCGGCATTGATCTGGTAGATGGTTGCGTGGAGCGGTTTCGCGTAAGGGACCATCACGTTCCACCGGTAGAGCCGCGTGAATTCGGCCATGGGGATCTCGATCACCGCCCTGTCCCTGCCCACCACCTGCACGAAGGCCGGATCGGCCTTGAGCATGACCATGTATCCGCCGTCCATGGACACGATGGCCGGCATGGGGAGGTATTTCATGAATGCGGGCTGGGGATGCAGGTTCATGTCGTCCGGCCCGGCGATGCCCTCCGGGAGCTGCATGAGCACCTCGATGGCGGCATGGTAGTCCTTCATGATCCATGCCCTGAAGTCGCGGCTCGGCGCCTCGTGCAGGGCCGGCGCAGGCCCCTGACCGGTCACGCCCGTTACGGGTTCGGGCTGTGACGGGGGGGTCAGGGATGCCTCGACCTCGGGGGGGTTGGCCACCGCCATGAGGTTCGCCAGCTCCGGGACGGGACGTGACATGCCGTTCCACAGGAAAAAGCCGGCTACCAGGGCAATGACGGCGGCCGCGGGGATGAGAAGCGCCGGCCTGAGCCTGCTGCGGGGTGCGTAGTTGCCTTCGAGCTCGCGAATGGCGCCCATCACGATGCGGGCGGTGATCCTCCTGGCCGATTTCAGGTAGGCGATGAGCAGCGAGCGCTCCGCCACGGCATTGATCCTCCGGGGGATGCCGTGGGAATACCGGTATATGAGCCGGTACGCCAGCGGGGTGAACGTGATCTCCCCGTGCGACCCGGAGATGATGAGCCGGTGGTTGATGTAGCTCCTGGTGTCCCAGAGCTTCAGGGGCCAGATGTGGTACCTCAGCACGATGCGGTCGTCGATCTGCTTCATGGCGGGTGAGGAGAGCATCTTCGCCAGCTCGGGCTGGCCCACGAGCACGATCTGGAGGAGCTTCTCCTTCTCCGTCTCCAGGTTCGAGAGCATGCGGATCTGCTCGAGCACGTCCGGGGACAGGTTCTGGCACTCGTCGATGATGAGCACGGCGTTCTCGCCTTCCACGAAGGCGTTGATGAGGAATTCGTACAGCTCGTCCAGGAGTGCCTTCTTGGAGCTGTGCGAAGCGGTGATGCCGAAGTCCTGGTTGATGGCCTGGAGGAGCTCGA
>CAZNGL010000232.1:0-2746 GCA_964572405.1 uncultured Bacteriovoracaceae bacterium
GACCCGGCTCCTGGAAATCGCGCACAGGGTGGACTTCGTGGTCATGGGCCCCGGCATCTCCCTGGACCCTGAAACGCAGGCGCTGGTGCGGGAGCTTGCCCACCGGATAGAAAGGCCCGTGCTCATCGACGGAGACGGCATCACGGCCGTCTCCAGCGAGCCCGCCTGCATCAGGAACAGGAAGGGATCCACCATACTCACCCCGCACCCGGGAGAGATGGCGCGGATAACCGGGCGCACGGTCACGGCCATCGAGCAGGACAGAATCGGCATACTCAGGGACACGGCAGCCGACCTGGGCTCCATCGTGGTCCTCAAGGGCGCCCACTCCCTCATCGGGCTGCCGGACAGGAAGGTCTTCATCAACCTGAGCGGAAACTCTGGTATGGCGAGTGCCGGCTCGGGAGACGTGCTCACCGGGACCATCGCAGCCATGCACGGCCTGGGACTGAAGGTTGAGGACGCGGCCCGCGCCGGGGTGTTCATCCACGGCGCAGCGGGGGACCTGGCTGCCGAGGAGAAGGGCGAGGACGGCATCATGGCCCGGGATATCATGGAGGGCCTGCCCCGGGCCATGGCGCTTGCCCGCAAGCGTACCCTCGGATTCAGGTACACGATCCCGGTGGTGTTGTAAAATTTTTTCCAGCACCTGTTAAGTGACCGGCGGATCGTACCGATAGGTATACTAGCCAGAAAAAGTCAACACTCTCTTCGTAACGCCAGGCATTATCCGCTTGGCTTTTTTTTTGTCCGTTGTGATAACCTGGGACCCATGAATCCATCTGGAAGGGGCGCCTGATCATGTTCGAAAAGATCCTGTATCCCACCGACTTCTCCGATGTGGCCATGAAGGCCCTGCCCTATGTGGAGCACCTGCGCCTCGCAGGGTGCCGCGAGGTGGTCATCCTCCATGTCATCGACTCCAGGAGCCTGGACCTGCTCTGCTATGACCCGGCCCATTACAGGAGCGTGGAGAACGACCTGGAGGCCCTGGCCCGGGAGAACTGCTCCTTCATCACAAAGCGCCTGGAGAAGTGCGGGCTCGCGGTCACGGTGGTCGTGAGGACGGGGAACCCGGCAAGCCAGATCCTGAAGACCCAGGCACAGGAGCGCGCGGACGCCATCGTCATCGGGTCCCACGGCAAGAGCAACCTCGCCGAGATGATCATCGGCTCGGTCTCCGAGCGGGTGATCCGAAACGCCTCCTGCCCGGTGCTGGTGGTGAAGCGCTAGGATCTGCCGGGCTCCGTGACCCTCCCCATGAAGAGGATCGTGCCGGTGGACCGTTCCCTGATCAGGAAAAGGAAGGGGTGGTCGGCAAAGAACTCGCGCACCCGGGGAACCGACTTGGTCATGATCGCGGCCGAGGCCGCAGCGGCCTCCGTGCCCTCCTCGTTCACCTCCACCAGGGCCTTGTGGATGACCCGCGCGATGAAGATCCTCTTCGTGCCCGTCATCCCCGAGAAGTCGGCATCCGGCGTGAACGCTTCAGGCATGCCCATGCCGGCCAGGGTCCCGGACAGGTCGAACTCTCCCGCAGAGGTGAACCTGGGCAGCCTCACGCGGACCTGGACACGAGGCACCGTTTCGAGCTGCTTCATCCACTGCGCCACCGCGGATGGACTCAGGGATGATTCCACCTTCGGCAGGCCCTCTTTCCGGCCGGGCAGGACGACCACCATGGAAACCCTATCCCCTTCATAGGGCATGTCCAGGATCTTCACCGAGGGGGTTTCCAGGTAGCGGTAGTCACCGGTTTGTTCCATCATGTCCACCGGAACGTCCGCTTCCCCAGGGGTCCGGAAGCTCGAGCGCCGCGTATCCGTGCGGTCGAACCGCTGTGCCCAGGACCCCTTGAAATAGACGGCGTTCGTCAGCACGAGCCGCGTCTCGGCAGTGATCATGCCCTGCTTGACCAGGTCCCTGATGATGCCCCCTGTGGAGTCCCTGACCCAGGTGTTGATGATGATCCGCACGGATTCGGGCATGCCCTTGAAATCCACCTGCCTGAGTTCGGATCCGTGGTAACGCTCCAGATCGGCCTGGTACGCATCGAGGAACCGGTACCCCTGCTGGCCCCACAGGGCGTTCGCCATGTCGAGCCTGAGCCCGGAGCTGTCCGACACACCCCTCAGTGACTGGCGGGTCCCGGACACGGATCGATGGAATTCCTCACCGTCCAGGGGGAGGCAGAGCACCCGGGCCATCTGCTCCCTGGTGGTGGTCCGCGCACCTTCGTAGGCCAGACCGAGGACCGAAGAGATGCTGAGCGGGGAGAGGCTCAGATTGCCGCCACGGCCCCTGAGGACCGCATAGAGGGAGAGGGCAAAGGACTGGTGGTCTCCCTCTGTCACGGCATCCCCGGAGCAGGCCGCCGGGGCCTGCCCGGCAGAGGCCCCCTGCACCGGCGGCGCAGTACACCCGAGCAGCCCGGCGAGCAGGCACAGCAGACCCAGAACATGAACAGCCAGGCCCCTCAGGTCCCGCCCCCTTTCCGTCCCTGTATCGCTCATCCTACCGGTCATGATCCACCTCCCCTTCCACATGGCAGTGCCGCCCCGGATGCAGCACAGGGCTCCATGGGTGCCAAAGCCCCGGTGCCCCCTGGTTTCCTGCCTGCCCATCGACGAAAATCCCTCCCCTGTGACGTGTGCCTTTGCGTGTGATACCACAGAACCGGCCTGGACGGAGAATTCAATCTTGCCAAAGGGTTCCATCTGTGCAAAAAGGGCATTACTATCAGGAC
>CAZNGL010000233.1:0-2682 GCA_964572405.1 uncultured Bacteriovoracaceae bacterium
TCCCTGGCGCCGCACGACACCTTTGTGAGGCAGGGCGACGACCTGTACGTGGAGATGCCCATCTCCTTCGTCCATGCGGCCCTGGGAACCACCCTGAAGGTCCCGACCCTGGACGGCGAAACCGACCTCGAGATCAGGCCCGGGACTCAGCCGAACGAGATCTACACCATCAAGGGCAAGGGCATCAAGCACCTGCGCGGCAGCGGGCAGGGGGTGCTCCACGTGGGCATCAAGGTGGAAATCCCGAAGAAGCTCACCAAGGAGCAGGAGGACCTCCTGCGGAAGTTCGCCGAGACCGCGGGCGACGAGGTCAAGGACCCGAAGAAAAAGAAGCTGTTCGGACGCTTCTGAGGGATCCTTTCCCCTAGTTCTTCCACTGCTTGATGAGCTCCTCGTAGGGAACCGTCAACGGAGCGCCCTTCTTCCGGGGCGGCTTGGGCGACACATCGGGGGGGTGGTTGGACAACCAGACCCCGGCCGGCTTCTCCGGACTCAGGACCGGCGAATAGCGAGCCATGCGGAGCCCGCCCATGATGGCGTCCTGTTCGCGGGCGATGGCGTCCATGGCCTGCTGCGGCGTGAGCTCCCCCGTGATGGCGCGGGCGATGTTCTTCCACCACACCACCGAGAGCCTGGGGTAGTGGGGGACGTTCCTGCCGCTGCCCGTCCACTTGACCTCCTCCGGCGAGCGGTAGAACTCGATGATGCCGCCGTACTCGTCCATGTGTTCGGTGAGATAGTCGGAGAAGATGGTGGACTTCCTCACCGGGGTGCCGCCGATGACGAACTTCTTCAGGTCCACGGTCTTGGACACGCAGAACTGTGCCCAGAGCCAGGCAGCGGCACGCTGCCGCCCCGTCACGTTGGCCGGGATGGTCCAGCACCCGGCGTCCTGGTAGCCCAGCTTCATGCCCTCGTCCCAGTAATCGCCGTGCGGGGTGGGCGCAACGCGCCACAGGGGTTTGCCGAACCTGTCGCAGACCGGGCTGCCCGGGGTGTGGAACCGCGGGTCGGAGAGCCAGGTGATGTACTGGAAGATGTGCTGGGCGATGTCCCCGCGGGCGCACAGGGGGCCCGCGTCGTGCCACTCCCAGGCAAAGGCCTCGGGGGGTGCGTAGTTCTTCATCCAGTCGATGTACTTGGTGAGCGCATAGACCGCCGCCGGGCCGTTCATCTCCCCGCCGCGGGTCACCGACGACCCCACCGGGATGCGGTTCTCCACCCGTATGCCCCACTCGTCCACGGGCAGGCCGTTGGGCAGACCCTTGTCGCCCACCCCGGCGAGCGAGAGCCATGCGTCGGTGAACCGCCACCCCAGCGAAGGCGATGGCTTGCCATAGTCGAAGTGCCCGTACACCTTCCTGCCGTCGATCTTCGTGGTGGTGAAAAACTCGGCGATGTCCTCGTAGGCCGCCCAGTTCACCGGCACGCCCAGCTCGTAGCCGAAGCGCTTCCTGAACTGGGCCTTGATGTCCGGCCGGGAGAACCAGTCGTACCGGAACCAGTAGAGGTTGGCGAACTGCTGGTCGGGCAGCTGGAGCTGGTGGCCGTCGAAGTCCTGCCCGAACTCCAGGTTCATGAAATCCTTCAGGTCCAGGTACGGGTTGGTGAATGGCCTGCCTTCGCCGCTCATGTACTCGGTGAGGTCCACCACCGCCCGGGTGCGCAGGTGGTACCCGATGAGGTCAGCGTCGTTCACGTAGATGTCGTGGAGCAGCGTCCCCTGCTCGATCTGCTCGGTGATCCTGGGAACCAGGTCGCCTTCGGGGATGATCTCGTGGATCACCACGATGCCGGTGATGTCCTCGAAGGCCTTGGCCAGGACCCTGCTCTCCCAGTAGTGGGTCTCGATATTCTCGGCAACCGAGCTGACGAGCACCCCCTTGAGCGGCCTGGACGCCTCCTGAAACCAGGAAAGCTCCCGGATGCGATCCTTATGGGTGAGGACCGACGGCTCGAAGATGAAGGCCCACTTCCGCACCGCCTCGTCTCCCCCGCGCCCCGGGACCGTCGACGGTTGCAGCAGGACCAGCGCGCACGCGATGCAGATACATGTCATCCGCTTCTTCATGCATCCTCCCCCGTCCCCGGCGCAGTATCCCGGGTGAGTTCGTACATGGCGTGCGCCAGGCGCTCCAGCGAATACGGCTTCTGGATGAAGCCGTTGATGCCGCAACCGAGCGCCAGGTCCACCCGCTCGTCTTTTCTAAACCCCGAGGTGAGGATGACCTTCAGGCCCGGATCGATCTTCTTCATCTCGAGGTACGCCTGCTCCCCTGATTTCCTGGGCATGACGAGGTCGAGGAGCACGGCCCGGATCTCGCGGTGACGTTCCCGGAACACCCTGACACCCTCCTCGCCGTCCATGGCCGTGATCACCCGGTACCCGCACTTGCCAAGAATGGTGCCCGCCGTATGCCTCATCACCTCTTCGTCGTCCACCACGAGGATGAGGCCTTCTCCCCGCGGTATTGAGGAGAGGTCCTTCGCCTCCTCGCAGGCCAGCTCGTTCTCAAAGACGGGCAGGTACACGTTGAAGTTCGAACCCATCCCCTTCTCGGAGTAGACGTCCGTGAATCCGTGGTGCTGCTGGACGATGGTATACACCATGGACAGCCCGAGACCCGTGCCTGCACCCTTGTCCTTGGTGGTGAAGAACGGGATGAAGATCTTGGACAGGTT
>CAZNGL010000234.1:0-2578 GCA_964572405.1 uncultured Bacteriovoracaceae bacterium
ACACCTGAGAGGAGAAGGAGGATCTATGAGGAGAGTATGTTTCGGGATGTTCGTGCTATGCGCCATATGCCTTTTGTCCGTTCCGGTTTTCGCTGCACGGCCCGGGTTCGACGCCAAGGAGATCCGCATCGCCCAGTGGAGCCCCCAGACCGGCCCGGCGGCCCCGTGGGGGTCCGTGGCCCGCGGGAGCGGCCTGCTCTTCAACATCGTCAACGAGCAGGGCGGCATCCACGGCCGCAAGATCAAGTACTTCATCCGGGACGACCAGTACAACCCGGCCCAGACCAAGGCAGTGGTGAAGGAACTGGTGGAGCGCGAGGGCGTGTTCGCCTTCGTGGGCGGCGTGGGAGCGGCCTGCGGCATGGCGGTGAAGGACTACCTGGCCGCCAACAAGATCATCTGGGTAAGCCCCTCCACCTCGGTGAGCGAGTACATCCAGCCGGTGAACCCCTACCTCTTCGCCATGTACCCCCTCTACGAGGATGAGGCGAGCATCCTCACCAAGTACGTGCTGGAAACCATGAAGGGCAAGAAGATCGCGTTCTTCTACCAGAACGACATCTACGGCAAGACAGGACTCGAGGGCTGCAAGCAGCGCATGAACGCCATGAAGGCGAAGCTCGTGGAGGAGATCTCCGTGGAGCCCAGCGAGAAGGACCTGTCCTCGCAGATGCTCAGGCTCAAGAACTCGGGCGCAGAGGTGGTGATCATGTGGGTGACCCCCACCATCGCCACCATCACCCTCAAGACGAGCGCCACCCTGGGGTTCAAGCCCCAGTGGGTCACCTCCAACTCCCTGTCCGACTATGCCCTCATGAACAAGATCTCGGGCGGTCTCTGGGAGGGCGTCATCACCGGCGCCTTCACCCATGCCCCTGAGTCCGACGACCCGCTCATCGTCAAGTATCGCGAAGCTGCCAGGAAATATGCGCCGGAGGAACGCTGGGGCACCTTCTACATGGCCGGCGTCCTGTTCGCCGAACCGCTGGTGGAGGCACTGAAAAGGACCGGCCCCAAGCTCAGCACTGAAGCCTGCCTGAAGCAGCTCAACTCCATGAAGGACTTCAAGGGCATCGGACCTTCCGTCACCTGGACCCCCACCCAGCACCAGGGCACCGACTCCATCCAGATCCAGAAGTGCGGCCCCAACAGCACCTATATCCTGCTCCAGGACTGGACCAGCAACGACCTGGCCACCTGGAAGAAATAGAGAGTACGCGGAATACACCAGCCTCCTGCTTCCGGCCAGGAGCTGGAAAAAATGGAGGTCCAAAAAGGAGGTTGTATGAGGAGACTCATTGTTGCGCTGATAGTCATCAGCACTGCCTGCATCGTAGCAGGACCGGCATCCGCCGCGCGGCCCGGCTTCGACGACAAGGAGATCAGGATCGGGCAGTGGGGTCCCCAGACAGGCCCTGCGGCGCCATGGGGGTCCGTGGCCAGGGGGAGCGGACTGCTCTTCAACGTGGTGAACGAGCAGGGCGGTATCCACGGTCGCAAGATCAAGTACTTCGTCCGGGACGACCAGTACAACCCGGCCCAGACCAAGGCAGTGGTGAAGGAACTGGTGGAGCGCGAGGGTGTGTTCGCCTTCGTGGGCGGCGTGGGCGGCGCCTGCGGCCTGGCGGTCATGGACTACCTCGTGCAGAACAAGATCATCTGGGTGGGGCCCTCGGCCGCCATCACCGAGTTCGTGTTCCCGCCCAAGCCCTACGTATTCGCCGTGTACCCCCTGTATGAAGACGAGGGCAGCATCCTGGCCGAGTTTGTGGTGGAAAAGCTCAATGCCAAGAAGATCGGGTTCTTCTACCAGAACGATGCCTACGGCAAGGACGGCCTCGATGGCGCCAAGAAAAGGCTCGCCACCTACAAGATGAAGTTCGTCGAGGAGATCCCAGTGGAACCAGGCGAGAAGGACCTGTCCTCGCAGATGCTGAAGTTCAAGAACTCCGGGGCCGAGGTGGTCATGATGTTCGTGAACCCCACGGTGGCCACCATTGCGCTCAAGACCTGCGCCACCATCGACTACAAGCCCCAGTGGGTGTCATCCGACACCCTGTCCGACTACGGGCTCATGTTCAAGATCACCGGCGGCCTCTGGGAGGGCGTCATCACAGGCGCCTTCGGCATGACGCCCACGGCCGACCATCCCCTCCTGAACATGTACCGGGAGGCGGCAAAGAAATACGCCCCGGAGGAGCGGTGGGGCACCTTCTACCTCGCGGGCATCGTGTTCGCGGACCCGCTGGTGGAGGCGCTCAAGCGCGTGGGACCGAAGCTGAGCACCGAAGCCTGCCTCAAGCAGCTGAACTCACTGAAGGACCACCAGACCATCGGACCCAAGGTGACGTGGACACCGCAGATCCACCAGGGCACGGACTCCATCCAGGTCCAGAAGTGCGGTCCGGGCGGGAGTTACACTCTGCTGCAGGACTGGACGGCGAACGACCTGGCCACGTGGAAGAAATAAGGGCATGCTGCCGGGGGGTGGGGGGTGGGGGGGGCCCCCCCCCCCCCCCCCGCGCGCGGCGGGGGGGGGGGGGGGGGGGGGGGGGGGGGGGGGGGGGGGGGGGGGGGG
>CAZNGL010000235.1:0-2538 GCA_964572405.1 uncultured Bacteriovoracaceae bacterium
ACGGGGAGCCAGGCACTGATCGGGTTCACAGGGCATGTCCTGTGAACCCGTTTTCATCCGTTCAATCCCGTGGGGTACTCAAAAAATGCGTGATTTTCACCAAGAGTGTGCTACTGTTCCCGCAGGACACCAGCGGGCGCACAGCGGCTGGCTCCACGATCATCTGAACAGAAAGATCATGAGGGAGGACATGGGCAGGAAGCGGCATTCCGAACATCGGTACATATCGTCCTTCTGTGCCTGCATCGTCGTTGCATCGCTTCTCCTGTGCGGGTGCAGCCGGTTCCAGATCAGGTCGAGCATCGAGGAGGCGGATGCGCATTTCAGCCGTGGCAACTACGATGCCTCGCTGCGCGCGTATGAACAGATCCTCGCCACGTACCCCCAGGCGGGGGACAGGGCCCTGTTCGAGATGGGGATCATCCATGCCTACCCCCAAAACGAGCGCAAGGATTACCGGAAGGCGCTGGAATGCTTCGAGAGGCTCATCCGGGACTACCCGGGGAGCACGTACCGTCTCGAAGCCGAACGGATGATCCTCCACATCACCAACGTCACCCTGAAAGACAGGCGGATGGAAGAGCAGCAGGCACTCATCGAGTCTCTCCGGAAAGAGGTCAAAGACAGGGACGATCAGCTCGCGGTGCTTGCACGGAAGGTGGAGGCCCTGGAGCGGAAGGTCTTCCTCATGGAGCAGGGGCCGGCGGACAGGATCCTCATCGAGAAGAAGGAACGCAGGTTGACCCTGTTCGCAAAGGGCCTGATCCTGAAAACCTACCGGATCGCCCTGGGGGGAAACCCGGAAGGCCCCAAGGAGAGGCAGGGCGACAACAAGACCCCGGAAGGCATCTATTGCATCGATGCCAGGAACCGTGACAGCCGCTACCACCTGTCCCTCCACATCTCGTACCCCAACGAGAGGGATAGAAAAAGGGCACGGAAGCTCGGCGTTTCTCCGGGCGGAGATATCATGATCCACGGCATCAAGAACGGGTTCTCGGCAGTGGGCGACCTGCACACGGCCTTTGACTGGACCAAGGGGTGCATCGCCGTCACGGACGAGGAGATCGAGGAGATCGATCGGCTGGTACCGAACGGCACGATCGTGGAGATACGCCCGTAGAAAGGCACCGAGGTCTCTGCCCTTGTGCGCGCACCAATACTGCCGAGATAGATTAGGATGGACAGCTCTCCGGCGATACGCTACCGTGCAGGAGAGGATACCGGCGTCCCAGAGGAACAATGGATCAATCGCTTCATGAGAGAACGCGTCAGAGCTGAACCATGGGTCGAATGATCGGGCTTACCCTTTCATCCCTGCGGCATCGCCTCGCCATCCTGTGCATGGCCGTCTGCTGCCTCCCCGCATGCGCGGTCATGGAGGGTATCCAGAGGATCTCCTCGCCGTACCCCGTCCATCCGGACAGTTCCCTGGAACGGAACACGTTTCCCATCGTGGAGGGGAGCGACGTCATCGGCCGGTTCGCCGTCATCAGGCTCCGGGAGGGGGATACCCTGCCGGACATCGCACGGCACTTCAGCCTGGGACTGGGGGAGATCAGCGCGGCCAACCCGGGGATCGACGTATGGGTCCCCAGGGCCGGGGAGCGCATCATGCTGCCCCTGCGCTTCATCCTGCCGGATGCCCCGAGAAAGGGCATCGTGATCAATGTGGCCTCACTGAGGCTCTTTCAATACGGGAACAGCACTGACAGCGGACCATCCGTGGTGAAGACCTACCCCGTGGGCGTCGGCACCACGGAGCGGCCCACGCCCCTGGGTAAGATGTATGTGGAGCGAAAGGTGACCAGGCCCACCTGGTACGTGCCCGCTACCATCGCCGAGGACCACCGGAAGAAGGGGGACCCCCTGCCGGCCCAGGTCCCGCCGGGGCCCGAGAACCCCCTGGGGGAATACGCGCTCTATCTGAGCAGGTCATCGTACCTGATCCACGGCACGAACAAGCCGGCCAGCATCGGCATGAACGCCACCAACGGCTGCCTGAGGCTCTATCCGGAAGATATCAGGAAGCTCTACGAGAGCACGCCGGTGAACACCTCCGTGAGCATCGTCAACCAGCCGTATCTGGTGGGGCAGCGCAACGGCATCGTGTACCTGGAGGTGCATGCACCGCTGGAAGGCTCAAACCCCGGCGAGTTGAAGAAAATGTATGCGAAACTGCAGACCATCGAAAAGCACACCGGCCGCACCCTCGACTGGGACCAGGTCGAGAAGGTCCTGGACGAGGCCCGGGGTGTCCCGGTGCCCATCCTGGAGCTCGAACCGGGGAGATGGGTCGAGCGCACCATAGAGGTCGAGCACCCGGGCACCTTGTACGGCAGGCCGGAAGTCCCGGAGCTGAAGCCGGAGGCATGGTACGTCTGGGCGGCCGACCTCGACGACAGGACCCAGGCACTGAGGATCGCCGCCATCATGAACCACCAGGGTCCGCAGATCCCGGCAAGGGTGCTGTCGAGGAGCACCGGCTACCGCGTTCTCGCCGGCCCCTTCGACACCCGGGGCGAGGCCCGGGAGGCG
>CAZNGL010000236.1:0-2503 GCA_964572405.1 uncultured Bacteriovoracaceae bacterium
CCCTACCGCCCGAAGCTCGCGGCATCCATGGTCCTCACCACCCTCATCGCCGCATCCATGCCGGCCATCGCCCTGCTCGTGAAGAACGTGATGGACGACGTCTTCATCGCCAGGGACATGCTCATGCTCAAGCTCATCGCCGGGGCCATCATCGCCATCTACCTCATCAAGACGGTGTGCGACTACTTCAGCTTCTACTTCATGAACGACGTGGGCCAGAGCGTGATCAGGGACATCCGCGACAGGCTCTACGGCCACATCCAGACCCTGTCCATGCCGTTCTTCATCCGCACCCCCACGGGCATCCTCATGAGCCGCATCACCAACGACGTGAACCTGGTGCAGCTCTCGGTGACCGAGAGCGTCACCGAGTTCGTGCGGCAGACCCTCACCCTTGTCGGCCTGATCTGCGCGGTCTTCTACCGCGACTGGCGGCTCGCGCTCATGGCCATGCTCGTATTCCCCCTGGTCGTCTACCCCATCAACCGCTTCGGCCAGCGCCTGAAGCGCTACTCCACCAAGAGCATGAAGGTCATGGGCAGCGTCATGAGCATTCTGAACGAGGCCATCAGCGGTATCAGAATCGTCAAGGCCTATTCCATGGAGGACTACGAGACCGCCCGCTTCGCCCGCGAGAACATGAACTACTACCGGAACTGGATGAAGAGGGTGTCGGTGCGGGCGCTGTCGGGTCCCCTCCTGGAGCTCATCGGTGGTCTCGGAACGGCCCTGCTCCTGTGGTACGGTGGATCGCGGGTCATCCAAGGGGACATGACACCGGGTGATTTCCTGTCCTTCATCACCGCCCTGTCACTGCTCTACTCCCCCATCCGGAAGCTCAACAAGGTGAACATCGAGATCCAGGAGGGCATCGCGGCATCACGCAGGATCTTCGAACTCATGGACACCCCGCCCGAAATTACGGAAAAGCCGAGGGCCATCGAGCTGGGCCGGATCCCCGGGGACTTCGAGTTCAAGGGCGTATGGTTCAGCTACACGAATGACGAGGCCTATGCCCTCCAGGACATCAGCTTCTCCGTGGAGAAGGATTCCACCGTGGCCCTGGTGGGGGAATCGGGGTCCGGAAAGTCCACCGTGGCCAACCTCTTGCCCCGCTTCTTCGAGGTGAGCAGGGGGGCCATCCACGTCTCGGGTACCGACATCAGGGACGTCACCCTGCGGTCGCTCCGGGACAACATGGCCATGGTGACCCAGGAGATGATCCTGTTCAACGACACCATCCGGAACAACATCGCCTACGGCACGAGATCCGCCACCTTCGAAGAGGTCATGGAGGCGGCCAGGGCCGCCAATGCCCACGAGTTCATCTCGGCGCTGCCCGACGGGTACGACACGGTGGTGGGGGAAAGCGGGGTGAGGCTCTCCGGCGGACAGCGCCAGCGGATCTGCATCGCCCGGGCCATTGTCAGGAATGCACCCATCCTCATCCTGGACGAGGCCACCTCGGCCCTTGACACCCAGAGCGAGCGGGAGGTTCAGGCCGCCCTGGAGCGACTCATGCAGGGCAGGACCACCCTGGTCATCGCCCACAGGCTCTCCACGATTGTCAATGTGGACAAGATCATCGTACTCAGCAATGGCCGCGTGGTGGAACAGGGGACCCACCGGGAACTCCTGGCCAAAGGCGGCCATTATGCGAGGCTCCATGCCCTCCAGTTCGGGAATCCGTAACCTCCTGGCGCTCGTCTACGGCGCTGCCGTCAGGGTGCGGAACGCCCTGTACGACGCAGGCGTCCTCCCGGTCCGGTCCGTGCCGCCCGTGGTGGTGAGCGTGGGCAACGTCGAGGCCGGCGGCACCGGCAAGACCCCCTTCACCATGGCGCTCGCCTCCACCCTTGCGTCGCGGGGCATACGGACCTGCGTCGTGACCAGGGGGTACCGGGGGAAGCTCAGCGGCCCGGTGGTGGTGAGGCCGGACCATGCCAGCGAGGAGGTGGGAGACGAGGCCCTGCTCATGGCGAGGACGCTGAGCGTACCGGTCATCAAGAGCCCGGACCGCGTCAGGGGTGCGCTCCTGGCCAGGGTATGCTACGGCGCCCAGGTGGTGGTCCTGGACGACGGGTTCCAGCACCGCAGGATCCGGCGCGACCTGGACATCGTGCTCGTGAGCCGGGACGTCTCGAAGGAGCTGCTGCTGCCCGCAGGTCCGCTGCGTGAGCATGCGGTCGCCCTGGCAAGGGCCCATCGTGTGGTCGCCATGAAGGGTTCGGGGTTCCCCGGACTCGCGGCCGATCTCAGACCCCAATGCCTGGTGGGCATGGACGGCAAGACCTCGGAGCTCGACACCCTCGCGGGCAGGAGCATCCTCGCCTTCTGCGCCATCGGGAGGCCGGAGCACTTCTTCGGCATGCTCCAGGGCCTGTGCTCCCGCCTGGACCGCCTCGCCTATCCCGACCACCACCGCTACACTGAGGGGGATGCCGTGGAAATCATGGACCGGGCGTCAATGGCAGACCTGATCGTGACCACGGAAAAGGACCTG